>NZ_JBIVAL010000004.1:0-50167 GCF_044745505.1 Streptomyces sp. NPDC086989
TATGTGGCGGTTCGCTACACGAAATAGGGTGTGTGCGGGGCCACTTTCAACCCGAACCGAAGAAAACGGGCGCCTCGAACGCCGCTTTTCGCACCGCCCGCCGCAACGCCCTCAGCAGTGGCCCGCCGACCGCGAGGGTCAGCACGACCGTGAGCACGGCCCGGCCCAGGTCCCAGCCCAGCGACGTCGCCGCGCAGTACGCGGCGAACCGCGCCAGGTTCGCGGCCACCGCATCCCCGGGGTGGAACGAGATGCCCTGGCCCATGCCCTGCAGCAGCACCCATCCCTGCAGGTTCATGACCGTGCCGTACGCGAACGAGCCCACGAACCCGTACGCCGCCAGCATCAGCAGCTCCGCCCTGCCCCGCAGCCTCTGCGCACCGGGCAGCAGGCCCGCGCCCAGCGAGAACCAGCCCATCGCCAGCATCTGGAACGGCATCCACGGCCCGACCCCGCCCGTGAGCAGCGCGGACGCGAACATCGTCACCGAACCGAGGACGAAGCCGAAGCCCGGGCCGAGGACCCGGCCGCTGAGCACCATCAGGAAGAACATCGGCTCCAGGCCCGCCGTCCCCGCGCCCAGCGGCCGCAGCGCGGCACCGACCGCGGCGAGCACGCCGAGCATCGCCACCGCCTTGGCGTCCATCCCCTGATCGGCGATGGTCGCGACGACCACGGCGACGAGGAGGGGCAGCAGCCCCGCGAACAGCCACGGGGCGTCCCGGGAGTGGGCGAGTCCGGACTGGCCGTCGGCCAGGAGCGGCCAGCCGAAGGCGGCGACACCGATCAGGGTCACGAGGAGCAGCGCGACGGCGGCGCGGGGGCCGACGCGCACGGGGCGGTGGTTCACGGCTTGGCCCCGGGAGTGTCGGCGGCGGCAGGGCCGGCGGGGCCGGCGGCGGCGGAGGTGGCGGGGTCGGGGTCCGGGTCGGGGTTGGAGTCGGAGGTGGTGGCGGGGGCGGGGTCGGGGTTGGAGTCGGGGGTGGTGGAGGTGGCCAGGGCACGGGCGACCTGGGTCACCGTGAGCCAGTGGCCGGGGGCCAGGATCTTGGCCACCTGCGGTGCGAACGCCGGCGACGACACGACGACCTCGGCGGTCGGCCCGTCCGCGACGATCTCGCCGCCCGCCAGGATCACGACCCGGTGCGCAAGCTCGGCGGCGAGCTCCACATCGTGCGTGGCCAGGACGATGGCGTGCCCGTCGGCGGCCAGCGCCCGCAGGATCTCGATCAGGCGGGCCTTGGCCGCGTAGTCCAGACCGCGCGTCGGCTCGTCGAGCAGGAGCAGGGCGGGCCGGCCGGTGAGTACGAGGGCCAGGGCCAGCGCCAGGCGCTGCCCCTCGGAGAGGTCCCGCGGATGGGTGCCGTCGGGGACGTCGGGCAGCAGCTCCCGGACCAGGGCCCGGCAGGTGCCCGGCGGCCGGCCGGCGTCGGCGTCGGCCGCGGCGCACTCGGCGGCCACGGTGTCGGCGTAGAGGAGGTCACGGGGCTCCTGCGGGACCAGGCCGACCCGGCGGACCATCTCCTGCGGTGCGGTGCGGTGCGGGGTGCGGCCGCAGACGGACACCGAGCCGGTGGTGGGTGCCAGCGTGCCGATGAGGGTGGCGAGGAGGGTGGACTTCCCGGCGCCGTTGCGGCCCATGAGGGCGATGGTCTCGCCGGGCGCCACGGCGAGGTCGATGCCGTGGAGGACCTCGGCGCGGCCACGGCGGAGGGAGAGCGAGGTGAGGCGGGCCACACAGGCGGTGCCGGTGCCGGTGCCGGTGCCGTTGCCGGTGTCCGGTTCGGGGGCGGGGGCGGGGGCCGGCGGCTCGCTCCGGCGGAGCAGGCGGAACAGGCGGAGCAGGACTCCGGGGACGCCGACGCGGGGGCTGGGGCTGGGGCCGCTGCGCGGGGCCTCTTCCCCGCCCCGCCCCTTCCCGAAACCGGGGCTCCGCCCCGGACCCCGCGCCTCAAGCGCCGGCGGGGCTGGGTGGTTGAGGCCCGGCCCGGTGCGTCGCGGGTCGGGGGTCGGCGGGGCTGGGTGGTTGGGGTCCTGCCCGGTGCGCCGCGTATCGGGGGCTGGCGGGGCTGCATAGCTGGGGCCCGGCCCTGTGCCCTGCGTGTCGGAGGTCGGCGGGGCTGTGTGGTCGGGGTCCGGCCCGGTGCGCCGTGCCTCAAGCGCCAGCGGGGCTGCGCGGTCAGGGCCCGGCCCTGTGCCCTGCGTGTTGGAGGTCGGCGGGGCTGCGTGGTCGGGGTACGGGGTCGTGTGCTGTGTGTTGGGGGTGGGCGGGGCCGTGTGTGCCAGGCGGGAGAGGAGCGGGGGTGACTGGCGGCGGGCCTCGCGGACCGACAGGGGTACGGGGGACCACCCCGCGAGGCGGCCCAGCGCGACCACCGGCGGGTGCACCGGCGAGACCGCCATCACGGAGGCCGGGCTGCCGATGACCGGCGCCGCGCCCGGGGCCGGGAGCAGCAGCACCCGGTCCGCGTACTGGACCACCCGCTCCAGGCGGTGCTCCGCCATCAGCACGGTGGTGCCCAGGTCGTGCACCAGCCGCTGGAGGACCGCGAGCACCTCCTCCGCGGCCGCCGGGTCCAGCGCCGAGGTCGGCTCGTCCAGGACCAGGACCTTGGGGTGCGGGGTCAGCACCGAGCCGATCGCGACCCGCTGCTGCTGGCCGCCGGAGAGGGTGGCGATGGGACGGTCGCGCAGCTCGTTCAGGCCGAGCAGGTCCAGGGTCTCCTCGACCCGGCGGCGCATGACGGCCGGGGCCAGACCGAGCGACTCCATGCCGTAGGCGAGCTCGTCCTCGACGACGTCCGTCACGAAATGGGCGAGCGGATCCTGGCCGACGGTGCCCACGACATCGGCGAGTTCGCGCGGCCGGTGCGTGCGGGTGTCGCGCCCGGCGACCGTGACGCGGCCGCGCAGCGTGCCACCGGTGAAGTGCGGGACCAGGCCGGAGACCGCTCCGAGGAGGGTCGACTTGCCGACGCCCGACGGTCCGACCAGGAGCGTGAGCTCTCCCTCCGGGATCACCAGATCGGCGTCGCGGAGGGTGGGCTGCGCGGCGCCGTCGTAGGTGACCGACACCTGCTCGAAGCGGATCACTGCGACGCCTCCTTGGGCGATACGGGTGGTGCGGGTGATACGGGTGGTGCGGGCGCCACGAAGGCGGGGAGCAGGCCGACGAGGATCGCGGCTGCGGGCCACAGCGGGAGCGTCGGCGCCACCAGGGGCACCACACCGGGCAGCAGGGCCTCCGGGTCGACGGCCGCGGCGCGGACGAGGGCGGCGGCTACGGCCGCGCCCGACCCGGCGACCAGCCAGGCGCGCCCGCCCCAGCGGTCGGGCCGGTAGCGGGTCCGGATGCTGCGCCGTCCGCCCAGGCGCAGGCCCGCGAGCGCCAGGACCAGGCCGATGACCAGGACCGGCAGCCCGTACGCGGCGCCCTCGGCGGCGAGCAGGCCGTACGTGCCCGCGCACATGCCGAGCAGACCGCCGAGGGTGAGGGCGTTGGTGGTGTGCCGGACGGCGGGCGGGACCTGCGCGGTGCGGCCGTAGCCGCGGGCGTCCATCGAGGCGGCGACGGCGACGGAACGCTCCAGGGCGCCCTCCAGGACGGGCAGGCCGATCTGGAGGACCGCCTTGACGCCGCCGGTGGGACGGCCGCGCAGGCGGCGGGCGGTCCGCAGCCGGGCCACGTCGGCGACCATGTTCGGCGCGAAGGTCATGGCGACGACGACGGCGACGCCGACCTCGTAGAGGGCGGCCGGGAGGGACTTCAGCAGTCGGGCCGGATTGGCGAGGGCGTTGGCGGCGCCGACGCAGACGAGGAGGGCGGCGAGCTTGGCGCCGTCGTAGAAGGCGAAGACGAGCTGCTCGGCGGTGACGCGGCCGCCGACGCGGATGCCTTGGGCCGCCCAGTCGGGCAGCGGCACCTCGGGGAGGGTGAAGAGGGTGTGCGCGCCGGGGACGGGGGAGCCGAGCAGCACGGAGAAGAGGAGGCGCAGCCCGATGACGAACAGGCCGAGCTTGAGGAAGGCGCTGTAGGAACGGGCCCAGGGGGCGGAGGTCCGGCGGGCGGCGACGACGTAGCCGGCGACACCGACGATCAGGCCGAGCAGGAGCGGATTGGTGGTGCGGGAGGCGGCGGTGGCCAGGCCGAGGGCCCACAGCCACCAGGCCCCCGCGTGCAGGGCGTTGCCACGGCGGGCCAGGGGCGCCGCCATTTTTTCGTACGTCGGCCGGAACCCGGGACCACCCGCCCCGGCCTCCCCGGGCCCGGGCGGGGTCAGGCCGTCGACTGCGGGCCGACGGCTCCTCACGACACCCCGCCCCGCGGCTGCCGCCCGAACAGCCCCGGCGTTTTCCGCCCCGCGGGACCCGGCTGCGGCGACGCCGGAGGCGGCCGACTGCGGTCTCCGAGCAGCAACGACCCACGCCGACTCGGTACTCGGCGGCGCTCCGTCCGATTCAGGGCCTTCCACCGCCTGCGGCCCGCCGACCACCGCCTGCGGCTCGGCGTCGGGTGCCTGCGGCCCGGGGACCTGCGTCTGCGGCTCGGCGTCGGGCGTGTGCGGCCGGGCGGCCTGCGTCTGCGGCGTGGGGGTCGGCGTCTGCGGATCGACGGGGGGCGGGCCCGGGCCCGGTTCGGGGCTTGGCGGTGTGGGGGTCATCGGCGGCGGCGGGACTGCCAGACGGCCGCCGCTGCCAGGGCGGCCACCGCCGCCAGGCCGGCCAGCAGGCCGGTCGACGGGCCGCCGTCGGACGGGGCCGACGGCTTCGGCTTCGGCCCCGCCGCAGGCTGCGGCCCGTCGTCCGCGATCGGCTCGCCGCAGCCCTGCTTCGGGTAGCCCGACACCGCGCACAGCAGTGCCGCACTGTTGTAGCGGAGCGGCTTGGCGACCTCCGCCAGCGCCTCGGCCGCCGTGGCGTCCGGGGCGACCTGGGCGCAGGCCGTGCGCGGGGTGTCCTGCGGCGCGGCGTCCCCGGCCGGGGCGTCCGCCGGGAGGCCGAAATCGACGACGACCGCGATCCGCTTGCGGCCCTCCACGGCGGTGGTGCCCCCGCAGACCGCCGCGAAGTCCGCCGCCGCGCGCGGCTTCGCCGCCTCGGCCGCCGCGTCGCGGCTCACCGCGAAGCGGAAGCCAAGGGCCGCGCCGTCGGCCGGGCGGGCCGTCGAGGGGCCCTGCGTGGCGTACTGCCACTGGCCCCCCGTGCCCTCCCAGAACGACCAGTAGCGGTAGCTCGCCGCCAGCGCCGGGGACGACGCCAGGAGCGTGAGGAGGACACCGAACGCGAGGACCAGCGGTGTCAGGCCGCGGCGGCGCATCAGAGCTGGTTCTTCTTCCGGCGGCCGCTCAGCAGGACGCCGATGCCCATGCCCGCCGCCAGGCCCGCACCCACGATCCACCAGACGTTCGCGTTCGAGTCGGTGTCCGACTCGTCCTTCTCGTCCTTCTCGCCCTTCTCGGGCTTCCCGGACTTCGACGCGGCCGCGTCACCCGTCTGCGACGCCGGGCCCGTCGCGTTCAGCGCCGTCACCAGGTCCGTGCCGCCGAACGACTTCGGGTCCGTGCCCGTCGCGTGCGCGACCAGGACCAGGGTGCCGAGCGCCGCCGGGCTGTCCTTCGACCACTGCGCCGAGTTCGCCTTCAGCCACTCCAGCGCGCCCGCCGCCGACTGCTTGTGCCCGGCCGCCGCCAGGGCGATCACCGCGTCCGCGGTGTTGCCCGTGTCCGCGGTCGGCTGGTCCGCGCCCGGGGTGACGGCCGTCAGGTGGCCGTCCTTCTTCAGCGTCTCGGCCAGGTGGCCGGCCGCGCCCTGCGCCGCGGCCGCCGGGTCGGCGGCGTCCGTCGCCGGGCAGGCCAGCGCGGCTGCGGGGGTGTCCGTCGCGGCGGGGGCCACGACCGAGCCCTGGCCCAGCCCGGCCAGGACCGCGGCGGCCGTGGCATCGGCGTTGGCCGCGAGCTTGCCGTCGGCCGGCTGGTACCCGAAGGCGCCCCGGTCGGCGGCCGGCTCGGCGGCGCAGCCCAGCTGGAAGGCCAGCAGGCCCTCGTACGCGGACTTGCCCGCCTTCGACTTCACCTCGGCCGGCTTCTCGCCCGCCGCGGCCAGCGCGCTGATGACGAGGGAGGTGGAGCTGCCCTCGCTGGGGGTGCCGGGGACGAAGGCCCAGCCGCCGTCCTCGTTCTGGACGGACTTCAGCCAGTCCACGCCCTTCTTCACCGCCGCGTCCTGGCCGCCCAGCGCCTTCAGCGCCTGCACGGCCATCGAGGTGGCGTTCGTGTCGTACATCGTCTTGTCGTCGCAGGCCGCGGACGCGTCCGCACGGAACGAGGCGAAGCCGCCGTTCGCGCACTGCTGGCCGGCGAGCCAGGCGACGGCCTCCTTGGCCGGCTTCACACCGGCCGTCTGCTGGGCCAGCAGCGCGAAGGACTGCCGCCACACGCCGTCGTACGTCGGGTCCTTCTTGCCGAACAGACCCGACGGGATCACCGGCGCCGCCGGGGCGGACGGAGACGGCGCGGCGAGGGCTGCAGGGGCGGCGCCCGCACAGAGCACGGCGGAGGCGGCGAGCGCGGCGGCGCTGCGGCGGACGTTCATGGGGGCGGGTGCCTCTCGTGCTGGGGAGCCGGGAGGCAGGCGCGCACAAGGGCACCGGGCTCCGGCTCCGTTTACCTCGACGGTGCCGGCCGCCGGGGCTCCGGCGGCGCGAGCCGCGCACCTCGCGTACGGGGCAGTCCGGCTTCCCGCCCGGGCGGGGCCGGGGCGGGTCACGGTTGCGGGTCAGCGCCGGAATCGCACCGGCTTCCCCCCGTACGGAAGGGTGGACGACGGGTTCACTGTACCGGCCCGTAGCAGTCCGGATGGGGGGCGCCCAGGCCCAGCGCCCCTTACCGGCGGGCCCGCCGTCACACGGCGCGGTACGCGACGGGGTCACTGCCCGGGACCGCCTCGGCCCGGCCCTGCTTCACCAGGCGCCGCAGATGCGCTTCGGCTTCCGAGACGGCGATGTTGCGGGAGCCGTACGGGATCTGCTCCCAGGGCCGGTTCCACTCCATGCGCTCCGCCAGCGCCCACGGGGTCAGCGGCTTGGCCAGCAGCCGCCACAGCCCGCTCAGCCGCTCCTCGTGGTGGCGCAGCAGCTCGTGGACCCGGGCCGGGGCGTCGGTGAAGGCGTGCTGGTGCGCCGGGAGGACCTCGGCCGGGTCGAGGCGCCCGATGCGTTCGAGGGAGTCGAGGTAGTCGCCGAGGGGGTCGGTGACCTGGGTGACGCCGTTCTCGTCGGGGGCCTCGTACAGGCCGATGTGCGGGGAGATCCCGGGCAGCAGGTGGTCCCCGGAGAAGAGGCGGCCGTTGCCGGGGAGGTCCGCCGGGTGCCGTTCCTCCAGGTGCAGGCAGACGTGGCCGGGGGTGTGCCCGGGGGTCCAGACGGCGCGCAGCCGGCGCCCGGCGAGGGGGAGCAGCTCGCCGGGGACGATCTCCCGGTCCGGGACGGCGGCCCGCAGCCCGGGCAGGGTGCGCAGGCGGCCGCTCGCGCGGGCCGCGCGCAGGGGGGCGACGTGCTCCTCGGGGGCTCCGGCGGCGGCGAGCTTCTCGCTCATGTAGTCGAACCAGGTGCCGGGCTCGGCGGACCGGGTCCGTACGACGACCTCGGTGTCGGCGGCGTGCATGGCGATCCAGGCGCCGGAGGCCTCGCGGACCCGGCCGGACAGGCCGTGGTGGTCGGGGTGGTGGTGGGTGATGACCACGCCGTGGACGTCGGCGACGGAGGTGCCGAGCGCGGCGAGGCCGGCGACGAGGGTGTCCCAGGACTTCGGGTCGTCCCAGCCGGTGTCGATCAGGACGGGCCCGCGGTCGGTGTCGAGGACGTGGACGAGGGTGTGGCCGAGCGGGTTGTCGGGGATCGGGACCCTGATGCCGCGGACGCCGCCGCCGTGGTCGCTGACGTGTGGGGCGGTGGCGGGTGACGGGTTGCGTGCCGGGTCCTGGTTGCGTGCCGGGTCCGGAGGGGTGTGCGGGACGGTCCGGCGGGGCGTGTCCTGCGGCATGGGGGCTCCCTGTCTGGGCCTGGCCGCCGCGTCTGCGCCGCCCGGCTCCCTCTCACGAGAACGTGTTGCAGTAGTCGCCCAAGTCGACCATCTGCGGCCCGTCCTGACTAGTCGTAACCGCTCGATGGATCTTCCGGACCGTTCCGTCCTGGCCGTGGACTCCTAGAACTAGAACTGGTATCAGTTCGGGAAAGCCAAGCCGCAGGAGGCAGCAGCCATGACCGAGCTCGTGGAACACGGACACCTGTTCATCGGCGGGGAGTGGACGGATCCGCTGGGCACCGACACGATCGAGATCGTCTCCCCCCACACCGAGCAGGTCATCGGCAGCGTCCCGCACGCCTCCCGCGCGGACGTGGACCGCGCCGTCGCCGTCGCGCGCAAGGCCTTCGACGAGGGACCCTGGCCCCGGACCTCCCTGGACGAGCGGATCGCCGTCATCACCCGGATCAAGGACGCGATCGCCGTCCGCCACGAGGAGATCGCCCGCTCGATCAGCTCGCAGAACGGGTCCCCGTACTCCTGGAGCGTCCTCGCGCAGGCGCTCGGCCCGATGATGGTCTACGACGCCGCGATCCAGGTCGCGCGCGCCTACCCGTACGAGGAGCACCGCCAGGGGGCGCTCGGGCCGATCCTGGTGCGCCGCGAGCCGGTGGGCGTGGTCGCGGCCGTCATCCCGTGGAACGTGCCCCAGTTCGTGGCCGCCGCCAAGCTCGCCCCCGCGCTGCTCACCGGGTCGACGGTGATCCTCAAGCCGTCCCCCGAGTCACCGCTGGACTCCTACATCCTCGCCGACATCGCCCGGGAGGCCGGGCTGCCGGAGGGCGTGCTGTCGATCCTGCCCGCCGACCGGGAGGTCAGCGAGTACCTGGTCGGCCACCCCGGCGTCGACAAGGTGGCCTTCACCGGCTCGGTCGCCGCCGGCAGGCGCGTGATGGAGGTCGCCGCCCGCAACCTGACCCGGGTCACCCTCGAACTCGGCGGCAAGTCCGCCGCCGTGATCCTCCCGGACGCCGACCTCGAAACCACCATCGCCGGGATCGTCCCCGCGGCCTGGATGAACAACGGGCAGGCCTGCGTGGCCCAGACCCGCGTCCTCGCGCCGCGCAGCCGGTACGAGGAGGTCGCCGAGGCGCTCGCGGCCGCGGCCGGCGCGCTCGTGGTCGGCGACCCGCTGGACCCGGCGACGCAGCTCGGACCGCTGGTCGCCAGGCGGCAGCAACAGCGGTCGCTGGACTACATCCGGATCGGCCAGGAGGAGGGCGCGAAGGTCCTGGCGGGCGGCGGCCGCCCGGCGGGCCTGGAGCAGGGCTGGTACGTGGAGCCGACGCTGTTCGGGGACGTGGACAACTCGATGCGGATCGCCCGCGAGGAGATCTTCGGACCGGTCGTCTGCCTGATCCCGTACGGGGACGAGGCGGAGGCGGTACGGATCGCCAACGACTCGGAGTTCGGCCTCAGCGGCAGCGTCTGGACGGGAGACGTCGAGCACGGCATCGACTTCGCCCGGCGGGTACGGACGGGCACCTTCAACGTGAACACCTTCAGCCTGGACATGCTGGGGCCGTTCGGCGGCTACAAGAACAGCGGTGTGGGGCGGGAGTTCGGGCCCGAGGGGCTGAGCGAGTACCTGGAGCACAAGATGATCCACCTGCCGGCGGGCTACGCGGCGGGTGCCTGATGGGTGACCGCTGGGTGGTGGAGGTGGACCGCGGGGTCTGCATCGGCTCGGGCATGTGCGTGAACCACGCACCGGAGGGCTTCGCCCTGGACTCGGCGCGCCAGTCGCACCCGCGCGACCCGGAGACGGACGCGAACGAGCCGATCCTGACGGCGGCGGAGGGCTGCCCGGTGGAGGCGATCCTGATCACCCTGGCGGGCAGCGGCGAGGCGGTGTTCCCGCCGGAGGAGTGAGGGGGTGGGGGCCGGCGGGGCGGGGTCGGTGGGGTGGGGCGGGGGGTTGGGGGTGGGGGACAGGCGGGGCGGTGTCGGTGGGGTGGGGCGGGATTCCCAGGGGCGGGGAGAGGCGGGTCGGGGTCGGAAGCACGGGGCGGGAGCCGAGGGGCGGGGTCCGGGCGAGGCGGTGTCGGGGTGGGTCCGGGGGCGTCCCGTCAGTCCACTGTCCTTCCGTGCCGTGCCGGCCCGTCAAGGGCGCTCCTTCGTCGCGTCGCTTCGCGATGGCCTGCGGCCACCCTTGACCGCCCGTCCCGTCCCGGAAAGACAAAGACTGACGGGAAGCCCCCGAAGGATGGCCGGGGGGCACGTGTCCAGGGGCGGCCCCATCACGGATCCTGGACAGGGGTCCCCGTCCATCCGCAGCCGGCCCCACCAGGACCGGCCAGTCAGACGACGCTGGGGCGCAGCCCGCACCAGGCAGCGAGAAGCCCACCAGGGGCGGAGTGGGCCCGAGGACGCCCCAGATCGCTACGCGCTTCTCCCGGCATAGCGTCCGCCGGCCGTCTGGGGCCGTTCATAAGCCGCCCACGGCCAGCACTCCATCACCAAGCACGCGACAGCGGGTCGTTTGTCCCTTTTGGTCGACCATTAAGGACCTTGAAGCGGCTTGGTGGAGTGGGAGGTTGGAAAGTCCGGCATCAGACTCCCTCTCGGCCGTTTTTCACCACAGACAGACCGCAGACGCCCCAAAAGGTCGCCAATATCCCATGTTCGGGCGGCCTATGAACGGCCACAGACGGCCGGTGGACGCTGAGCAGGGAGAAGCGCGTAGCGATCTGAGGCGTCCACCGGCCCAGCGCTACTGGGATAGGGGGCCCGAAGGGGGCCGTGCCCGCCATTACGGGCTGGCTGGCCGGTCCCGGTGAGCCGGCTCCGGAGGGACGGGGGCCCCTGTCCCGGATCTCTGATCGGGCCGCCCCTGGACATGAACCCCCCGGCCATCCTTCGGGGGCTTCCCGTCAGTCTTTGTCTTTCCGGGACGGGACGGGCGGTCAAGGGTGGAGCGCAGCGACATCGCGAAGCGACGCGACGAAGGAGCGCCCTTGACGGGCCGGCACGGCACGGAAGGACAGTGGACTGACGGGACGCCCCCGAACCCACCCCGACACCGCCCCGCCCACACCCCGCCCCTCGGCTCCGGCCCCACCCCACCGACCCCGCCCCACCCGGATCCCGCCCCGTGGCTCCCGCCCCGCGCTTGCAACCCCGCCCCGCCCCGCCCCTCCCCCCCGCCCCGCCCCACCGACCCCGACCCGCTCCCCCCGCCTTACCTCCCCGCCCGAACCGTCGGTTCAGGCCGTTTCTCGGGGTGGGGGTGTCGTCAGGTCGATCAGGCGGCAGACCGTTTCGATGTCGATCTTTACCTGGGCGATCGAGGCGCGGCCCGAGAGCCAGGTGATCAGTGCCGAGTGCCAGGTGTGCTCGATCACCCGGACCGCGGAGAGCTGTTCCGCCGTCGGCGGGGCTTCCAGGCCCATCGCGTCCAGGATGATCGCCGTGGTCAGCCGGGACACCGTGTCCACCTCGGGGCTCACGCTCCGGTCCGCGAACGTCAGGGCGCGGACCATGGCGTCCGCGAGGTGGGGTTCGCGCTGGAGCGCGCGGAAGGCCCGCATGAGGGTCTCCGCGACCCGGGCCGCCGGGTCCTCGCCCGCCGGGGGGCGTTTGCGGAGCGTCGTGTGCATGTGCTGGAGCTGATCCTGCATCGTGGCGACGAGGAGGTGCACCTTGGACGGGAAGTACCGGTACAGGGTGCCCAGCGCGACCCCGGCCGCCTCGGCGACCTCCCGCATCTGGACGGCGTCGAAACCGCCCCGGCTGGCCAGCTGGGCGCTGGCGTGCAGGATCCTGCGGCGGCGCGCCTCCTGGCGCTCCGTCAGGGGAGGGGACGCCGTCGCGGCGACGGCCTTCTCGACGGCTTTCGCTTCCGCTGTCATCTGTCCCGTTCCATGGCGTTCCGTGTCGTTGCGGTGCTGACTTCCGGGCTGTTCACGTCGCTGTTCGGTGGTGATCCGGCGGGTGATGGTCAGGTGATCGGCGGTCAGCATGGCAGGCGCCCGAGCCGTGGCGCGAATCACCTGCTCCGCCTCTTACGGTGTGGTTTCCGGCCGGTAGATTCAATGGTCTTCGACGGATCAAGTCTGAAACTTGTTCTACATTATGCGAGCGGTTACGCTCCGGCGAAAGTTGCAGGGAGAAGGGGGCCGAGAGTGACCGCTGAGGCCATGGTGACGAGCCCTTTCGCGGGTTCCGCCACCGACGGCGACCGCCCGTTGCGCATCGCACTCCTCACCTATAAGGGGAACCCGTTCTGCGGCGGCCAGGGCGTCTACGTCCGGCACCTCTCGCGGGAGCTCGTGAGGCTCGGGCACTCCGTCGAGGTCATCGGCGCGCAGCCGTACCCCGTCCTCGACACCGGTGCCACCCTGACCGAACTGCCGAGTCTCGACTTGTACCGGCAGCCCGACCCGTTCCGTACGCCGGGGCGCGGCGAGTACCGGGACTGGATCGACGCGCTGGAAGTCGCCACCATGTGGACCGGCGGATTCCCCGAGCCGCTGACCTTCTCGCTGCGGGCCCGGCGTCACCTCGCGGCCCGCGCGGGCCAGTTCGACGTCATCCACGACAACCAGACGCTCGGCTACGGCCTGCTGGCCGGCCTCGGCGCGCCGCTGGTCACCACCATCCACCACCCCATCACCGTCGACCGGCAGCTGGACCTCGACGCCGCCCGGGACTACAAGAAGCGCCTCTCGGTGCGGCGTTGGTACGGGTTCACGCGGATGCAGGGGCGGGTCGCCCGCCGGCTGCCGTCCGTGCTGACCGTGTCCGGCTCCTCCAAGCAGGAGATCGCCGAGCACCTGGGCGTGCGGGACGAGCGCATCCACGTCGTCCACATCGGCGCCGACACCGATCTGTGGTCGCCCGACGCGTCCGTCGCCGAGGTGCCGGGCCGGATCGTGACGACCTCCAGCGCCGACGTCCCGCTCAAGGGCCTGGTCCACCTCGTCGAGGCGCTCGCGAAGCTGCGGACCGAGCAGCCCGACGCGCACCTCGTCGTCGTCGGCAAGCGCGCCGAGCAGGGGCCGGTCGCCCGCGCGATCGAGTCGTACGGGCTCCAGGACGCGGTCCGCTTCGTCAAGGGCATCACCGACGCCGAGCTCGTGGACCTGGTGCGCAGCGCGCAGGTCTCCTGCGTGCCCTCCCTGTACGAGGGCTTCTCGCTGCCCGCCGCCGAGGCCATGGCCACGGGCACGCCGCTGGTCGCCACCACCGGCGGTGCCATCCCCGAGGTCGCGGGTCCCGACGGCGAGACGTGCCTCGCGGTGCCGCCCGGCGATGCGGGCGCGCTGGCCGCCGCGCTGGGCCGGCTGCTCGGCGACCCGCAGTTGCGGGCGCGCCTCGGTGCGGCCGGACGTGAGCGGGTGCTGTCCCGGTTCACGTGGGCCAGAGCCGCCGAGGGCACTGCCGCGCACTACCGCGCCGCCATCGAGCGGCATGCGGCCCGTACCCGCAGCGCCCGGTGACCTGCGCTCCATGACGTCGATGCCTTCCGGGCACTCCCGGGACCCGCGGCACCCCCGCCGCCCCGGGTGCTCCCGGCTCCCGTTCCACCCCCTCCACCCCCGCGACTGCGAAGGCAGGACCCCGTGCTGACCGTCGATTTCTCCCGGTTCCCGCTCGCCGCAGGCGACCGTGTGCTCGATCTGGGCTGCGGCGCCGGCCGGCACGCCTTCGAGTGTTACCGGCGCGGTGCCCAGGTGGTCGCAGTCGACCGCAACGGCGAGGAGATCCGCGAGGTCGCCAAGTGGTTCGCCGCCATGAAGGAGGCTGGTGAGGCGCCGGCCGGGGCCACCGCCACCGCCATGGAGGGCGACGCGCTGGCCCTGCCCTTCCCGGACGAGTCCTTCGACGTCGTGATCATCTCCGAGGTGATGGAGCACATCCCCGACGACAAGGGCGTGCTCGCGGAGATGGTCCGCGTCCTCAAGCCGGGCGGCCGCATCGCCATCACCGTGCCGCGCTACGGCCCGGAGAAGATCTGCTGGGCGCTGAGCGACGCCTACCACGAGGTCGAGGGCGGGCACATCCGCATCTACAAAGCCGACGAACTGCTCGGGAAGATGGCGGCCGCCGGCCTCAAGACGTACGGCACCCACCACGCGCACGGCCTGCACTCCCCGTACTGGTGGCTCAAGTGCGCGTTCGGCGTCGACAACGACAAGGCGCTGCCCGTGAAGGCGTACCACAAGCTCCTGGTCTGGGACATCATGAAGAAGCCCCTCGCGACGCGGCTCGCGGAGCAGGCGCTGAACCCGGTCATCGGCAAGAGCTTCGTGGCGTACGCGACGAAGCCGCACCTTCCCGTCGGCGCGGCGAAGTGAGCTCGCCCGGGCGCACCGAACGCCTGGTCCTGGACGGGGTGCTGACCGCCGAGGAGGCCGCCGGGACGGTGGCCGGCATCCTCGCCGCGCAGCGCTCCGACGGGGCCATCCCGTGGTTCCGCGGGCACCACCTCGACCCGTGGGACCACACCGAGGCCGCGATGGCCCTGGACGCGGCGGGCGAGCACGAGGCGGCGGAGCGGGCCTACGAGTGGCTGGCCCGGCACCAGAACGCCGACGGCTCCTGGTACGCGGCGTACGCCGACCGGCCGGACGGGGTGGACACCGCCGAGCCGCAGGACGCGAGCCGGGAGTCCAACTTCGTCGCGTACATAGCCGTCGGCGTCTGGCACCACTACCTGGCCACCGGCGACGACCCGTTCCTGGACCGCATGTGGCCCGTCGTCTACGCGGCGGTCGAGTTCGTCCTCGGCCTGCAGCAGCCGGGCGGCGAGATCGGCTGGAAGCGGGAGGCCGACGGCACGCCCGTCACCGACGCGCTGCTCACCGGCTCCTCCTCGATCCACCAGGCGCTGCGGTGCGCGCTGGCGATCGCCGAGCACCGTGAGGAGCCGCAGCCGGACTGGGAGCTGGCGGCGGGCTCCCTGGGGCACGCGATCCGCCGGCACCCGGAGCGGTTCCTGGACAAGTCCCGCTACTCGATGGACTGGTACTACCCGGTGCTGGGCGGTGCGCTCACGGGCGCGGAGGCGAGGGCGCGGATCGAGAGCCGCTGGGCCGAGTTCGTCGTCCCGGGGCTGGGCGTGCGCTGCGTGCTGCCGAACCCGTGGGTGACGGGCGGGGAGTCCTGCGAGCTGGCCCTGGCCCTGTGGGCGATCGGCGAGTCGGACCGGGCGCTGGACGTCCTGCGGTCCATCACGCACCTGCGGGCGGACAACGGCATGTACTGGACGGGCTACGTCTTCGACGACAAGGCGGTGTGGCCGGTCGAGCAGACGACCTGGACGGCCGGGTCGCTGCTGCTGGCCGTGGCCGCGCTGGGCGGGGACGAGGCCACCGGGGCGGTGTTCGGGGGGCTGGAGCTGCCGTCGGGACTGGAGCCGGACTGCTGCGGTTAGCCCGCGCAGGGCCGGGACGGACGTGAGGGGGCAGGCCGCCCGGGGAGGCGGCCTGCCCGTAGGGGGCTCGCGGTCAGCGGCGGTAGAGCCGGCCCGCGATGAAATGGCCCAGGACGAGGTACGCCACGGCCGCCACGCCGTAGCCCACCACCACCTGGACCCATTCGTGGTCGAAGGTGAACAGGTCGTAGGACCAGCCGGCCAGCCATGTGGCGGCGTCGTGGATGAACTCCACCAGGCCGTTGCCCCGGTTGGCTTCGAGGAAGTAGAGCAGGATCCACAGGCCGATCGTGAAGGCCAGCACGTCCGCCACCGCGGCGACGACCCGGCCGGCCTGAACGCCTCCACGGGCGTGTACTCCGGTGTGTGTGCGCATGCAGCGCGTCTTGCCCCGTCGGGGTGAGGCAAACCCGAATGGGTCATCCGAGTGGCGCAGTGCCGGGGCCCGGGTGACGCTGCGGGAGACACCTCACTCCCCGGAGGCCCACGTGTCCGAACGCAGCGTTTCCATACCCAGTGCCACCCGATTCCGACGTGCCCTCACCGCCCTGCTCGTGTCCGGCGCACTGGTCGCCGGCGCCGCCGCCTGCGGCAGCGAAGGCGGTGGCAGGGGCCGGGGCGAGGACGTGGCCCTGTCCGTGCCCGCGGCGCCGGCCGCCGAAGTGGCGGCGCCCGAGGCCTGGCAGGCGACGGAAGCGGCGGAGGTCGCGGCCCTCGCCGAGCCCTCACCGAGCACCAGCGCGGAGAAGCAGAAGTTCGCCAAGACGCGCTTCGTCGCCAACGCGGGCCTCGCGGCGGGGGCGACATACCAGTGGATCATCAAGCCGTACCGTGCGGGCAAGTTCAAGAAGGGCGCCAAGGGGCGTACGTTCGCGCTGATCAAGGCGGGCCTCGCCGGTGCCTTCGCGTACAACCGGCTGAAGGCGGCGGCGGACAACGCCAAGGGCGACCCGCTGCTGTCGAAGGCGATGGCTCCGCTGACGGCGGGCATCGCGTCCCTCAAGGGGCTGGGCACCAAACTACGCAAGGGTGATGCCGGCGATGGCGACATCGGCTCGCTGGAGGGCGTCATCGGCGGGGTCAAGGACGCCGGTAAGAGCGCGGGCGCGCCGGTGACCGACAAGGTGCCGAGCGCGGGCCAGCTGAGCGGCGGTTAGACCGCGGATTCCACGCCGGAAAGGCGGCCAGGCAGGCGGCCAGGCAGGCAGCCAGTCAGGTAGCTGAGCAGGCAGGCAGGCAGGGGGCAGGCCGGACGGGCAGCGTCGCCCGTCCGGCCTGCCCGCCCGCCTGCCTGCTTCAATGAGCGGATGATCGAGTTCCTGGTGGCCGCGGCCGCCGTCGTCGGGGTGGGGTGGCTGGTGCGGCGCAAGCAGCGGCAGCGTCTCGCCGCCGGTTCCCCGGACGGGATCCCGTGCATGGCGCGGCACCCTGCCGGTGCGGGCCGCTGGCGGATGGGCCGGGTGTTCACCGGTCCCGGCGCCCCGTGCTGGGTGCCCCGGCGCGGTGAGCCCGTACCGCTGCCCGGCGGGCGGGCGACCGGGGTGCGGGCGCCGTCCGTGAAGGAGGGCATCTCCATCAACCCCGGCTCGCGCATCGTGGCCTGCACGTACGGCAGCGGTGCGGACGGGAGCGGTGCGGACGGCGCGGGCGGCGGGACCATCGAGATCGCGGTGATGCCGCTGGACCTTCGGGAGCTGCTGGAGGCCGTCCCGCCGTCCGGGGCGGAGCCGGGTTAGGCGTTGAGCTCGGCGAGGACGCGCAGGGTGTGGGGGTCCGGGGCCGTCACGAGGAGGTCGGTGACCGGGCCCTTGCGCCACAGGTCGAGGCGTTCGGCGATCCGCTCGCGCGGCCCGATCAGGGAGATCTCGTCGGCGAAGGCGTCCGGCACGGCGAGCACGGCCTCCTCCTTGCGTCCGGCGAGGAACAGTTCCTGGATGCGGCGGGCCTGCGCCTCGTAGCCCATCCGTGCCATCAGGTCGGCGTGGAAGTTGCGGGCCGCGTGGCCCATCCCGCCGATGTAGAAGCCGAGCATGGCCTTGACGGGCAGCAGGCCCTCGGCGACGTCGTCGCAGACCTTCGCCCTGGCCATAGGGGCGATCATGAAGCCTTCGGGCAGGCCGGTCAGGGAGGCCTGGTAGACGTCGGTGCGGGCCGGTGACCAGTACAGCGGCAGCCAGCCGTCCGCGATGCGGGTCGTCTGGGCGATGTTCTTCGGGCCTTCCGCGCCCAGCAGCACCGGCAGGTCCGGGCGCAGCGGGTGCGTGATGGGCTTGAGCGGTTTGCCGATGCCGGTGCCGTCCGTGCCGCGGTACGGGTGCTGGTGGAAGCGGCCGTCGAGGGTGACGGGCCCTTCGCGGCGCAGCGCCTGGCGGACGACGTCGACGTACTCCCGGGTCGCGGTGAGCGGGCTCGCGGGGAAGGGGCGCCCGTACCAGCCCTCGACGACCTGGGGACCGGACAGGCCCAGGCCCAGCATCATCCGGCCGCCGGAGAGGTGGTCCAGGGTGAGGGCGTGCATGGCGGTGGCGGTGGGGGTGCGGGCGGCCATCTGGGCGATGGCGGTGCCGAGGCGGATCCGGGAGGTGTGCGCGGCGATCCAGGTCAGCGGGGTGAAGGCGTCCGAGCCCCAGGCTTCGGCGGTCCAGACCGAGTGGTAGCCGAGGCGCTCGGCCTCGGTGGCGAGGTCGAGGTGGGCGCGGTC
This sequence comes from Streptomyces sp. NPDC086989, assembly GCF_044745505.1. NCBI lineage: Bacteria > Bacillati > Actinomycetota > Actinomycetes > Kitasatosporales > Streptomycetaceae > Streptomyces > Streptomyces sp. NPDC086989. The sequence continues at coordinate 18,161 of NZ_JBIVAL010000004.1, forward strand.
GGGGCCGCGGCCCCAGTAGCCGAGTGCGAGTCCGAGGCGCATGTACGTCGTCCCCTCCAGCCATATCTGACGCTCCGTCAGGTGACTGTAGGGCAATGGCCCCCCGCCCGGAAGGGCGGGGGGCCGTCGGCGGGTGCGGGGCGGGTCAGCCGCGCTGGATGCCCGAGGTGTCGTTCAGGACGCCGCGGCGGCCGTCCTGGGTCTGGGCGATCAGCGTGGCCGGGCCGCGCTGGTCCACCGCCAGGTACCAGGTGCCGGGCGCGAGTTCGGCGATGGGCGTGGGGGAGCCGTCCTCGGGGAAGAGGGGGCGGGCCACCGGGACCGCGAACCAGAACGGGGTGAAGTCCGCCGCCGGGGCGGGCGTCGCGTCCTGCGGGGCCGGCGCCGGGGCCGGGGTGCCGCCGTACGGCGGGACCGGCTGCGGGGTGGACCCGTACGGCGTCTGCTGCTGGCCGCCCGGGTAGCCGTACCCGGCGCCGGGCTGCGGCTGGGCCCCGTACGGCGCGGGCGCCGCGGGCCGCGGCTCGGGCATCAGCGCACCGGCCAGCGCCGGGACCTTCGCGCCCGCGACGGCCACGCCGGCCAGCGCGAGGGCGGCGAGGAAGGCGATGATGCAGCCCGGGCCGAGGTCCAGCCGGCTCGGGATGGTGATCAGTGCCCAGAGCGAGGACCAGGCGGACGCGATCGCGAGCACCGTCCCCCACGCCGGCAGCGGCAGGCCCGCGACCTTGCGGCTCTCCGGCTGGAACCGGCCCGCGATCAGCAGGCCGGCCGCGATGAAGCCGAGCAGGAAGATCGAGGGAAGCACCAGACCGTATGCGTCGGTGTCCCACGCGCCCGGCATGTCGATGCCGGTCGCGGAGTAGAAATCGAGGAACGAGGCGATGAACAGCAGCGCCGCTGCTCCGATCACCACGCCGTCGCCTCGAGTGAGGGAGCGGATGTTCACGTCTTAGGTGTCCTTCTCGGTCTCGGTCGTCTCGTGGTGCCGCGGTCGCGCACGTGCAGGAGCGGGGCGGGCGGGACCATGGTACGGAGGTTCCCGGCGGCCGAGAGGATCGGGGCGGCAGGCTGTCCCGGGGGGACTACCCGCCCAAGAAGCCGACGATGCCGTCCGCGATGCCCTGGGCCGCTTTCTGTCGCCACTCCGGACTCGTCAGCAGCGCCGCGTCCTTGGCGTCACGCATGTTGCCGCATTCGATGAACACCTTGGGCCTGGTCGACAGATTGAGTCCGCCGAGATCGTCGCGGACGACCAATCCGGTTCCGCTGCCGAGGTAGTTGGCGGGGGCGGAACCGGTGGTACGGGCGAAGTTCGAGCCGATCCGCTCGCCCAGGTCACGCGAGGGGCCGACGATCGCGGCGGTGTCCGCGGCGCCGCCCTTGACCTTGGCCGGGAGGATGATGTGGTATCCGCGGTTGCCCGCGGAGACGCCGTCCGCGTGGACCGAGACCACGGCGTCGGCGGCGGCCTCGTTGCCGATGCGGGCGCGCTCGTCGATGCAGGGGCCCCACGGGCGGGCGGTGCCGGCCTCGTGGGTCATGACCACCTTGAGGCCCTTGGCCTCCAGCACCGTACGCAGCCGGCGGGACACGTCGAGGGTGAACTCGGCTTCCATGTAACCCGCGTTGGTGGTGGTGCCCGTGGTGTCGCATTCCTTGCGGTTGGTGCCGATGTCGACCTGCCGGTCGATCTCGTCGGTGTGCTTGAAGTTGCCGGTGTTGTGGCCGGGGTCGATGACCACGGTCCGGCCGGCGAGCGGGCCCTTGGAGGGGGACGGGTCGCTCTGCGGGGCGGCGGCCGAGGGCGAGGCGGAGGGCGAGGCGGAGGTGGAGGCCGAGGTGGAGGCGGTGGTCGAAGCCGAGGCGGCCGGCATCACGATCCGGGGCGGGCGGGCGTCGTCCGCCCCCGCCCCGGTCGTCAGCTGCACGAGGACCCACCCCGCCAGGGCGGTCGGGGCGAGCACGGCCGCACCGACGGCGAGGCCGGAGCGGCGCACGAACCACCGCCGCTCCGGGCTGACCGAGGAGGCGGACTCGGGGGATGGGGGTCTGTCGTCGTAGCGCACGCCGCGAGCCTAGACCGGGGCCCTCCCGCCGGAGCGGACCGTGGGCCATCCGGGGGCGTGGTGCGGTTATCCGCTTATGTGCCCGCATCGCCCGGAAGGGCCCACCCTGGGCCCGGCCGCGGCCCGGCCCCGTCCCGTGCCGTGGCGTCCCGTGCCGTGGCGGGGCCGGGCGATGGGGGTCAGATGCCCGGGGCGATGCGGCGCAGGACGCGCAGGGAATCGGTCACCGAGACCTCCTCGAAGGCGCCGGAGGCCAGGGCGCGCAGGTAGATCCGGTACGGGGCCTGCCCACCGTCGGCCGGGTCCGGGAACACGTCGTGGATGACGAGCGTGCCGCCCTCGGCGACGTGCGGGGCCCAGCCCTCGTAGTCGCCGCCGGCGTGCTCGTCGGTGTGGCCGCCGTCGATGAAGACGAAGCCGAGCTTGCCGCCCCAGGCCGCGGCGACCTGCGGGGAGCGGCCCACGATCGCGATGACGTGCTCTTCGAGACCCGCCGTGTGGAGGGTGCGGCGGAAGGTCGGGAGGGTGTCCATCAGGCCGACCTCCGGGTCCACGACGGACGGGTCGTGGTACTCCCAGCCCGGCTGCTGCTCCTCGCTGCCCCGGTGGTGGTCGACCGTGATCGCGGCCACCCCGGCCTCACGGGCGGCGTCGGCCAGCAGGATCGTGGAGCGCCCGCAGTACGTGCCGACTTCGAGGAGGGGCAGCCCGAGCCCCGCCGCGGCGACGGCCGCCTCGTACAGGGCGAGCCCTTCCCGTACGGGCATGAACCCCTTGGCGGCCTCGAAGGCGGCCAGGATCTCCGGCTTGGGGGTGGCCATGTGTTCCTCCCGGGTGGGGTGGGGTGGGGTGGGGTGGGGTGCGTGGTGCAGGTGGGCGGCCCATGGTGCCCTACCCGCTGGTAGCGCGGCAGGTCGGGGCCCCTCCGGGGCGGGTGCGGCGGTGTGCGGGGCCGCTGCAGGTGGTCCTGCCCACGCCCCCCCGTGCCCCGAAGGCCGGCGGGACCGGCTCCGGTGGCGGCGTCGGCTCGGGCGGAAGCGGGCGTTCGCCCGAGGCGGGGAGCAACGGCGGGCGGGGACCCGGCGTGCGGCGGGAGGCCTACACGGTGGCCGGGACCGCGGCGGCGAGGGCCGGCCGGAGCAGCATCTGCGCGGCGTGGTCCACCAGGTGCCGCATGACCGGGACGTGCTGTTCGTGCCCGCCCAGGACGGTGAGCAGGCGGTGGGCCTCCCTGCGGAAGGCGTCGAGCTCCGCGGAGTACGGGTGCAGCACCTCCGGCGCGAGGAGGTGGCGGGTGAGCTCCGTGCGCGCCTGCTCCGCATGGCGGGCGGCGGCGCACCGGTCGAGCAGCTCCGCGCGGGCCCTGAGGTCGGGGGCGTCGTCGAGGGCGCAGGCGAGCAGATACGTGACCGTCCCGTTGAGCAGGTCTTCGTTGCGGCCCGACAGGATGTCCTCCTGGTCGTTGAATATTTGCCAAAGTATGCCGAATATGAAGCCGAACTCCCGCCACAACTCCACTCTCTCGTCACTCGCGCCCGACAATATCGCCGCCATCGCCGTGATCATCGAGTAGGGGCCGCCGGATTTCCCGCGATAGGCCGCGATCACGGAGTTCCGGGTGGCGTTCCGGACGTCCCCCGCCATATCCATCAGCTGTCCCTCGGCGCCCACCGCCCAGCCGGTCGCGATCTCCGCCGTCAGTGCGCCGCGGACCGTCACCGGAACCGGCAGCGACTGGATGATCCGGATCGGGAGGACCGTTCCGCCGAGTACGGAAGCCAGGAGGGCCTCGTTCTGGTCCAGGCTGTCGGAAGCGGTCGTTCCGTGGCCGTCTGCCAGGTCATCGAGGTAGCAGGCCGAGGTCCACCACAGCAGGTGCACGACGGACAGCGGGACGGCCGGGCCGTGCTCACCCGTCTCGATGGCGTGCACCATCATCGGGAGCACCGACAGGGGGTGCCGCATTTTTTGATGCCGGAGGAGTTTGCCCACCGCGCTCTTGGCGGCGCTCGACCCCGAGGCGGGGGCGAGCCTGAGGAGGGCGGTCTCCATTTCCTTGTCGATGTCGAAGGAGACTTGTCGGTGCAGGTCCACGTACGTGAGGCAATTCACGGATGATTTCCTTCCCGGAGGTGAATTGGGGTGGCGTGAGCGCCCCAGATTGGATCATTTGATACCGAGGGTATCTAGAGCGATTTCCGGCCATGTCCGGTTCGCCTCCTTGTTGTTTCGCGGCGGAGTGGTGCGTCGCACTCGAACCACACCGTCTTGCCTCCGGTCGTCGGCTCCACGCCCCACCGGTCGGTCACGGCCTCGACCAGGAGCAGCCCGCGTCCGCCCTCGCCGAGCGCTCCGTCGTCGCAGCGCGCCGTGCGCACCGGGTCCGGACAGCAGTCCGTCACCTCCACCCGCAAGCCCTCCGGCCCGCACAGGATGAGCACCGAGCAGGACCGTCCGGGCACGTGCCGGACGACGTTGGCGACCAGCTCCGTCAGCGCCAGTTCGGCGGCGTGCGTCAGCCCGGCGAGGCCCCAACTGGTCAGGTAGATGCGGAGGATGCGGCGCATGTGCCGGGCCGAATGCTCACCGACGGTGAAGCCCATCCGGTAGCTCTCGCCAACCCCGGTTGCTGAGTGCTCAGTTACGTGATTCACGTCACCAGCGTGAAGCGAGGTGGTTACGCTCGGCTACGGACCGAAACGAACGCCGCACGGCGTGTACTTGGGGGTGACCTCCTCATGGTCAACATCCGCGATCTCGACCCCAGCGCCTCTCCGCTGGACTACTACGGCTCGGAACTGCGCCGCCTGAGGGAGGAGGCCCGGCTGAAACAGGGGCAGCTGGGGGAGATCGTCTTCTGCACGGCCTCGCTGATCGGGCAGATCGAGACCGCCAGGAAGGTCCCGACCCGGGACTTCTCGGAGCGGGTGGACGCGGCGCTCGACACGAACGGGGCGTTCTCCCGGCTGGTGGGGCTGGTGCTGAGGAGCCAGCTGCCGACGTGGTTCCAGCCGTATGCGGAGATGGAGGCGAAGGCGGCCTACATCTCTTCGTTTCAAGCGCAGCTGGTCTACGGGCTGTTGCAGACGGAGGAGTACGCACGGGCGGTGCTGAGGGTGCGGACCGAGGGGGACCTCGATGCGAAGGTGGCCGCCCGGATGGAGCGGCAGCGGATCCTGGACCGAGAGAACCCGCCACTGATGTGGGTGGTGATGAGTGAGGCCGTGCTGCACCAGGAGATCGGCGGCCGGGAGATCATGTGGAACCAACTCGCTCACCTGTTGGCTCTGCGGAGGCGGGAGTGGGTGCAGGTGCAGATCCTGCCCTTCGAGGCGGGCGCCCATGCCGGACTGATGGGCGAGTTCAGTCTCCTGCGATTCGATGACGATCCGGACCTCGTCTATACGGAGGACTTCGTCCAGGGCCATATGACGGCCAATCCGCAGGCTCTCAGGGAGGGTTCGCTCCGTTACGATCACTTGCAGGCCGCCGCTCTCTCCGTGGAGGACTCGGCGGCGCTGATCGCCCGCGTAATGGAGGAGCGTTATGGACACCATCCAGGACCTGACGAGCGCGCGGTGGCGTAAGTCCTCGTACAGTTCCGACACCGGCGGTGATTGCGTCGAGTGCGCCCCCCTCGGCCCCGTCGCCTGGCGCAAGGCCTCGTACAGCGGTGACACCGGTGGCAACTGCGTCGAGGTCGCCGCTCAGCCCTGCCTGATCGCCGTGCGGGACTCCAAGAACCCCGGCGGGCCCGTCTTCACCGTGAGCCCTGCCGCCTTCGCCGCCTTCGTGGGGGCCCTGTAACGGGCGGAGTGCACAGGGCCGTTCCGGGCGGTCGGTGCGCCTGCGGGCCGTGACCGGCCGGGCGGGGCTCAGTCCTGCGGCCGTACGGCGGGCCCCTCCTCCGGTGCCAGGCGCGCGAGGACCTTGGCGTACACCATGGTCGCCGCCGCGATCACGGTGGCGACGAGCGTCAGCGCGAGGACGCCCAGCAGGGCGGGCCACTGGCGCAGTACGTCGTCGCGGCACACGGCGTCCCTGGTCGACGGGCCGCCGGCCAGCGGGCCCCGGCAGACCGCCCGGCCCCCGGACTCGGGGCCGTAGTCGGCCAGCATCAGGAAGGCGAACCCTCCCCAGAGGGCCAAGGCCAGGAGCATCCACGCGACCGACCACCCCTCGATGCGGCTCGCCTCCCGGCGCTTCTTCTCGGCCTGAGCCGGCGCCGCAGGTGCGGGCCCGGGCGTGTGCGGTGCCGCGGCGTCAGCGGTCATGTCTCCCCCTCGTGGCCAACGGTGAACGGAGCGCAGTCCATCACACCGCACCCACCCGGTGCGGCATCCCCCGGCCCCGGGACAGCTGTCGGCGGGCCCGGGAGAACACGTTCTCGTTCCGACCTTCCGTCAGAATGGAACGTGTTCTAGCCTGCCTGCCCATGGGCATCGGAATCACTGGGGAACAGCGGGAGTTGGCCGAGGCCGTACGCGGCTGGGTGGCGCGGACCGTGCCGCCCGAGGAGGTGCGCAAGCTGCTCGACAGCCCGCCGCGGACCGGCGTGCGGCCCGCCTGGTGGGACGCGCTGGCGGAGTCCGGGCTGCTGGAGCCCCACCTGGACGGCGGCACCCTGCTCGACCTCGCCGTCGTGATCGAGGAGGCCGGCCGGGCGGCGCTGCCCGGGGCGTACCTGCCGAGCGCGCTGGCCTCCGTACTGCTGGACCGGGCCGGGGCCGAGCCCCTCGCCGGGCGGGTCGGCGCGGTCGCCCTCGGCCCCGGCACCCTGAGCGCCGTCGCCGTCGAGGGCGGCGGACACCTCCTGGACGGCCTCGCGCCACCGGTGCTCGGCGCCGGGGAGGCCGACCTGGTCCTGCTCGCCGCCGAGGCCGCGCACGGCACGTGCTGGTTCGCCGTGGACGCCGCCGCACTGGACATCCGTACCCACGACAGCGCCGACCCCACCCGGCCCACCGCCGAGGTGCGGGCCCGCGGTGTCACCGTGGCCCCCGGCCGTCTCCTCGACCTCGACGCGGCGCTCGTCCGGGACCTGGCCTGCACCCTGTTCGCCGCCGACGCCTGCGGCACCGCCGCCTGGGCGCTGCACACCGCCGCCGAGTACGCCAAGACCCGCGAGCAGTTCGGCCGGCCCATCGGGCGGTTCCAGGGGATCAAGCACCTGTGCGCCGACATGCTGGTGCGCCTCGAACAGGCCCGGGCGCTGACCTGGGACGCCGCCCGGGCGGCGGCCGGGCCGGACGAGCCCGCCGAGGTCCGCTCGCTCGTGGCCGCCCTGGCCGCAGGGACCGCGCTCGACGCCGCCTACTCCTGCGCCAAGGACTGCATCCAGATCCTCGGCGGGATCGGCTTCACCTGGGAGCACGACGCCCACATCCACCTGCGGCGCGCGATCGTCGCCCGCCAGCTGCTCGGCGCCGGGGACGGGCACCGGATCCGGGCCGTGCGGCTCGCGGCCGCCGGCGCGCGGCGCGAGCTGCGCCTCGAACTCCCGGCGCGGGCCGAGACGTACCGGCAGCGGGCCAAGGCCGCCATCGAGGACGTGCGCGGCCTCGACCCGGCCGCCGCCCGCCGCATCCTGGCCCCCACCGGCTACGCGGCCCCCCACCTGCCGCCGCCGTACGGGCTCGGCGCCGGTCCCGTCGAACAGCTCGTCGTCCAGCAGGAGCTGGCGGCGGCCGGGGTCAAGATCGCCGACCTCGGGATCGCCACCTGGGTCGTGCCCTCACTGCTCGCCTACGGGACGGACGCGCAGCGCGAGCGGTACCTCCTGGCGACCCTGCGCGGGGACGTCACCTGGTGCCAGCTCTTCTCCGAGCCGGGGGCCGGCTCCGACCTGGCCTCGCTGCGCACCAGGGCGCAGCGGACACCGGACGGCTCCTGGAAGATCAACGGGCAGAAGGTGTGGACGAGTTCCGCGCACAGCGCCGACTTCGGGATCCTGCTGGCCCGGACCGACCCGGCCGCACCCAAGCACAAGGGGCTCGGTTACTTCGTCGTCGACATGCGCAACAGCCCCGGCATCGACGTGCGCCCCCTCAAGGAGATCACCGGCGACGCCCTCTTCAACGAGGTCTGGTTCGACGACGTCCTGCTGCCCCCGGACGCCCTCGTCGGCGCCCCCGACGACGGCTGGAAGGTCGCCCGCAACACCCTCGGCAACGAGCGGGTCCACATGGCCGACCAGATGACCTTCGCGTCCGGGCTGGAAGCGCTGATCGCCCGCTCCGCCGAACTCGACGGGTCCTACCGGGCCCGGATCGGGGCGCTCACCGCCGAGGCGCACGCCCTGGCCTGCATCGGACTGCGCACCACCCTCCAGCAGGTGTCGGGGCTGGAGCCGGGGGCCGGTGCGTCCGTGCGCAAGCTCGTCCAGACCCCGCACCAGCAGCGGACCGCCGAGCTCGCGCTCGAACTGCTGGGCCCGGCGGGCGCCGTGCGGGAGGGGGCGGGGGAGCGGGCGGTGCACGGGATGCTCATGTCCCGCTGCCTGACGATCGCCGGGGGCACCACGCAGGTCCAGCTCAACGTCGTGGCCGAGCGGATCCTCGGCCTTCCCAGGGACTAGGAGTTGTCGGGCATGAAGTCGTACATCGTGGGCGTCGGCATGACGAAGTTCGAGAAGCCGGAGTCGAGGGACTGGCAGTACTGGGACATGGCGAAGGAGGCCGGGACGGCGGCGCTGGCCGATGCGGGCATCGGCTACGACCTGGTCGAACAGGTACCGGTCGGGTACTGCTTCCAGGCCTCCACGGCAGGCCAGCGGGCCGCCTACGAACTGGGGCTGACCGGGGTCCCCGTCTACAACGTGAACAACAACTGCGCCACCGGGTCCACGGCGCTGATGATGGCCCGGCAGTTCGTGGAGGGCGGGATCAGCGACTGCGTGCTGGCGCTGGGCTTCGAGAAGATGAAGAGGGGCGCGCTGGGCGGCGGCGCCGACGCGGGCTCCGACTTCAAGACCTCGCCGGTCGCCCGGCACTACGGGATCATGGCCGCCGGGCACGGCTTCGAGATGTCGCCGCCGACCGCGCAGATCTTCGGGAACGCGGCGCGCGAGCACATGGAGCGGTACGGGACCACGGCCGCGCAGCTCGCCGCGGTGGGGGCGAAGAACCACCGGCACTCGGCGAACAACCCGAACGCGCAGTTCCAGGACGTGTACACGGTCGAGGAGATCCTGGCGGCCAAGCCGATCCACGAGCCGCTGACGAAGCTCCAGTGCTCGCCGACCTCGGACGGGGCGGCGGCCGCGGTGGTCGTGTCCGAGCGGTTCGTCGTGCGGCACGGGCTGCACGACAAGGCGGTGGAGATCGTCGCGCAGGCGATGACGACGGACACGGAGGCGTCCTTCGCATCGGGGTCGTGCATCGACGTGGTCGGCAGGCCGATGACGGCGGCTGCCGGACGGCGGGTGTTCTCGGCGTCCGGACTCGGCATCGAGGACGTGGACGTGATCGAGCTGCACGACTGCTTCTCGATCAACGAGCTGCTGACGTACGAGGCGCTGGGGATGTGCGAGGAGGGCGGCGGCGGGAAGCTGGTGGAGTCGGGCGCGACGACGTACGGCGGGCGGTGGGTGGTGAACCCCTCCGGCGGCCTGATCTCGAAGGGCCACCCGCTGGGTGCGACGGGCCTCGCGCAGGCGGCGGAACTGGTCTGGCAGCTGCGCGGCGCCGCCGGTCCGCGGCAGGTCGCGGGCGCCCGCGTCGGCCTCGCCCACAACATCGGCCTCGGCGGGGCGGCCGTCGTCACCCTCCTGCGGCGGGACTGACCCCGTTCGGGGGCCCCGGCGCGGAGGGATAGGCTCCGCCCCCGTGAGCGACATACGACAGACGTGCTTCCGGGCCACCGGCGACGTGACGCGGGACGAGTACACCGAGGCCGCCAGGGCCGCCGGACTGTTCCGCAGGGGGCGGGCGGTGGCCGCTCTCGGCACGGTGTTCCTGGCCGCGGCGGGCGTGTCGCCGTCCCCGCACGGCCTGACCGTGCACCCCGTCCCCCTCGCCGTCGCGCTGGCGTACGGCCTCGTCGCACTGCTGGTGCTCCCCCGGTGGGCGGTCGCCCGGGGCTTTCGCACCGGGCGGGCCGGCGAGGAGAAGCAGGCCGTGGTGGACGGTGCGGGGATCGAGGTGTCCCGCGGCGCGGAGTCCCTGCGGATCACCTGGGACGAGGTGCGCTCGTACCACGAGACGTCCCGGGTGCACGTGTTCATGGGCCGCTCGCGCCGCCGGACCTGCCTCGTGGCGCTGCCCAAGCGGCTGTTCACCGCCCCGGGCGAGAGCGACCGCCTGTCCGCCCTCGCCCACGCGCGCGCGGGCGACGGCTCGTAGCGACCGGGCCCGGCCGCCCTCGGTCAGAGGTTGTCGATGTCCTGGTGCACGACGTCCGTGCCGTGGTCCGCAGCCGGGCACACTGTGAGCGGTCACATCTTGAGCGGCCACATCTTGAGCGGTCACATCGGTGGCCGGGAAGGGCCGTTGCGCCCCGCAGCCCTACGGTTCGAGCGTCGGGTCCGTGACCGCCTCGCCCGTCACGGCGCGGCGGACGGCGTCGGCCAGTGCCGCGGGGGCGTCGTCCCGCAGCACCACCCCCGCCGCGCCCGCGGCGAGCGCCCCCTCGACCAGGCCCGGCCGGGCCGACCCGGCCAGTAGCAGCACCCGGCACTCCGGGGCCTCGCGGCACACCGCCGCCACCTCCGCGAGCACGTCCGGGCGGTCCGCGTCCACCAGCGCCACCGCCGGACGGGCCGTCAGCGCCGCCGCGCCCACGTCCGCACCGGGGGAGACCCGGGCGACCACGGCGAGGTCCGGCTCCAGCCCGAGCAGGACCGCCAGCGCGCCGGCCGACACGCCCGGGCCCTCCGCCAGCAGGACCCGCAGCGACCTCGCCGTACGGAAATTCCGGGGCATCTCGTCCACCCCGCCAGCGTAGGGCCCCGCCCTGCGAGGGGCGGGCAACACGCCTCGGCGGTCCGGCAACACGCCTCGGCCGAAGCCACTCTGACGTGGAGTCAGGAGTCTTCCCAATGGGTGGGGCGTGCGTTATACATGCCTCACCGATCCTAGAACGCGTTCTAGAACTACGCGTTTCCGGAACCGGTCCCGCATACGACCTCGGTGCGGCCGACGGTGCGGACGGCCGCACCGGGGTCTTCCACGCTCTTCCAAGCAACGGGAACCGAACAAGGAGCAGCATCCTCAATGCCGATCGATGCCGCCAGGGCCCTCGCCGCAGAACCCCGCCAGGGGGAGATCGCCTGGGACCACAAGGACATCCAGCTCTACCACCTCGGACTCGGCGCGGGCACGAACCCCGGCAAAGCCAGCCCCGCCACCGACCCCGACGAGCTGCGCTACACCCTGGAGTCCAAGCTCCACGTCCTGCCCAGCTTCGCGACCGTCGCCGGCGCCGGCATGGCCATGCTGGGCGGCCTCGCCGCACCCGGGATCGACGTCAACCTGGCCAACGTCCTGCACGGCGGCCAGTCCATCGAGCTGCACCGGCCCATCCCCGTCAAGGGCCGGGCCTCCTCCAGCGCCCGCGTCGCCGCCCTCTACGACAAGGGCAAGGCGGCCGTGATCGTCCTGCGCACCGAGGTCGAGGACGCCGACGGGCCGCTGTGGACCAGCGACGCGCAGATCTTCGTACGGGGAGAGGGCGGCTTCGGCGGTGAGCGGGGGCCCTCCGTGTCGGAGGAACTGCCCGGGCGCGCCCCCGACCGGGTCGAGGAGCGGCACATCCGCGAGGAGCAGGCGCTCCTGTACCGGCTGTCGGGTGACTGGAACCCCCTGCACGCCGACCCCGAGTTCGCCAAGCTGGCCGGCTTCGACCGGCCGATCCTGCACGGCCTGTGCTCGTACGGGATGACCCTCAAGGCCGTCGTCGACACGGCGCTGGGCGGGGATGTCTCGCGGGTCCGCGCCTACCGCACGCGCTTCGCCGGGATCGTCTTCCCGGGCGAGACCCTGCGGATCCGGATGTGGGAGGAGCCCGGCCGGGTCCTGGTGTCGGTGACCGCCGTCGAACGGGACGACGCGCCGGTCCTCGCCGACACCGTCGTCGAACACGCGTAACGCCCGACCTTCGCGACACACAAGGAGCCGCACCGTGCGCGCAGCACTGCAGAGCGAGATAGGCCAGGACAAGCTCGAGGTCGTCGACGACATGGAGGCCGTGGGCTTCGGCCCCGGCAAGGTCAGGATCCGCATCAAGGCCACCGGCCTGTGCCACTCGGACCTCTCCGCGATGAGCGGCGTGCTGCCCCAGCCCGCCCCCTTCGTCCCCGGCCACGAGGGCTCGGGTGAGATCGTCGACGTCGGCGACGGGGTGACCACCCACGCCATCGGCGACCGGGTCCTCGTCTGCTGGCTGCCGCCGTGCGGACACTGTCCCGCCTGCAAGCGGGGCCAGGGCCACCTGTGCCTGGAATCCTTCGCGAACGTGGCCACGCCCAACTTCCGGCGTGCCGGCGCCGGGGACGTCTTCGGCTTCGCGGGCACCGGCACCTTCGCCGAGGAGATGGTGGTGCCCGCCTCCTGCTCCGTGCCGATCCCGGACGACCTGCCGTACGACATCGCCGCGCTGATCGGCTGCGGGGTCACCACCGGCCTCGGCGCCGCCATCAACACCGCCAAGGTGGAAGCCGGGTCCTCGGTCGCCGTCATCGGCTGCGGCGGCGTCGGCATCTCCGTCATCCAGGGCGCCAAGGTGCAGGGCGCGGCGCAGATCGTCGCCGTGGACCCGGTGGCCTCCCGGCGCGAGGCGGCGCTCCGCTTCGGCGCCACCGAGGCCGTCGCACCGGAGGCCTTCGCCGACGCCAAGAACCGGATCACGGCCGGTGAGGGCTTCGACTACGTCTTCGAGGTCGTCGGCAAGTCCGCCACCACGCAGACCGCGTACGAGATGACCCGGCGCGGCGGCTCCGTCGTCGTGGTCGGCGCGGGCGCGCTCGACGACAACTACTCGGTCAACATGTTCTCGCTGTTCTTCGACGAGAAGAAGATCCTGCCGTCGATGTACGGGGGCGGGGACGTGCTCCGCTCGTACGAGCGCACCATCGCGCTCTGGCGGGCGGGCCGGGTGGACCTGGAGAGCCTGATCACGCACCGGGTGCACCTCGCCGAGATCAACGACGCCCTCGACCAGATGCGCACGGGCGTGGCCCTGCGCACCTGCATCGAACTCTGAGAGGAATCCGGTAGATGTCACTCCCACTTGAGGGGCTGTCCGCCATCGTCACCGGCGCCGGCCGCGGGCTCGGCCGGGCCGAGGCGATCGAGCTCGCACGGCTCGGCGCGAGCGTGGTCGTCAACGACTTCGGCCAGCCGGGGCGGGACGGCTCCGGCGAGGCCTCGGCCGCCCCGGCGGAGGAGGTGGCCGCGGAGATCCGCGCCGCGGGCGGGCGGGCGGTGGCGCACCTGGGCGACGTGGCCGACTTCGAGCAGGCGCGCGAGCTGGTCGAGCTGGCCGTGTCCAGCTTCGGGAAGCTCGACGTCCTGGTCAACAACGCGGGCATCCTGCGCGACCGGATGGTCTTCTCCATGTCGGAGGAGGAATGGGACTCGGTCATCCGGGTCCACCTCAAGGGCCACTTCAACACCACGCACTTCGCCTCCGCGCACTGGCGAGAGCGGTCGAAGGCGGCGGGCGGGCCGGTGTACGGCCGGATCGTCAACACCTCCTCCGAGGCCTTCCTCGGCGGTTCGGCCGGTCAGCCGAACTACGCGGCGGCCAAGGGCGGCATCGTGGGGCTGACCACCTCGACCGCGCTCGCGCTCGCGAAGTACGGGGTCACGGCCAACGCCATCTGCCCGCGTGCCCGGACCCGGATGACGGAGGACGTCTTCGCGGGATTCCAGGTCCCCGAGGACGGCAAGCTCGACCCGCTGGCCCCCGAGCACGTCGCCCCGCTGGTCGGCTACCTGGCCGCGCCGGCCTCGGCGAAGGCGAACGGGCAGCTGTTCGTCGTGCACGGCGGGATCGTGGTCGTGATGGACCGCCCGAAGGTGGCCGCGAAGTTCGACACCGCCAAGGAGGCCTTCTCCTACGAGGAGCTGGACGGACTGCTCACCCCGCACTACGACTCCCGCCCGGCGGGCGAGACCTTCGCCGCGGCGGAGGTCCTGGGCCTCAAGCACGACTGACGCGGGCGCACGACCGCGGCGGTCCCGGCGCACACCGCCGGGCCCGCCGCGCTCTCGTGCCCGGCCGGCCGCGCTCCGGCGGCCGGGTGGCAGCGGTCCGGCCGCCGGGCCGGTCACAGCACTAGCCGGCGGGGGTGACGGGCCGCTTGTAGTACCGCCACGGGAACCAGCCCGCGCCCACCGGGATCCAGCCTTCCGCCTCCATCCGCCGGTGGCGCGCGCCGGAGGGGAGCGTCATCCGGCAGTGCTCCCAGGGGTGGCCGGACGCCTCCACCTCGTGGAAGAACGGGCCGTAGCCCACCATGTGCCAGCCGTCGCGCCCGGCCTCGTCCAGGGCGGCCATCTCGTTGAACGCGGTCAGCCCGCCGAGGATGCGGCGCTTGGGGGCGTCCGGGCCCTGCGCGGGCGGTGCCGACGAGCCCGCGGCCGCGGCCTTGGCCGTGAAGCGCTGCTGGGCGGCCTGGCGGCTCACCCCCAGGACGCGGCCCACCGTGTCCCAGCTGTGGCCGGCGGCCCTGGCGCCCTGGACGGCCTCGCGCAGCAGCCGGCTCGCCTCCTCGGCGCCGATGCGCGAGGCGTCCAGCAGGCGCAGGTAGCCGTGGGCGTCGTGTTCGAGCGAATCGGCCAGCCCCTCGGGGGAGCCGAGGACGGCCGCGGCGATCGCTTCCCGGATCCGGTCGATCTCTGCCGGGTGCAGCAGCGGTTCGTCGTTCATCGGCGCAGTCCTTCGAGGGGTTCGAGGGCGCCCTGGACGGCCGCGTCACGGGCGGCCTGTTCGGCGGCGCCGCGGGCCGTCCGGGCGGCCAGGCCGGCCGTGCAGGCGATGAGCGCGAGGCCCACCACGATCAGGGCGATGGTGGCGGAGGTGCCGAACCGGTCACCGAACACCACCGTCAGGGCGGGCAGGCTCACGGCGAGCGGCAGTGCGGCGGCCATCGACGGGGTGGCGGGGAAGAGGTCCCGCTGCCGGGCCTTCGAGTTCAAGATCGACATGTGTCAAGGAAACCTTGACATGATCGCATTGTCAAGGATTCCTTGACAGTGGCTGGGGCGGGAGTCCCCTCGCAGGGCACGGGAGATGCCGCCGCACCGAGGGTCCGCTGGGCGAGAATGGCCGGATGACCAGCAGCGACGACGGGAGTGAGCAGCCCTGGAGGCCCCAGCGGCAGCGCAGTGCCAACGAGCGGCTGCTGTGGGACCGGCTGCGGTCCGCAGGGGCCGCGTCGCGGGCCCAGCTCGCCCGGGAGACGGGGCTCTCCAAGCCCACCGTCTCCAGCGCCCTCGCCGCCCTCGAACAGGCCGGCCTGGTCCGGGAGGCCGGTACGCACGCACCCGAGCGGGGCCGCGCCGCCGTGCTGTACGCCCCCGATCCGACGGCCGGGTACGCCCTCGGGCTCGACATCGGACGCAGCTGGGTGCGGGTGGCGCTGGCCGACCTCGACGGCACCGTCGTGGCCCGCTCCGACGTCCGCAACCGGGCCCGGACCGCCAACGCCGTGGCCGATCTCGCCGTGTCCGCCGCCCGCGGGCTCGTCGCCGACAGCGCGGTGGACGCGCACAAGGTCACCCGGGCCGTGGTCGGCACGCCCGGCGTCTACGACGAGGACGAGCGCCGGGTCCGGCACGCGCGGCAACTGCCCGGCTGGGGCCGCCCCGGCCTGATCGACCGGATCCGCGACGGGCTCGGCCTGCCCGTCGCCGTCCAGAACGACGCCAACCTCGCCGCGCTCGGCGAGTACGCGTACGGCGTCGGCGCGGGCAGCAGGCTCTTCGTCTACGTCTCGATCGGGACCGGCCTCGGCATGGGCATCGTCAGCGAGGGCCGGCTGTTCACCGGGGCGCACGGCGGAGCCGGCGAGATCGGCTTCCTGCCGTGGCCGGGCCGCCGGGAGCCCGCCCGGACCGACGGCCCGCCCGGCGGCATGGAGGACGCCGTCTGCGCGCAGGCCGTGGTCCGGGCGGCCCGCGGGCACGGCATGACCGGGCCGCTCACCGCCAAGGACGTCTTCGACGCCGCCCGGGCGGGGGACACGGCCGCCGCCCGGGCCGTCGAGCAGGAGGGCGAGCGCCTCGCCCACACCGTCGCGGCGGTCACCGCGGTCCTCGACCCGGACCTCGTCGTCCTCGGCGGCGGCATCGGCCGGGGCGCCGACCTGCTGCTCCGCACGGTCCGCCGGTCGCTGCGCACGCTCACACCGCTGCGGCCCAAGGTGGCGGCCGGCGCCCTGGGGGAGGACGCGGTCCTGCTGGGCGCGGTCGCCACGGCGCTCGGCGCGGCCCGCGACCTGGCCTTCGAAGGCCGCCGCCCGCAGGAGGGGCCCGCCGCCCGGCCGGACGGCGCGCCCCGCGTCAGCGCAGCGGAGCCTGCTGGAGCGGTACGGGCCGGGGCACGGCAGGAGCCGGAGGGTCCAGCCGGACCGGGGGCGGCGGGGACACCGGCAGGGTCAGCCCGGTGATCCCGCAGGGGACCTCCGGGGTGGCGTACGGGAGGTGCAGGCGGCCTTCCCGGCTCCACAGGCCCGTGCCGAGCCAGCCCTCGGGCGCGGGGAGCCGGAAGACGTGCCGGTCGGCGGGGCGCCACAGGCCGATCCTCCCCCAGCTGCCGCCGGGGGTGCCCCCACCGTCCTCCAGCCGGATCGCGACCCCGCAGGTCTCGGGCATCAGGGCCTGGCCGGGCTGCACCGCGAACGGGACCCCCGCCGCCCCGCGCAGGCACTCGGGGAAGCGCACCGGGCGGGAGCTGCCCAGCACCCCCCAGCCCAGGCGCGGTTCGCCCGGGGCGTCCGAGCGGATCAGCAGCAGGCCGCTGTCGGGGTCGGCGAGGAGCAGCCGGTCGTCGCTGCCGTCCGCGATCTGGAGCAGCGGGGAGACCTCGCCGCCGCGGCCCAGGTCCACGGCGACGGCCTTGGTGGTGCCGCCGAGCTCGCGGTCCAGGGAGAGCATCCGGCCGGTCCGGTCCAGCCAGACGCCGCCCGTGCACCGGCCGGGGACGCGGGCGACCTGCCCGAAGGGGCCGCCGGCGACCTGCCAGACGGTGGTCCCGGTGTCCGAGGAGGCCAGGGCGAAGGCACTGCATCCGTCCGGCGACGGGGGCAGCAGGGACACCCGTACGCGGTCGTCCTCCGGCGTCACCGAGCCCAGCGGGAGTTCCCCGGTGCGCGGGCCGGCCGCGGCGCCGCCCGTCGGGTACAGCAGCGCGAAGGCGTGCCGCTCGGCGACCCGCCGGTGGATCAGCACCCGCCCGTCGGCCAGGGCCAGCACCTCGCTGTCGGCCTCCTCGGGCTGCCCGAGCGGCAGCGGCACCGCGTACGGCTCGGGCCCCGCCAGGGTCCAGCGCTCGGGGTAGCGGGCCTCGCCGTCCCCGGCCAGCCGGGCCGCGTACGACCCGTCCGCCGCGATGGTGAACCGGGCCGTCATCGTGATCTCGATGGCACAGACAGTCATCCGTGCGTCACCTCCGGTGAGGAAGCTAGTTTTCGCACGTCGGCCCGAACGGCGCGACCTTCCGGGCTTCACACGTACGGGTGGCCGCCGGGCGGTTCGGCCGTGACGACGGGGACGGTTGTGCTGTGCGGTACCAGGAGCGCACGGGGCCCTTCCGGGCGGTCCGTCCGGTCCGGGCGTTCCCGACGGACGGCCCCGGCTGCCCGGGGCCCCGCGCGGACTCTGCCGCTCCCGTACGGACGGTAGCCTTGGCCTGTGCCCCGTCTCTCCGAAGTCATCGCCGCGCTGGACGTCCTCTGGCCCCCCTCGCGGGCCGAGCAGTGGGACGCCGTCGGAACCGTCTGCGGCGATCCCGACGCCGAGGTCGGCCGCGTGCTGTTCGCCGTCGACCCCGTCCAGGAGATCGTCGACGAGGCGGTGAAGCTGGGCGCCGACCTGGTCGTCACCCACCACCCCCTCTATCTGCGCGGCACCACCACCGTCGAGGCCGGCACCTTCAAGGGCCGCGTCGTGCACACGCTGATCAAGAACGACATCGCGCTGCACGTCGCCCACACCAACGCGGACACCGCCGACCCGGGCGTCTCTGACGCCCTCGCCGGCGCCCTCGGCCTGCGCATCACCGGACCGCTGGTCCCCGACGCGAGCGACCCCGCGGGCCGCCGCGGTCTCGGCCGGATCTGCGAGCTGGACCACCCCGAGACCCTGCGGGAGTTCACCGCCCGCGCCGCCGCCCGGCTGCCGCGGACCGCCCAGGGCATCCGCGTCGCCGGCGACCCCGACGCGCTCGTCCGCACCGTCGCCGTCAGCGGCGGCTCCGGCGACAGCCTCTTCGAGCAGGTCCGCGCCTGCGGCGTGGACGCCTACCTCACCGCCGACCTGCGCCACCACCCGGTGTCCGAGGCCCGCGAGAAGAGCCCGCTCGCCCTCGTCGACGCCGCGCACTGGGCCACCGAGTGGCCCTGGTGCGAGCAGGCCGCCGCGCAACTCGACGCGATCTCCGAGCGCCACGGCTGGGGTCTGCGCACCCACGTCTCGCGCACGGTCACCGACCCGTGGACGGCGCACGCGCCGTCCGTCACACCCCCTTCTATCTCTGGAGCCCCCAACTGAACGCCGAGCCCGCCGACCAGATCCGACTCCTCGACGTCCAGGCCCTGGACGTCCGGCTGTCTCAGCTCGCCCACAAGCGCAAGTCCCTGCCGGAGCACACCGAGGTCGAGTCCCTCACCAAGGACCTGACGCAGCAGCGCGACCTGCTCGTGGCGGCCCAGACCCAGGCGAGCGACGCCGCCCGCGAGCAGACCAAGGCGGAGCAGGACGTCGACCAGGTGCGCCAGCGCGCGGCCCGCGACCAGCAGCGGCTCGACTCCGGCGCGGGCATCTCGGCCCGCGACCTGGCGAACCTGCAGAGCGAGGTCGTCTCCCTCGCCAAGCGCCAGGCCGACCTGGAGGACGTCGTCCTGGAGGTCATGGAGCGCCTGGAGGGCGCACAGGAGCGGGTCACCGAGCTCACCGAGCGGGTCTCCGCCCTCGAAGCCAAGCTGGCCGACGCCACCTCCCGCCGCGACGCGGCCACCGGTGAACTCGACGCCGAGGCCGCCAGGGTCACCAAGGACCGCGAGGTCATCGTCGCCTCGATGCCGGCCGACCTGATGACCCTGTACGAGAAGATCCGCGTCAAGCAGGGCGGCGTCGGCGCCGCCCGCCTGTACCAGCGCCGCTGCGAGGGCTGCCGCCTGGAGCTGGACATGGCCGAGGTGAACGAGATCAAGGCCGCGGCCCGCGACCAGGTCGTACGCCACGAGAACTGCGGCCGCATCCTGGTTCGTACGGCCGACTCGGGCATCTGATGCCCCGGTTTGTCGTGGAGGCCGACGGCGGCTCCCGGGGCAACCCGGGGCCCGCCGGCTACGGCGCCGTCGTCCTCGACCCGGCGACGGGCGAAACGCTGGCCGAGCGCGCCGAGTACATCGGCGTCGCGACGAACAACGTGGCCGAGTACAAGGGCCTGATCGCCGGCCTCAAGGCCGCCCGCGAACTGGCCGCCGACGCCCAGGTCCAGGTCCGCATGGACTCCAAGCTCGTCGTCGAGCAGATGTCGGGCCGCTGGAAGATCAAGCACCCGGACATGAAGCCCCTCGCGGCGGAGGCGGCGACGATCCTGCCCCGCGCGCAGGTGACGTACGAGTGGATCCCGCGCGAGCGGAACAAGCACGCGGACCGGCTCGCCAACGAGGCGATGGACGCGGGCAGGCACGGCAGGCAGTGGGAGCCCTCGGCTTCCACGGCGGCACTGGACCGGTCCGCGGCCCGCTCGGCGGCGGCCGCGCCCGCCCCCTCGGGCCCGCCCGGCGACGCCGCGGCCGGAGCCGCGGCCGCCCGGGCCGCCCTGGCCACCGGCAGGGCCGCGGCGGCGTCCACCGCAGCGACCGGCAGCGCAGCCGGAGCCCGCCCGGCCGAAGCCCCCGGGCCGGCGGCCGACGGCGCGCTGTTCGAGGCACCCGCCGGCTCCGCCACCCTGGTCGCGGAGCCCGCCGCGCAGGAGGCGCCGCAGCCCCCCGCCGCAGGCCAGGGCTGGGGCCCCGACATGGGCGCCCCGGCGACCCTCGTCCTGCTGCGTCACGGCGAAACCGCCCTCACCCCGCAGAAGCGCTTCTCCGGCAGCGGCGGCACCGACCCCGAGCTGTCCCCGGCCGGCCGCCGTCAGGCCTCCGCCGTGGCCGAGGCACTGGCCGCGCGCGGCACCGTCCAGACGATCGTCAGCTCCCCGCTGCGCCGCTGCCGGGAGACCGCACAGGCCGTCGCGGACCGCCTCGGGCTGACGGTCACCGTCGAGGAGGGCCTGCGCGAGGTGGACTTCGGCGCCTGGGAGGGCCTGACCTTCGCCGAGGTGCAGGAGCGGTTCCCGGACGACCTCCAGGCCTGGCTGGACTCCCCGAAGGCGTCCCCGACGGGCGGCGGCGAAAGCTTCACGGCCGCCACCCGCCGCATCTCCGCGACCCGGGACCGGCTGCTGGCCGCGCACGCGGGCCGCACGGTGCTGCTGGTCACCCACGTGACCCCGGTCAAGATCCTGGTGCGCCTCGCACTGGGCGCCCCGCCGGAATCGCTGTTCCGGATGGAGCTCTCCGCGGCCTCCCTCTCCGCGGTGGCCTACTACGCCGACGGCAACGCCTCGGTCCGCCTCCTGAACGACACCTCGCACCTGCGCTAGCGGGCCGGTGCCAGGGCGCACCGCAAGGACGTACGGCGAAGGGCCCGCCCCCTGACGGGGACGGGCCCTTCGGCTTCGTCGAGTGCAGAACAACCGGAGCTGTACGCCGGGTTCTGTCGCCCGGTGACCTCGCGATCGCCGGGGAGACGGCCATCCATCTAGGACCGGCGTTGCCGCCGGCCTCATGCGGTCTACCCGCGAACTCGGGCGGGCAGCCCTCAATCGTTCGCGCAGACCCGTCCGGGGACGGATCCTCTTGACCTTGCTCCGGGTGGGGTTTACCTAGCCGCCTGGGTCACCCCAGGCGCTGGTGGTCTCTTACACCACCGTTTCACCCTTACCGTGGGCCGAAGCCCCGGCGGTCTGTTTTCTGTGGCACTGTCCCGCGGGTCACCCCGGGTGGCCGTTAGCCACCACCCTGCCCTGTGGAGCCCGGACGTTCCTCGGCGGGATCCGGGGATCCCGACGCGGCCGCCCGCTCCGGTTGTTCTGCGAGTGACCATGCTACCCGCGCCGGGCAGCACGCTCGACCTTGACGCAGCGACAGGGTTTCCCCGGGGCTGCGTGCGGAGCGGAGAGATCGCCGCGCCGTCGTGGCCGCACCGGGCCGCTGCGGCGCGGTGGCGCCGGGGCCCGCGCCGCCGTGGGGCGGCCGGTCAGGCGGGAGGGTTGGCCGCCATCCGGCAGGCGCCGTTGGCGGCGCCGCCCGCCACTCCGGCTGCCGCCAGGGCGCTCGCACAGCCCTGCAGGTCGCCGTGCACACCCCGGGTGCAGGCCGAGGTGACGGCCTCGGTGACGGTGACGCCCGACTGCTCGACCAGGTTCGTGCAGGCCGGGATGTCCGCGTGGGCGGCGAAGGACCCGCCGCCGAGTGCGAGGGTCAGGCCGGTGAGGACACCGGCGATACGGACCGACGTGCGCATGGGAGGCACCTGCTCTCCGGGCGGTCGGGGACTCGCGGATCCGCTCATGCACGGACCCGTTCGGGGCGCCGGACGACGGCCCCTCTCCTTCCGACGCTAGGACGGCCCGCCGCCGCCCGCACCCCGGCGACCCCCGCGGCGCCGGACGCCGCTCAGGCGGGGGCGAAGAGGACCTTCGCCCGGCCCGGGTCGGCCTGCGTCAGCCGGACCCGGATCCGGTCCCCGAGCGGCAGCCGCGCGGACCGCGACTCGACCCGGCCGACCACCGCGGGCTCCTCCAGGTGGACCGTGCCCACCAGCGGCTCGTGGTCCTTCACGTCGATCACGGTCGCCTCGAAGGTCTCGCCGACGTGGTCCTTCAGCAGGGCCGCCTCGACGAGGTCCACGCACTCCCGCTCGGCCGTGTTGGCCAGCCTGCCGCCCTCCGCCATCCGCTCCGGGAGCGCCTCCAGCGCGTCCAGCGCCCACCGCGGGGGCTCGGCCCCCGCCACCGCCGCCACGCACAGCTCGCCGGCGTACCGGTCGACGAGCCGGCGCAGGGGCGCGGTGCAGTGCGCGTACGGGGCCGCCACCGCGGCGTGCAGCACCGGGTCCGGGGTCGCGCCGCCGGTGAACACCGTGTAGCCGGCGCCGCGCAGCAGGGCCGTGCACTCCTGGAGGAACGCCGCGTGGGCCGGCAGGTGCGGGTCGAGGGTGCGGACGAGTTCGGCGTACGGCATGTGGTGCGGCCAGTCGATCCGCAGGGCGGTGGCGGTCCGCCGGAGCCGGCCGACCGCCCCGTCGGGGGCGCTGGGCAGGGTGCGCAGGATGCCGGCGCCGGCCGCGAGCATCAGGTCCGCGGCGGCCATGCCGGTCATGAGGGAGATCTGGGCGTTCCAGCCGTCCACGGGGAGCGGGGCCCGGTAGGCGAGGGTGTACGAGCCGTTCTGCGCGACGATCTCCTGCTCGGGCACGTTGAGGGAGACGCCGCCGCGCTCCTGCTCCAGGGTTTCGCGGAGCCGGCCGATGTCCCGCAGGAGGGCCCGGGGCTCGTCGGCGGTCCCGGAGTCGATGCTCCGCTGGAGGCCGTCGTAGTCGAGCTTGGCCCGGCTGCGGACCAGGGCCCGGCGGACCTCGGTGGTCTCCACCCGGCCTGCGGAGTCCAGGTCGAACCGCCACAGCAGCGCCGGGCGGGTCTGGCCGGGCAGCAGGCTGGCCGCGCCCTCCGAGAGCACGGGCGGATGCAGGGGGACTTTGCCGTCGGGGAAGTACAGGGTGGTGACGCGGCGGTGCGCCTCGGCGTCGAGGGCGCCGCCGGGGGTGACGAAGGCGGCGACGTCGGCGATGGCGTAGTGCACGCGGTAGCCGCAGCCCGGCCGCTTCGCCAGGTGCATGGCCTGGTCCAGATCGCGCGCGTCCGGCGGGTCGACGGTGAACAGGGGGAGGTCGGTGGCGTCCAGGTCCGGGAGCCGAGGACTGCGGGCCGCCTCCTCGGCCTCGGAGAGCACCGGCGCCGGAAACTCCCCGGGCACGCCCAGGCCGGTCCGCAGTTCACGCAGCGCGGCCCGCAGGGCAGCCCCGTCTGCGCCGGTCATGTGCATATGACGGCGTGGCATGGATCGAGCGTAGAGCGGGTGGGTCCGGGGGGCGCGGTGAGAGCCTTACCCTGGGCCGGGGGCCGCACCCCCTGCGCCGTGTCGTACCGAAGGAGAACCACCGTGCTCGTGCTGCTGCCGCCGTCCGAGGGAAAGGCCGCCGGCGGCTCTGGCGCGCCCCTGGAGCCGCAGACGCTGTCGCTGCCGGGACTGGCCGAGGCGCGGGCGGCCGTGCTGGAGGAACTGGTCGAGCTGTGCGCGGGGGACGAGGACAAGGCCCGAGAGGTGCTCGGGCTGAGCGAGGGGCTGCGCGGCGAGGTGGCGAAGAACGCCGGGCTGCGGTCGGCGCCGGCCCGGCCGGCGGGGGAGACCTACACCGGCGTGCTGTACGACGCGCTGGGTCTGGCGGACCTCCCGGAGGCGGCGCGGGCGCGGGCGGAGCGGTCGCTGCTGGTGTTCTCGGGCCTGTGGGGGGCGGTCCGGGTGACGGACCGGATCCCCTCGTACCGCTGCTCGATGGGGGTGAAGCTGCCGGGGCTGGGCGCGCTGGGCGCGTACTGGCGGGAGCCGATGGCCGCGGTGCTGCCGGATGCGGCGGGCGACGGGCTGGTGCTGGACCTGCGGTCCTCGGCGTACGCGTCCGCGTGGAAGCCCAAGGGTGAGGTGGCGGGGCGGACGGCGACGGTGCGGGTGCTGCACGCGCAGGTCGTGGACGGCGTGGAGAAGCGTTCGGTGGTGAGCCACTTCAACAAGGCGACGAAGGGGCGGCTGGTCCGGGACCTGCTGGTGGCGGGCGCGGAGCCGGCGACCCCCGCCGATCTGGTGGTGGCGCTGCGCGACCTGGGCTACACGGTCGAGGCGCAGGCCCCGGCGAAGCCGGCGAAGGCATGGTCCCTGGACGTGGTGGTCACCCAGATCCACTGACGGCCGCGGTGCGGACGCCGGCGGGAGCGTTCCCCGGCCCGCCGGCGTATGAGGCGCAGGTCCGTTTCCGACCCCGGGGCCGGGCCCCGGGGGCCGGTCAGCGGCTCAGGGGCCAGGCCGCCGTGGGGGATTCGGTGGCCGCGACCGCGTACGTGGCGCAGGCGTCCGTCAGGGTTTCGAGGAGGGTGAGGGGGTCCGGCAGCGCGTGCTCCATGCCGCGGATCCACGTCACGGCCAGGTCACCCGGGAGGGCCGCCGGCGGCACCAGTACGTAGCTGCCGCGGCAGTGCCACCGCAGACCCGGGTGCTCGTCCATCGTCTCGGGGTGGCAGTCCAGCTCGCACGGCCACCACTCGTCCTCGTCCTCGGGGGTTCCGCGGGTCGCCGTGAAGAAGAGCATCCGGGCCTGGTCGCCCGTTCCGCCCGATGCGGCGACGGGGCCGACCTCGACGCCCGCCGCCAGCAGGCGGGCCAGCGCGCTCTCCCCGGCTTCGAGGGGGACGTCCAGTACGTCGTGGACCATGCCGGTCGCGGTGATGAAGTTCGCCTGCGGCTGGTTGCGCGCCCAGCGTTCGATCTGCGCGCGGTCGGTCGTCGACTGTGTCTGCCAGGCGAAGGAGAGGGGGTGGCGCGCGGGGGTGGGACAGCCGATCCGCTCGCACGAGCACCGGTAGCCGGCGGGGTGGGCGGCGGGGGCGAGCGGCAGGCCCGCGGCGGCCACGGCCAGCAGGAGGTCCTCGCGTACGCGCTCGGGGTCTTCGGGGGAGGGTTTGGGCCGCCGACGCAGCCACTGGGAAATCCTGCTCTGCTCGCCGCGTTTGACGCGGCCGGACTCAGACCCCATCTATCCCCTCACCTCACCGTTTTCCCCGGCAGACCTTCACATGGTCCCACCATCCTGCGGTCCGGGTGACCGCACTCCCCAACCGGGGGTGGGGAAGCGGTGCACGGAGCGTGCGGAAGGGGAGGCGGAATACCGTCACATACCGCTGAAATTCGGCCAATTGTCCCCGCCCGGCGACCGCCGTCAGACGTCGGTGACCTTCGCCACCCCGCCCAGCACCCGGTCCACCAGCGCGTCCGTGTAGGCGTGCGTCAGCGGCGCCGTCCGCATCAGCCAGCGGTACGTCAGCGGCCCGACCAGCATCTCCACCAGCAGACGCAGGTCCACCTCCGGATCGAGCTGGCCGGCCTCCCGGGCCGTCCGCAGCCGCGCCTCGTAC
Source organism: Streptomyces sp. NPDC086989 (assembly GCF_044745505.1). Lineage (NCBI taxonomy): Bacteria > Bacillati > Actinomycetota > Actinomycetes > Kitasatosporales > Streptomycetaceae > Streptomyces > Streptomyces sp. NPDC086989. Next base: position 43,690 of record NZ_JBIVAL010000004.1, read on the forward strand.
AGGGCGAGCTGCGGCATCAGGAGCTGCTCGGTGAAGCGGGCGCTCAGCTCGGGGTCGGTGGCCCCGGCGGCGGTCAGGGCGCGCGTGGGGGCCTCGTACTTCGCGTCGTTGAACTGGTCGACCGTCGCCCGCAGCACCAGCTTGAGGTCCGCCGCGAGGTCCCCGGTGTCCGGGAAGCCGCTCCAGCCGACCTCCTCCTCCACCTCGCCGAAGAGCGCGAGCGAGGCGTCGAGCAGGACCGCGGCCTTCGACGGCCACCACCGGTAGATCGTCTGCTTGCCGACGCCCGCACGGGCGGCGATCGCCTCGATCGTCAGCTTGTTGTAGCCGACCTCACCGACCAGCGCGAGGGCCGCGTCGAAGATGGCCCGCCGGGACCGGTCGCTGCGGCGGGCGGGGTCGGGGGCCTTCCCCACGGGGGTTCTGCTGCTCATTCGGACAAATTATCAACGAGAGATGTCTCGTCTTCGTGTCATTCCATAAACCACCCGCTCAGTTCACTGCGCGGTTTCCCTCGAGGAGAGACGATTCTCTCCACATCTCCGTGAGTCGTGAGGAGCCTTCTTTGCGCAGAGACGCCACACCCCGGCGCTACCTGATGTGCCCACCCGCACACTTCAAGGTCACGTACTCCATCAACCCGTGGATGGATCCCACGAAACCGGTGGACCTGCCCCTCGCCCTGGCCCAGTGGGAAGACCTCCGGGACCGCTACCGCTCGCTCGGCCACACGGTCGAGACGCTCGTACCGGACCCCGGGCTCCCCGACATGGTCTTCGCCGCGAACGGCGCCCTCGTCGTCGACGGCCGGGTGCTCGGCGCCCGGTTCGCCCACCCCGAACGCGCCGCCGAGGCCGCCATCCACCTCGACTGGTTCCGCTCCCACGGCTTCGCGGACCTCCACGAGCCGTCCCATGTCAACGAGGGCGAGGGCGACTTCGCCGTCACCGCCACCTACATCCTGGCCGGCCGGGGCTTCCGCTCCAGCCCGCTCTCGCACGACGAGGCCCAGGAGTTCTTCGGACGGCCCGTCATCGGCCTCGACCTGGTGGACCCGCGCTACTACCACCTGGACACGGCGCTCTGCGTGCTCGACGGCGACGAGGTCATGTACTACCCGCCCGCCTTCTCGCCCGGCAGCCAGTCCGTGCTCCGCAGGCTCTTCCCGGACGCACTGATCGCCGGTGACGAGGACGCGGCGGCCCTCGGCCTGAACGCGGTCTCGGACGGCCGGCACGTCCTGCTCCCGCAGGGGGCGGCCGGACTGTTCGCTCCGCTGCGGGACCGGGGCTTCGAACCGGTCCCGATGGACCTGGGCGAACTGCTCAAGGGCGGCGGCAGCGTGAAGTGCTGCACCCAGGAGCTGCGGATGTAACGGCCACGGGATCCCTATCGGGTGGCCGGCGGCCACTCCTGGCCCCAGTCGGCGTCCCGCGCCGCCTTGTACAGGTCACCGTGGCGCTTGGTCACGGTGGCCCGGGTCAGGCCCTCGCCCTCCGGACCGCACAGCTCCAGCAGGACGAGCCCCTTCCGGATCTGCGGCTTCCGCGTGATCCGGGAGGGGACCGGCTCCACCGGGAAACGGGTCGCGGCCACGTAGCTGAACTTCTCGTCCTCGTACGGGAGGGAGCCGCCCTTGACCTTCCGGTGCAGGGAGGACCGGCTGACCCGCGCCGAGAAGTGGCACCAGTCCTGTCCGACCTCGATCGGGCAGGTGCCGTCGTGCGGGCACGGCGCGGCGACCTTCAGCCCCGCCGCGATCAGCTGGTCGCGGGCCTCGCGGATGCGCAGGTACCCCTCGGGCGTGCCCGGCTCGATCAGCACCACCGCCTGCCCGGCGCGGGCCGCCTCGGCGACCACGGCCCGGCGGGCCTCCGGCGTCAGCTCGCCGAGGACGTACGACACCGTCACCAGGTCCGCCTCCGGGAGCGCGAGCCCGGATCCGATCACGGCCCGCCGCCACTCGGCGGCGCGCAGCACCTCCGAGCCGGAGGACGCCGCGAGCTCCCTGCCGAGCGCAAGCGCCGGCTCCGCCCAGTCCAGCACCGTGGTGCCGCGCGGGCCGTCCCAGGTCGCGTCCACCGCCCAGGTCGCCGCGCCCGTGCCGCCGCCCACGTCGACGTGGGAGCCCGGGGACCACTGCGGGGCGGCCTCGGCCAGGGCGTCCAGGGCGGACCGCACGGCCTCGAAGGTGGCCGGCATCCGGTACGCCGCGTACGCCGCCACGTCGGAGCGGTCGCGCAGGACGGGGGCGTCGGTCGGGGTCCGGCCGCGGTAGTTGGCGATCAGCCGCTCTACGGCGGAGGCGGCCTGCTTCGGCGGGAGCCCGTCGAGCAGCCCGCCCAGCGCGGACCGGAGGGTTTCGGCGGAGGCGGGGACGGAGGCGGAGGCGTTCACCAGCGAAGTTTACGGCGCCCGGCGCACCCCGAGCACCGAGCGCCCCCTGCCCCGCCGCCGACGGCCCGGGCCGGCCGCCGACTCCGCCCCGCCGCCGACTCCGCCCGCCGACGGCCCGGGCCGGCCGCCGGGTCCGGCCCGGTCCGGACCCGGGCTCCGCCCGGTCCCGGCTGGCTCAGACCGCGGACTCCCGGTTCTGCCACGGCCGGCACATCGCGGTGAAGCAGCCCACGGCCAGCAGCGAGCACACCAGCTGGACCACCGCCATCGGCACCGCCGTGCCCTCGCCCGCGATCCCGACCAGCGGCGAGGCGACCGCCCCGACCAGGAACGAGGAGGTCCCCAGCAGCGCGGAGGCCGAACCGGCCGCGTGCGGGGTGCGCATCAGCGCCAGCGCGTTGGTGTTCGGCAGGACCACGCCCATCGCCGACATCAGCACGAACAGCGCGGCCGCGACCGGGACCAGGCCGACCTCCCCGAACACCCCCGAGGACATCAGCAGCAGTGACACCGAGGCCGTGGTGATGACGGCGAGCCCGCCCGCCAGCACCTTGTCCAGGCGGACCCGGCCGACCAGCAGCTTGCCGTTGACCTGTCCGGCGGCTATCAGGCCGACCGAGTTGAGGCCGAACAGCAGGCTGAAGGCCTGCGGCGAGGCCCCGTAGATCTCCTGCACGACGAACGGCGAGGCGGAGATGTACGAGAAGAGCACGGCGAACGCGAAGCCGCCGGTCAGGGTGTACCCGGCGAACACGCGGTCGGCGAGCAGCCCGCGCATGGTCCGCAGCGCGGCGGCGACCCCGCCGGTCTGGCGCCGCTCGGGCGGCAGGGTCTCACCGAGGCTGCGCCACACGACGAGGGTGAGCACGGCGCCGACGCCGGTGAGGACGACGAACACCCCGCGCCAGTCGGCGAAGCGGAGGATCTGGCCGCCGATGAGCGGGGCGATGATCGGGGCGGCGCCCGAGATGAGCATCAGCGTGGAGAAGAACCGGGCCATCTCGACCCCGTCGTACAGGTCGCGCACGACGGCCCGGGCGATGACGACCGCGGCCGATCCGGCCAGCCCCTGGAGCAGGCGGAAACCGATCAGCAGCTCGGCGGTCGGGGCGAGGGCGCAGATCGCGGTGGCGAGGACGTAGACGACCATGCCGAAGAGCAGGGGACGGCGGCGGCCCCACTTGTCGCTCATCGGACCGATGACGACCTGGCCCAGTGCCATGCCGGCGAGGCAGGCGGTGAGGGTGATCTGGATGGTGGCGGCCGGGCTGTCCAGGGCGCTGGTGACCTCCGGCAGGGCCGGCAGGTACATGTCCATGGACAGCGGGGGGAGGGCGCTGAGCCCGCCCAGTATGAAGGTGACGAGCAGTCCGGTACGGCGGGCGGACGTGATCTTCGTCGTGGAAGCGGTCTGCGGTGCGGAGGGCGTCTCGGGTGACGGCTCGTGCGAGGGGGCCGTCGCGGGGCCTCTCTCCGGCATGCGGAACTCCAGTCTTTTCGTCGTCTTTTCACACCCCCGACCGACCCATGCTCTCAGCTGTCGGAACGTCCGTGGAGCAGCGCGACATGTGACGTACCCTGCGGCCCCATGAACGCAAGTGGGAAGAAGATCGCCCTCGTCACCGGTGCGGGCTCCGGCATCGGCCGCTCCGTGGCCCTGACCCTGGCCGCCGCCGGCTGGTCGGTGGCGGCGGCCGGCCGCCGCAGCGAACCGCTCCGGGAGACGGCGAAGGCGGCCGGTGCCGACGCGGACGTGCTGTGCGTACCGGCGGACGTGAGCGCCCCGGACGACGTGGCCGCCCTGTTCGCCGCCGTACGCGAGCAGTACGGGCGCCTCGACCTCCTCTTCAACAACGCCGGCACCTTCGGCCCGGGCGGGGTCCCGCTGGAGGACCTCACGTACGAGGCCTGGCGGCAGGTGGTGGACGTCAACCTCACCGGGTCCTTCCTGTGCGCGCAGGCGGCCTTCCGGCAGATGAAGGCGCAGGACCCGCAGGGCGGCCGGATCATCAACAACGGCTCGATCTCCGCGCACGTGCCCCGGCCGAACTCGGTCGCCTACACGGCGACCAAGCACGCGATGACGGGCCTGACGAAGTCGCTCTCGCTGGACGGGCGCCCGTACCGGATCGCCTGCGGGCAGATCGACATCGGCAACGCGGCCACCGAGATGACCGAGCGGATGCAGACCGGGATCCTCCAGGCGAACGGGCAGCTGGCGGTGGAGCCGGTGATGGACGCCGCCGACGTGGCGCGCACGGTGCTGCACATGGCGGAGCTGCCGCTGGAGGCGAACGTGCAGTTCGCGACGGTGATGGCGACGGCGATGCCGTACATCGGACGCGGCTGACCCCGGGCCGGGGCTCGACGGATCCGGCAGGCGGCCCAGGCCCGGGGGAGCGCCTCGGAGGCCGGGCCCGGAGCGCCGGGGAGCGTGCCGGAGCCGCGGGAATGCGGGCGGCGGGCGGGGAGTTGGGCTGATCATGACTGACGTGCTGCGTTACACCGCCTTCTCGGAGGACCCGGCGGGAGGCAACCCCGCCGGGGTCGTGCTCGACGCCGCCGGCCTGGACGACTCCCGGATGCTGGAGATCGCCGCCGGACTGGGCTACAGCGAAACGGCCTTCCTGACGGCGCCGCCGGAGGGACTCGGCGGGGAGCCGGGACGGGCCTTCACCCTGCGGTTCTTCAGCCCGAAGGCGGAGGTCTCCTTCTGCGGGCACGCCACCGTGGCCACCGCGGTGGCGCTGGCGGAGCGGATCGGCCCGGGCGAGCTCGTGTTCGCCACCCCGGCCGGGACGGTGCCCGTCTCGGTCACCGCGACCGAGACGGGCCTGCGGGCCGTCCTGACCAGCGTCGAGCCGCACGTCGAGGACATCGACCCGGCCGACCTCGCCGAGGCCCTGGCCGCACTGGACTGGCCGGCCGCCGACCTGGACCCGGCCGTCCCGCCCAGGATCGCCTACGCCGGGAACCGCCACCTGGTGCTCGGCGCCGGCACCCGGGCCCGCCTCGCGGACCTCGCGTACGACTTCCCCCGGCTGGAGGCGCTGATGCGGCGCCTGGACCTGACCACGGTCCAGCTGGTGCACCGGGCGGGTCCGGCGCTGTTCGACGTCCGGGACCCGTTCCCGGTCGGCGGTGTCGTCGAGGACCCGGCGACCGGAGCCGCCGCGGCGGCCTTCGGGGCGTACGCGCGCGAGCTCGGCCTGGTCCCCGCGGACGCCGTGCTGACCCTGCGCCAGGGCGAGGACATGGGCCGGCCCGGAGTGCTGACGGTCGAACTGCAGGCCGGCGACCCGCGGGTGCGGGTGGGCGGCAGCGGGGTCCGGATCGGATGAGCCACGGCCTGCCGGGGGAGGCCCGCGCGTGACGAGGGTGCTGACGTACGCGGAGGCCGAGCTTCCGGCCGGGCTCGCCGAGCAGGTCGCGGCCCTCGAGGCGCAGGCCTGGCCGGGCGCCCGCAGCGGGCACGACCCGGCACTGGCGCCCCGGGTGATGGTGCTGCTGGACGAGGACGGCGCGGTGGCCGCCTCCCTCGCCCTGCTGTTCAAGGAGATCCGGCACGCGGGGCGCACCCACCGCGCCGCCGGGCTCAGCGCGGTGGTCACCCGGGACACCGCCCGGGGCCGCGGGCACGGCGGGCGACTGGTGGCGGCGGCCCGTGCGGCCCTGGCCGCCGATCCGGCCGTGGACCTCGTCCTGTTCAGCTGTGACCGTCCGCTCGTCCCCTTCTACGAGGCGGCCGGCTTCACCCGGCTGCCCGGGACGGTCCTGGTCGGCGGGACGCCGCAGCAGCCGCTGGCCACGGACGCGCCCGGCTTCGACAAGGAGGTCCTCGCCGACTTCCCCGGCCCGGACACCGGTGCCCGGGCGTTCACGGGCGTACGGATCGCCCTGTACCCGGGGGCCGTCGACCGGCTCTGGTGACCCGGACGTGGGGGGGGGGGGGGGGGGGGGGGGGGGGGGGGGCGGGGCGGGGCGGGGGGGGGGGGGGGCGGCCGCCCCCCCCCCCCCCCCCCCCCCCCCCCCCCGCCCCTGGAGGAGGTCCTCCTCGAAGACCGTGGCCGAGCGCATCGCG
>NZ_JBIVAL010000004.1:50177-151767 GCF_044745505.1 Streptomyces sp. NPDC086989
CCGCGGCCCGCGGCGGCGGGCGCGCCCCCCGCCCCGCGCGCGCCCCCGGCCCCCCGCCGCCGTCGCCGCCCCGCGCCCCCGGCCCCCCCCCCCCCCCCCCCCCCCCCCCCCCCCCCCCCCCGCCGCCGGTGCCTTAAGGGCCGTTGCCCTCCGCCGGCGCGGGAACGCCCGCCGCCGGAGCCGCCGCCGGGGCCGCGGGGGCCGCCGCCGGAGCCGTGGGGGCCGTACGGGCGAACACCCCGAGGAACAGGAGCAGCGTCGGGATCAGGTACACCAGCCACACCGCGACCTGGAGCCAGGTCGGGTCGGGCTGGAAGTTGAACGTCCCCTTCAGCAGGGTCCCGTACCAGCTGTCCGGCGGGATCGCCGCGGTGACGTCGAAGGCCTTGTTCATGAGGCCGGGCAGGAACTCGGCCTCCTGGAGGTCGTGCACCCCGTACGCGAGCACGCCCGCGGCGACCACGACCAGCATCCCGCCGGTCCAGGTGAAGAACCTGGACAGGTTGATCTTGAGTGCGCCGCGGTAGAACAGCCAGCCCAGCAGGATCGACGATCCGATGCCGAGCAGCACGCCCGCCAGCGGCCCCGCGCCGTCGCCGGCCGCGTGGACCGACCGCCACACGAACAGCGAGGTCTCCAGGCCCTCCCGGCCGACGGCCAGGAACGCCGTCGTCACCAGGGCGCCGGTGCCCATCGCGAGCGCCGCGTCGAGCTTGCCGTGCAGCTCGGTCTTCAGGTGCCGCGCGGTGCGCTTCATCCAGAAGACCATCCACGTCACCAGGCCGACCGAGACGATCGACAGGCTGCCGCCGATCGCCTCCTGCCCCTGGAACGTCAACTCCGAGGTGCCGAATTCGAGGGCCGCGCCGAAGGCCAGGCTGAGCGCGGCCGCGAGGCCGACGCCGAGCCACAGGGGTCCCAGCTTGTCCTTGTGCCCGGTCTTCACCAGGTACGCGATGAGGATGCAGACGACCAGGCTGGCCTCCAGCCCCTCACGCAGGCCGATCAGGTAGTTGCTGAACACGTCGGTTCCTTTCCGTTCCGGGGAACTACGCGAACAGCGCCCGGCCCCACCAGTCGTCCTTGTCACGGACGCCCGGCGGGACGGCGAAGACGGCCGAGCCCACGTGCTGGATGTACTCGTTCAGCGCGTCGTTCTTGGACAGGTTGCGCTGGAGCGGGATGAAGCCCTTGCGGACGTCGCGCTGGTAGGCGAGGAAGAACAGGCCCGCGTCGAGCCGGCCCAGTCCGTCGGTCCCGTCGGTGAACGAGTAGCCGCGGCGCAGGATCGTCACGCCGTTGTTGCTGTCGGGGTGCGCGAGGCGGACGTGCGCCTGCGGCTTCATCGCCTTGAGGAACGGCTCGTCGCGCTCCTTGGACTTGCCGACCGGGGCGCCCTCGGCCTTGTCCCGGCCGAAGATGTCCTCCTGCTCCTGGAGCGGAGTGCGGTCCCAGGTCTCGATGTGCATGCGGATCCGGCGGGCGACCAGGTACGAGCCGCCGGTCATCCACGCCGAGGCGCCCTTGGCCTCGTCCGCGACCCACACGTGCTTGTCGAGGGCGGCGGTGTCGGTGCCCGCGATGTTCCGGGTGCCGTCCTTGAAGCCCATCATGTTGCGCGGGGTCTGCTCGTCCGGGGTGGTGGACGAGGTCTTGCCGAAGCCGAGCTGCGACCAGCGCACCGCCGCCTTGCCGAAGCCGATGCGGGCGAGCTGGCGGATCGCGTGCACCGCGACCTGCGGGTCGTCCGCGCAGGCCTGCACGCAGAGGTCGCCGCCGCTCTTGGCGGGGTCCAGGTTGTCGCCGGGGAACTGCTCCAGGTCGACCAGGGCCTCGGGGCGCCTGTCCTCCAGGCCGAACCGGTCCTTGGCGAAGAGCGAGGGGCCGAAGCCGATGGTCAGCGTCAGCCGGGACGGCTTGAGGCCGAGGGCCTCACCGGTGTCGTCCGGCGGGGCCTCGGGCAGGCCGCCGACCGCGCCCTCGCCGACGGGGAGGCCGGCGGTCATCCGCTCGGCGGCCCGCGTCCAGTCCTTGAGGAGCTGGACGAGCTCCGCGCGGTCCTTCGTCTTCACGTCGAACGCCGCGAAGTGCAGCCGGTCCTGGACGGCGGAGGCGATCCCGGCCTGGTGGGTGCCGTGGAAGGGCACCGCGGAGCCGCTGAGCGCGGCCGGCACGGTGTCGCCGCCGACGGAGAGCGCGGCGACCGTGCCGCCGGCCGCGGCGGCGCCGAGCGCGAGCCCGGCACCGCCCCAGCCGAGCACGGAGCGGCGGGACGGCCCGCCGGCGACATCGCCGCCGGCGGACGCCACGGTTTCGGCGGACGTGGCGGACGTGGCGGCCTCGGCGGCCGAGTCGGTGGTGCTGGTGTCCTCAGACATGGTCCGTTACCCCTGATACGCGTTACTTGGCGACGGCGGCGGCGAGCTTCGACAGCGGCTCCCCGAGCGCGCTGACGGCGTCCGCGAGTTCCTTGCGCTGCTCCTGGGAGACGGTCTCGTACGAGGTGAAGTCGTAGCTGTTCTTGTCGGCGCGGTACTTGTCGAGCAGCGTGTTCATCGCGGCGAACTGCTTGTCCAGCTCCGCGGACAGGGCCGGGTCGTTCTTCGCGGCGGCCGGCTTGAGCAGTTCGTACGCCTTCTGGGCGCCTTCGACGTTGCCCTTGAAGTCGACCAGGTCGGTGTGGCTGTAGCGCTCTTCCTCACCGGTCACCTTGCCGCTGGCGACCTCGTCCAGCAGCTCCTTGGCACCGTTCGCCATCGAGGTCGGGGTGATCTCGGCCTGGCCGACCTTCTTCTGCCAGTCGGTGAGGTCGGTCATCAGCTGGTCGGCGAGCTTCTTCTCGTCGTCGCCGATCTTGTTGTCGGCGAACAGGGCCTTCTCCAGGCGGTGCCAGCCGGTCCAGTCCTTCGCCGGGTCCTGACCGGCCTCCAGGCCGTCCTCGCGGACGTCGACCTTGGGGTCGATGTCGCCGAAGGACTCGGCGACGGGCTCCGTGCGCTCCCAGCCGATGCGGGACACGGCGTACGCCTTCTTGGCGGCGTCGATGTCACCGGCCTTGACGGCGTCCGCGAAGGCCTGGGCCTTGGGGAGGGTCTCGTCGGCCTGCTCCTGCACGTACTTGCGGTACTCGGCGACCGCGGCGTCCAGCTCCGGGCTGCGCTTCTCGGCGGCGCCGTTGCCCGTGGCCTTGACCTTCTGGCGGATGCCGTCGCCCTTCATGCCGGGCTTGCAGGTGATGGCGTAGTCGCCGGCCTTGATCTCGGCGGTGATGGAGGCCTTGGTGCCGGGGCCGATGTTCTCGCGCTCGGCGACGATGCGGTCGTCCGGGAAGAGGACGTAGACCTCGGTGACCTTGGAGCCCTTGTTCTCGACCTCGATGGTGACCTTGCCGGCCGGGAACTCCGTCTTGGAGACCTCGCACGCACTGTCGGAGGCGGCGACCTTGATGGCCCCGTCGCCGGCGCCGCCCTTCTCGGCGCAGCCGGTGACGGCGGTGATCGCGGCCACGGCGGCGGCCGCAGTGAGGACGGTGAGGCGGGCGGGGCGCATGGGCGGGCTCCTGGCTGTCTGGCGTTCGGCAGACGGCCGCCCCGATCAGGAGGGCAGCCGGTGAGGCGGACCTAACTTAACCGAGGCTTACCTGACCCATGCCCGCGCGTCCAGTGATTCAGCCCACACATACGACCGACGGACACGGGCCCGTCACGGCAGCTCCAGGGCTGCCCCAAGGGAAGGTCAAGCGGAGGTCAAGTCGATGCGGCCGCTCCCAGGGGCGCAGCGGTCGTCGTCCCGCCCGGGACCACAAGCGGAACCCCGGTACTCGGCGCCGGCCCCCCCGGTGGCGCGCATGCGCCGGGGTGCGGTGCGCTCGTCTAGGGGCCGTCGGACCACCCGTGCTTCAATTCCAGCGTGAACGATCTCGATGTGCTCAGCGTCTTCTGCGCGGGCGACGGGCGGTTCGGCAACCTGCTCGGCGTCGTGCGCGACGGCCGGTCCTGCCCCGACGACGCGTCGAGGCAGGCCCTGGCCGCTGAACTCGGCTACAGCGAGACGGTGTTCGTCGACGACCCCGAGCGCGGGGTCGTCGACATCCGCACCCCCGGCACGCGGATGCCCTTCGCGGGCCATCCGCTGGTCGGCGTCGCCTGGCTGCTCGACATCGAGGAGCTCCAGCCGCCGGCCGGCTCCGTATGGGCCCGCGACGACGGCGAGTTCACCTGGATCACGGCCCTCCCCGAGTGGGTCGAGGGCAAGCGCACCCAGCAGTACGCGAGCCCCGCCGAGGTCGACGCCCTGCCCGCGCCGCCGCCCGGTGAGGGCTGGCTGTACGCCTGGGCCTGGGAGGACGAGACCGCGGGCCGGATCCGGGCCCGTGGCTTCCCGCGCCGCCCCGACGGGGTCATCGCCGAGGACGAGGCCACCGGCTCGGCCGCGATCCTGCTGACCGCAGAGCTGAACCGCGCCCTGAACATCACCCAGGGAGCCGGCTCGCAGATCCTCACCGCCCCCGGCCCGGACGGCACCGTCGAGATCGGCGGCCGCGTCCGCTTCGCCAGGCCCCCGCAGGCGCACACCGGGACCGAGCGGGTACTCAGCCGCGATTGAGTAGGTGCGCCCTGGGCCAGGACGCCGTCCGGCGCTGGAATGGCGGTATGAACACGACTTCGAGTGCCGCACCGCGTCCCGCCGGAACACAGGAGTGGCTGCTGGTCCCCGCGCTCTTCACGGCGGGGACGCTGGTGGCCGGCGGCCTGAGCTACGCGGCCTCCGACCTGCCGCGCTCCCCGCTGTGGCTCTCGCTCCCGTACCTGGTGCCGCTGGGTCTGGCGGCCGTCACCTGGCTGCGGCCCCGGACCCGGGAGCAGCGTACGCACCGCATCCTGGCGGGCAGCATCGGCGCCGCGCTGGCCCTCTTCTACGCCAAGGGCGTCGAGGCCGCGCTGTTCCTCATCGGGCTGGTCGTCTGGCTGGTCCAGGGCGACTGACGCCGCGCCCGGCACCGGAGCCCCCCCGGCACCGGAGCCCCCCGGCACCGGAGCCCCCGGCACCACCGGGTGCGGGGCTCCGTACGCCGGGGCGGGCCGGAGTTCAGGCGCTGAGCGGGAACTCCTCGCCCAGCTGGCGGAAGACCGCGCCGTTGAGGTCGAAGGCGCGCTTGCACTCGTCGATGATGCGCTGCTTCTCCAGGTCGTCGGCGGCGATCGCGTCCAGCAGCTCGCGGTAGGTCCGCTTGAAGGCCGCGGGGTTGGAGATGTCCGCGAAGACGTAGAAGCGCACGCCGTCGCCCTTGCGCGTGAAGCCCCACGTCCGCTCCGCCTTGTCGCGGATGATCTGGCCGCCCGAGAGGTCGCCCAGGTAACGGGTGTAGTGGTGGGCGACGTACCCGCCGGGCCAGGTGGCCGCGCACTGCGCCACGCGGGCCGCGTAGGCCTCGGTCGCGGGCAGCGCGATCAGCGTCTCGCGCCAGGACGGCCCGCGCAGGTGCGCCAGGTCGCGTTCGATCTCGGTGACGCGCATCAGCTCGGGCCGTATGAACGGGCCGGCCACCGGGTCGTCCCTCAGGGACTCGGCCCCGTCTTCGAGGGCCCGGTACACGAACCACAGCTGCTCGGTGTAGCGCGCGTACGCGTCCACCCCGAGCCGGCCGCCGAGCAGGTCGCTCATGAACGTCGAGGTCTCTGCCGCGGTGTGCTGCTCGTGCGACGCGACGCGGATGACCGTGGAGAAGGCGTCCAAGACATTCCTCCGGAGGCGGGACGGGGGGGGGGACGAGGGGGACGGGTCCGTCGGGCGTGACGGTGAGGCCGCCACGCCCGATCCCCTGACTTCGGACTTAGGTGCACCTAAGTCGATGTGTTCCCGACGCGCTGTCGGTAAAACATCCCCGGCCGGGGTTTTCCGGTCGCCCGGCCCCTCGCTCGCCCCGTCCCTCGGCCGCCCCGTCGCCCCTATGGAGTGTCGTCAAAGTAGCGTCGGCCGCCCGAAGGGCGGGGCCGGCGGGGCCTGGTGCGTGCGATCGCAAGGCGGAGGAGGGAATCGACGCGGAGCGTCGGTGACCGACGACAACGCGGCGAGCGTGCGTACCAGGCCCCGCCGGCCAGACGGGACTTTGACGACACGACCTAGGGCAGGGTGAGGATCTCCGCCCCCGTGTCGGTCACCACCAGTGTGTGCTCGAACTGCGCGGTGCGCTTGCGGTCCTTCGTGACGACGGTCCAGCCGTCCGCCCACATGTCGTACTCGTGCGTGCCCAGGGTCAGCATCGGCTCGATCGTGAAGGTCATGCCGGGCTCGATGACCGTCGTGGCGTGCGGGCTGTCGTAGTGCGGGATGATCAGGCCGGAGTGGAAGGACGTGTTGATGCCGTGCCCGGTGAAGTCCCGGACCACGCCGTAGCCGAAGCGCTTCGCGTACGACTCGATGACCCGGCCGATCACGTTGATCTGGCGGCCCGGCTTGACGGCCTTGATGGCCCGGTTCAGGGCCTCGCGGGTGCGCTCCACCAGCAGCCGCGACTCCTCGTCCACGTCCCCGCACAGGTACGTGGCGTTGTTGTCGCCGTGCACGCCGCCGATGAACGCGGTGACGTCGAGGTTCACGATGTCGCCGTCGCGCAGGACGGTGGAGTCGGGGATGCCGTGGCAGATGACCTCGTTGACCGAGGAGCACAGGGACTTCGGGAAGCCCCGGTAGCCCAGCGTCGACGGGTAGGCGCCGTGGTCGCACATGTACTCGTGCGCGACCCGGTCCAGCTCGTCGGTGGTCACCCCCGGCGCGATCAGCTTGGCGGCCTCCTCCATCGCCTGGGCGGCGATCCGGCCGGCGATGCGCATGGCCTCGATGGTCGCGGCCGACTGCACCTCCGGTCCGGTGTACGGAGTGGGCGCGGGCCTGCCCACGTACTCGGGCCGGCGGATGTTTCCGGGAACGGAACGGGCGGGAGAGAGCTCGCCTGGTACGAGCAGCGACTGGCCAGACATGCAAGCGAGTGTATCCAGCGGGGATGGGGCAGCATGGCGGGCAGAGAGCGGTAACGAGAGGAGCCCGAGGACGATGGCCCTGTTCAAGAAGCGCCAGGTGGGCAAACCCGGCGAGTGGTACTACTGCCTGGTCCACCACAAGGTCGAGGAAGGCCCGGAGTGCCCGGCGAAGGACCGGTTCGGACCGTACGCGACGCCGGAGGAGGCCAACCACGCCATGGAGACGGCGCAGGAGCGCAACCTCGAATGGCAGAACGACCCCAAGTGGAACGACAGGACGCCCGACGAGGACGAGGGCACGGCCGCGCCGTAGTCCCACCGGCCGGGGGCGGACCTACCAGCGGCTCGGCGGCGGGGCGGTCAGCTGGTCGGCCAGCCGCGCCAGCCGGTCCCGCAGCCGCCGCGGCCCGCGCCGCTCCGGCAGGCTGTTCTCCCCGGCCGCCGCGCTGACCAGGTGCTGCACCGTGTCCAGGTCCAGTTCGCCGGCGCCCTCCCGGACGGACAGGGCGTCGTGCGCGAGCGCGGCGAGATCCGCGTCACCGCCGTCCAGGGACAGTACGGTCGCCCCCGCGAGCCGGGCGTCGTGCACCCGCTCCAGCAGCCCCGCCCCGGGCTGATCCGGTGCCACCACCAGCAGGGTGTGCCCGCGCCGGGCCCCCTCCAGCCGGCCCAGTCCCACCGACAGGTGCGGCGGCGCCCCCGGCAGCACGCGGTGGCGCACCAGCGTCGGCGCCAGCTCCGGCAGCCCCGACCAGGCGGCCTCGTCCACCAGGTGCGCAGCCAGGTGCCAGGGCTCGTACTGCTCGGTGCCCACCAGCAGCAGGCTCCCGCCGGCCGCAGCCACGGAGCGGCGCAGCGACCCGGCGAAGCGGCGCGCGTCGGCGGGCCACTGCGTACCGGCGAGCACCTCGCGCAGCAGCGCGACCCTCACGGCGTCCATGGCGGCATCCTGCCGCACGGAACGGGCATACGGGGCCACTTCGCCCCCCTTCGCCCGAGAGTGGGGCCCCGTGTCCGTTCGAACCTGCGGATCACGGCATTACCCTCGCCCCCATGACCTCCTCAGACAGCACTCAGAACCCGCCCGCCGCCGCACCGGCCAAGGCCCCCGCCAAGGACCCGTGGGACCTGCCGGACGTGTCGGGCCTCGTCGTCGGCGTCCTCGGCGGCACCGGTGACCAGGGCCGGGGCCTGGCCTACCGGCTCGCCCGGGCCGGCCAGAAGGTGATCATCGGCTCGCGCGCCGCCGACCGCGCGCAGAGCGCCGCCGACGAGCTGGGCCTCGGTGTGGAGGGCGCGGACAACGCCGAGTGCGCGCGCCGCAGCGACATCGTGATCATCGCGGTGCCGTGGGAGGGCCACGCCAAGACCCTCGAAGCCCTCCGCGAGGACCTCGCGGGCAAGCTCGTGGTGGACTGCGTCAACCCGCTCGGCTTCGACAAGCAGGGCGCGTACGCCCTCCCCGTCGAAGAGGGCAGCGCCGCCCAGCAGGCCGCGGCCCTGCTCCCCGACTCCCGCGTCACGGCGGCCTTCCACCACCTGTCGGCGGTCCTGCTCCAGGACACCTCGGTCGATGAGATCGACACCGACGTGATGGTCCTCGGCGAATCCCGCGCCGACACCGACATCGTCCAGGCGCTGGCCGCCCGCATCCCGGGCATGCGCGGAGTCTTCGCGGGCCGCCTGCGCAACGCCCACCAGGTGGAGTCCCTGGTCGCCAACCTGATCTCCACGAACCGCCGCTACAAGGCCCACACGGGCCTGCGCGTCACGGACATCTGAGCCCCCGCCGCTGCGCCCGGCGCCCACCGGGCGCAGCGGCCCCGGGAGGCCGTCAGCCCCGCCGCCCGCCGCGCACCTCGACGGGCCCCAGATGCGCCACGACCCCTTGGTAGAAGCGGTCCACGGCCTCGTCGACGCTGCGGATGAAGCCGGACTCCGTGTTCCCGCGGGTGTTGCCCATGCCCTTGATCAGCGACAGCCGGAACCCGGTGAGGGGCGCGCCGCCCCTGGGCAGCAGGTCGCCCGGCTCGGGACGCAGCCGCTCCAGGGTGCCGCGCGGCCCGTTCCCCTCCTCGACGAGGCTCTCCACGTGCAGGTCCGCCGGCGCCTCGGCGAGCAGCCGTACCAGCCGCTTCACCGTGGTCAGCGGGTACGAGCCCTCCGGCGCGGGGACGTCGACCGAGGTGCGGACCTTCCCCGTCCGCAGGTCGGCGGTCACCGCGAGGACGCTGCTCGTCCCGTCGATGCGCAGCTCCGCCGTCAGCCGCCCGTCCCGGCACAGCCTCTCCGCCGCCGCCGTACGGCGCGCCTGCGGATCGCCGCCGCGCCGGGCGCGCTGCACCGGGAGCGCCTTCTGGCCGAGCTCCCCGCCCAGGCGCAGGCAGACCTGGCGGATCAGCCGCTCCCAGCTCTCGACGACCTCGACGGCGCGGGCGTCGTCCGGGGCGAGGGTCTCGTCCTCGATGCCCTTGCGCACGGGCACCCAGGCGGCGCCCATGTTCTGGAAGCCGTGGCAGCCCGACTGCTCGTGCTGGAGGTACTCCAGCAGCTCCTGGAGCAGCCAGGCGTGCGCGGCGTTGCCCACGCCCTCGTGCCGGATCAGCATCTGGGCCTGGTGGGCCACCTCGGCCCAGGACAGGTGCCACAGGCTCACCTTGTGCTTGCGACGCCCGTCGATCTTGACGTCGACCATGGCGGCGCCGTCCAGGGCGACGTCGTTGGAGAGCGTGATCACGGCCTCGTAGCCGCGCCGGGCCGCGATGTCCATGTACTGCTGCACCTGCTCCGCCTTGAGCGGGTTGCCGTTCGTCTTCGTCTCGACCAGGGCCGTCCAGAGCTTTCCGGCACGTTCGACGCGGATCACACCGTCCGGGCGGCGGGGGGTGTCGCCGTGCGGGAGGGACACCTCGGTGAACGTCTGCATCCGCCCGGCGGGGGCGCCGAACGCGGCCGTGAGGCGGCGGCCGAACTCCGGTACCTGCGCCATGACGGACAGCAGCACGGAGGTGGCGCGCACCTCCCGCTCCCTGTCGCTCTTCAGCGTCGGTACGGGGAACAGTCGGGCGGGGCGCCAGGAGTCGTTCTCGGCCAGCGAGTTCCTGGCCACCTTGGGGAGGGTGACCTTCTTCCTGGTCGTACGGGGTCCTCGTCCCCGGGTCTGGGCCGGCACGCCGGGGGTGCCTCCGGCCGGCGCGGCTGCTGCCGAGGCCGGCCCGTCCGCGGCCGCTGCGGCGGTGTCGCCGGCCGTGGGCGCGGCCCCCGAGGTCCCGGCGGCCCCGGCGCCCTGCGCAGCCCCCGCGGCTTGCGCAGCCCCGGCCTCCGCGGTCCCCTCGGCCTCACCCGGCGCCCTGGCCCCCTCGGCCTCATCGGCTCCCTCGGTCTCATCGCCGTCCTCGAGGACGACGATGCCGAAATCCGTGGCCAGGCCGGCCAGCCCCGTCTCGTAGCCCTGCCCGACCGCGCGGAACTTCCACTCCTCGCCGCGCCGGTACAGCTCGCCGAAGATGAACGCGCTCTCCACGCCCGCGTCGTGGATGGAGAACCCGACCAGCGGTTCGCCGGACCTGTCGGCGACCGTCATCCGCAGGTCGTCCAGGTCGCCGAAGCGGGCGCCGCCGTACTGGCTGGCCGCCACCACGATGCGGGCCACCCCCTCGGGCACGGCGGTGAGGTCGACGCTGATGCGGTCCTCGTCTCCGTTCCCGGTGGGCGTCTTGCCCAGCAGCTGCACGCTCCCGTCGGCGGCCGCCGGGTTGTTGTAGAAGTAGAAGTCGTTCTCGCTGCGGACCTTGCCGTTCTCGTCGACGAGGAGCACCGACACGTCGGCGTCACCGGCGCCCGAAGCGCTGCTCCAGCTCAGGCTCACGACCACGGCCCCGGCGTCCTCGCTGAGGGCCGTCAGGCTGACGTTGGCACCCTTGGAGATCTCCTGCATGTCCCTGCCCCCCAGTCGCCCGGCCCGTCGTCCGAGGCGGACCGGGCAGGCCGGACCGTCGTTCTTCCGTTCCCGGCGAAACCGTAGCCGCGTGCGGGGCCGGAGATCGGCGAAAGCCGGAAACGGGTCGGCGGCGGGGGCGGAAGCGGAAGCGCGGGGCGGCCTTACGGGAGCACTGCGGGGCATGGGGGACACTGGTGGGGCTCGACCCCGTTCCGTGTCGCCGAGGAGCTGTGCCCCATGCCCCGCCTTGCCGTGTTCGCCATCGTCGTCTGCGTCCTGTCCGTGGCCGCGGCCGTGGTCGCCTTCGTGGAGGGCAGCTTCCTGGGGATCGTGTGGGTGCTCCTCGCCGGGCTCACGTCCAACATGGCCTGGTTCTACCTGCGCAAGGCCAAGGCGGAGAAGGCCTCCCGCTCCGCCGGCTAGCAGCGCCCGCTCACGGCTGCGGGACGGCGCAGAAGCCGTTCGCGTCCTGCCAGAAGCGGTAGAGGTCGCGGCCGCAGAACGTCTCCAGGTCGGACACGCCCAGCGCGGACAGCAGATTGCGCACCACGTCGAAGAAGTACGTGTTGACCTCCGGGATCCACAGCAGCGCGAACACCGCGATCAGCCCGAACGGCGCCAGCGGCGCCACCTCGCGGCGGATCCGGTACGACAGCCACGGCTCGATGATCCCGTAGCCGTCCAGCCCCGGGACCGGCAGGAAGTTCAAGATCGCCGCCGACACCTGGAGCAGCGCCAGGAACGCGAGCGCGAAGCGGAACGGCATTGGGACCCCGTCGAGGGCGTTCAGCCAGAACGGCGCCGTGCACACGACCGCGAACGCCACGTTGGTCAGCGGGCCCGCCGCCGAGATGAGGCTGTGCTTCCAGCGGCCCTGGATGCGGTCGCGCTCGATGTACACGGCGCCGCCGGGCAGACCCAGCCCGCCCATGATCACGAAGATCACCGGCAGGACGATGCTGAGCAGCGCGTGCGTGTACTTCAGCGGGTTCAGCGTCAGGTAGCCCTTGGTGCCGACCGTGAGGTCCCCGCTGTGCAGGGCCGTGCGCGCGTGCGCGTACTCGTGCAGGCACAGGGACACGACCCAGGCCGAGGTCACGAACAGGAACACCGCGAGCCCGGTGCTCGTCGAGTACCCCGTCCACACCGCCCACCCCGTGACCGCCATGACGGCGACGATGCCGAGGAATACGGAACTGATCCGCCGCTCGCCGCGGCTGCCCTGATGACCCATGCGGCGAAACCTACCCCGGGCACGGAGCCAAAAGGAGTACGGGTCCGGGGGCGGGGCCGGGGACAATGGGCCGGTGCGTTACGCGATTCTCGGTACGGCCCAGGCAAGCGGCGACGACGGAACCCCCGTCGCCGTCGGCGGAACACGCCTGCGGGCGCTGCTGACCGCGCTCGCGCTGCGCCCGGGACGGGCGGTGCCGGTGCACCTCCTCGTGGAGCAGGTGTGGGACGGCGACCGCCCGGCGGACGCCCCCGCCGCCCTCCAGGCCCTGGTGGGCAGGCTCCGCAGGGCGCTGGGACACGGGGCGGTGCGCTCGGTGGAGGGCGGCTACCTCCTCGTCGCCGCGAGCGAGGACGTCGACCTGTACCGCTTCGAGCGGCTCGTCCGGTCCGCAGCCGCGGCGCAGGACCCCGCCGAGGCGGCCGCCCGCTACGACGAGGCCCTGGCGCTGTGGCGCGGACCGGCACTGGCGGACCTGCCCGAATCGGCGGCCGAGTCCGCCCGCTGGGAGGCCGTACGCATGGACGCGCGCCGGGGCCGGCTCGCGGCGGCCCTGGCCCTGGGCCAGGCCGAGCGGGCCCTGCCGGAGCTCACCGCCCTGTGCGGGGAGCGCCCGCTGGACGAGCCGCTGCAGGTCCTGCGGATCCGGGCGCTGCGGGACACGGGCCGGGCGGCGGAGGCACTGGCCGCCTACGACACCGTCCGGCGGCACCTCGCCACCCGCCTGGGCACCGACCCGGGGCCGGCCCTGCGCGCCCTCCACACCCAACTCCTCGCCCCGGCCCCCGCCCCGGCCCCCGCCCCGGCTCCGGACCCGCACTCCGGCCCCGCTTCCGGTGTGTACTCCGCCCCGGCCGCCGGCCCGCATTCCGCCCCGGCCGGGGGCCCGTACCCCGGCCCGGTCTCCGGCTCGCATTCCGGTCCGGCCTCCGGCTCGCATTCCGGTCCGGCGCTGGGCGCACACTTCGTCCCGCCCCCCGGTCCTGTCTCCGGCTCACACCTCGTGCCGATCCCCGGTCCCGTCTCCGGTTCGCCCTTCGTCCCGGTTTCCGGTCCGGCCGGTTCGGGGGACGGGGGCCGGAGCCCGTTCTCCGGGCCGGGGAACCTGCGGGTGCGGCTGACCAGCTTCGTCGGGCGCGAGGACGACATCCGGGTCATCGGCGAGGACCTCGGGCGGGCCCGGCTCGTCACCCTGCTCGGGCCCGGCGGGGCCGGGAAGACCCGGCTGTCCCAGGAAGCCGCCGAGCACGCCGCCCAGGCATGGCCCGACGGCGTGTGGTTCGTGGAACTGGCCCCCGTCGACGATCCCGAGGACGTCGCCGAGGCCGCCCTCACCGCGCTCGGCGCGCGCGAGACCAAGCTGCGCGGCGGCGCCGCCGAGGAACTGCGGGCGCTGACCGAGCGGGCCGGGGACGAGCCCCTCGAACGGCTCGCGGAACACTGCGCCCGCCGCCGCATGCTGCTGATCCTCGACAACTGCGAGCACGTCATCGGCGCCGCCGCCGAACTCGCCGAGGAACTCCTCGCCCGCTGCCCCGGCGTGCGGATCCTGGCCACCAGCCGCGAACCCCTCGCCGTGCCCGGCGAGTTCCTGCGCCCGGTGGAGCCGCTGCCCGACCCCGTCGCGCTCCGGCTGCTGGGCGAGCGGGGGGCCGCCGCCCGGCCCGGCTTCCGCACCGACGACGACCCCGGGGCCGCCGCCGAGATCTGCCGCCGCCTCGACGGGCTGCCGCTCGCCATCGAGCTGGCCGCGGCCCGGCTGCGGCTGCTCACCCCGCGCCAGATCGCCGACCGGCTCGACGACCGCTTCCGGCTCCTGACCGGCGGCGCCCGTACCGTACTGCCCCGCCAGCAGACCCTGCGCGCCGTCGTCGACTGGTCCTGGGAGCTCCTCGACGACCGCGAACGCACCGTGCTGCGCCGCCTGTCCGTCTTCGCCGGCGGCTGCGACCTCCCCGCCGCCGAAGCCGTGTGCGACGACCCCGACACCCTCGGCGTCCTCGGCTCCCTCGTCGACAAGTCCCTCGTCGTCGTGGCGGCCCCCGGCCCCGACGACACCGGCATGCGCTACCGGCTCCTGGAGACCGTCGCCGAGTACGCCGCCGAGCGCCTCGCCGAGGCCGACGGGGACCGCGCCGCCGCCGAGCGCCGCCACCTCACGTACTACCGCGAACTCGCCCGCACCACCGAGCCGCTGCTGCGCGGCCGGAGCCAGCGGGAGGCCACGCGGCGGTTCGCCGCCGAGTACGAGAACCTGCGTACCGCGCTGCGCCGCGCCATCGCCGCCCGCGACACCGACGAGGTGCTCTGCCTCGTCCACTCCCTCGCCTGGTACTGGACGATGCACGACCTGCGCACCGAGTCCCGGCACTGGTCCACCGCCGCCGCCGCGCTCGGCCCCGACCCCTTCCGCGCGCCCGTCGTCCCCGCCGAGCCGGTGTACGCACAGATCGTGGACACGCCCCCGCCGTACAGCGGGGAACTGCTCGCCGAGGCCTGGCGCGGCATCCGGCTGATCCAGCTCGCCTCCCGCGACCAGACCAACGCGCACTGGGCCGATCCGGAGGTCCGGGAACAGATCGAGGGGATCGTCTCCGCCTACCGGCCGGGCCTGCCGCAGACCTGCCGGAACCCCGCAGGCCTGTGGGTCTTCGCGGTGATCATCGCCGGGGAGTCGGAACTGCTCCAGCAGGTCCTCGACGCCTCCGTGGACACCGCCCGGGAGCTGGACTACCGCTGGGAACTGGCCGCCGCCCTCCAGGTGCGGGCCAACTGGCTCGCCAACCGCGCCGCCTGGTCCGGGGACGCGGCCCGCGACGCGGACGAGAGCCACGCCCTCTTCGAGTCGCTGGGCGACGACTGGGGCTGCGCCGAGGCCCTGTCCGCCCGCGCCGAATCCCGCGAGAAGCGGGGCGAGTACGCGGCGGCCGCCGAGGACTTCCGGGCCGCGATCGAGCACGCCGAGCGGCTCGGCGCCCTGTCCCAGGTCGCGGTCCTGCGCGCGCGGATGGCCGGCACCCTCGTCGAGGACGGCGCGATCGCCGAGGCGGAGGAGATCCTCACCGAGATCCTGGACACCCCCCTCACCTACGGCAACGAAGCGCTGCCGGCCGCCCGGATGTTCCTCGCGAGCGTCTACGGCCGCACCGGGCGCATCCCCGAGGCACACCTGCAACTCCGGACACTGCGCGAGGAGTTCGCGTTCGGCGCCTTCGCCGTCTTCGACGGGTTCCTGCTCGGCATGATGGCCTGGCTGGACAACGAGGACGGCGCGTACGCGGACGCCCTCGACCACCTCCGGAAGGCCGCGGGGCTCGCCCTGGACCCCCTCGCCGTCATGGTCGCTCCGCAGATGCCCGCCGTGTACCTGCTGACGGCGGCCCGCTCGCACGCCGGCCTCGGCGGCGGGCGGCACTCGCACGCCGCCGCGCGGCTGCTCGGCGCGTACCGGGCGCTCCTGCCGGCCCAGCACTTCCCGGTCAGAACGGAACGCGAGGACGCGGCCCGCGCCGAGGAGCTGACGCGCGCCGCGCTTGGCGACGCCGCGTACGAGGCGGCGTACGCCGAAGGCGGCGGCCTCACCCTGGAGGAGGCCACCGCCCTCATCTGACCCGGCCCCCCGTGCGGGGCCCGTCCGGGACGCGATCCGGAACGGACCGACGTCCCGGATCAGGTCTTCTGGCGGAACTTCCGGACCGCCAGCGGCATCGTGACCGCCGTGATGGCCACCGACCAGATCAGGGTCACCGTCACGGGGTGGGCGACCGCCCCGCCGTTGATCAGGCCACGGGCCGCGTCGGCCAGGTTGGACAGCGGGTTGTAGTCCGTGAAGGTCTGCAGCCAGCCGGGCATCGTCGACGGCGGTGCGAAGATCGAGCTGCCGAACTGCAGCGGCATCAGGACGAGCATCGCCATGCCCTGGACGGCCTGCGCGGTCTTCATGGTGAGACCGAGCAGGATGAAGATCCACATCAGCGAGGCGCCGAAGACCGCCGACAGGCCGATGGACAGGAACAGGTCGAACACCGAGGTCTTGATCGACAGGCCGAGCAGGAAGCCCACGGTGAGCAGGATCGCGATGGCCACCATCATGCGGCCGAGTTCGACGACGATCTTGGCGATCAGTACGGACGACCGGGCGATCGGCATGGACCGGAAGCGGTCCATCACACCCTTCTTGAAGTCGTCGTTGACGCCGGTGCCGACGCCCATGGCGATGTTCATGCCCATCATGGCCATCAGGCCCGGGACGACGTAGTTGACGTACGCCTCCTGCTGGCCCTTGCCGGAGATCGCGCCGCCGAAGACGAACACGAACAGCAGCGTGAAGATGATCGGCATGAACAGGACGTCGAACATCGACTCCGGGTCCTGCTTGATCTGGAGGGCGTTGCGCCGCACCAGGGCGCCGATGTGGCGCAGGTTGGCGCGCAGCCCGATCCGGCCGTCCTCGGCCGGGGCGGACGCCGTGGCCGCCGTGGCGGTCGCGGGCTTGGTGGTGGTGACGGTGCTCATGCCGCGACCTCCTCGGTCTGCTCGGTGGGAAGGGACTCCTCGGCCAGGGTGGGCCGCTGGCCGGTGATGGCCAGGAACACCTCGTCGAGGCTGGGAAGGTAGGTGCCGAGATCGGCGATCCCGTACCCGCGGGCGGCCAGCAGGCCGACCACGGCGGTCAGTTGCTCGTCGCTCAGGATCGGGACCAGCAGCACGCCCTCGTCCGGGACGGCCTGCGAACCGGCGACGCCGTCGAGCCCGGCCTCCGCCAGCGCACGGGCCATGCCCGGCAGGTCGGAGGCGTCGGCGGGGCGGATCTTCAGGGTCCGGCCGCCGACGCGGGCCTTCAGCTCGTCGACCTTGCCGTTGGCGATGACCTTGCCCCGGTCGATGACCGTCAGCTCGCTCGCGAGCTGCTCGGCCTCCTCCATGTACTGGGTGGTGAGCAGGACGGTGGCCCCCTCGGCGACCATCCGCTGCACCTCGTCCCACACCTCGTTGCGGGTACGGGGGTCGAGGCCGGTGGTCGGCTCGTCCAGGTACAGCACGGCCGGCCGGCCGATCATCGAGGCGGCCAGGTCGAGCCGGCGGCGCATGCCGCCGGAGTAGTTCATCGCGGCCTTCTTCGCGGCCTCGGTGAGCGAGAACCGCTCCAGCAGCTCGTCGGCGCGGGAACGGGCCTCCTTGCGGGACAGGTCCAGCAGCCGGCCGATCATGTAGAGGTTCTCCCAGCCGGAGAGCTTCTCGTCGACCGAGGCGTACTGGCCGGTCAGGCCTATGGTGCGGCGCAGCTGCCGCGGCTGGCGGACCACGTCGTAGCCGGCGACGGTCGCGGTCCCGGCGTCCGGGACGATCAGGGTGGACAGGCAGCGTACGAGGGTCGTCTTGCCGGCGCCGTTGGGCCCGAGGACCCCGAGGACCGTGCCCTCGCGCACGTCCAGGTCGACACCGTCCAGGGCTTTGGTCTCGCCGTAGTGCTTGACCAGTCCCCGCACCTCGACGGCGTGCGAGCCGTTCACGGGATTCTTGTCGTTTCGCGTCATGTCCCTCATGGGACCATCCGCCACCGACAACGCACCGACAGGCGACCGACAGGGCGCCGACAGCCCGCCGACGACACGTCGGCGGGCTGTCGGGCGGGTGCCCGTCCGATCAGTGGAAGCTGTGCTCGGCCTGCGGGAACGCTCCGCCGACGACGTCCTCCGCGAAGGCCTTCGCCGCGTCGGTCATGGTCGCGCGGAGGTTCGCGTACTGCTTCACGAACTTCGGCATCTTCCCGCCGGTCAGGCCCATCATGTCGGTCCACACCAGCACCTGCGCGTCGCACTCCGCGCCGGCGCCGATGCCGACCGTCGGAATGTGCAGGGACCGGGTGACCTCGGCGGCCAGCTCGGCGGGGACCAGCTCCAGCACCACGGCGAAGGCGCCCGCGTCCTGCGCCGCCTTGGCGTCGCGCAGCAGCTGGTGCGCGGCCTCGTCGCCGCGGCCCTGCACCCGGTAGCCCATGGCGTTCACGGACTGCGGGGTCAGGCCCAGGTGGGACATGACGGGGATGCCGGACTGCACGATCAGCTCGGTCTGGTGCAGCGAGCGCTCGCCGCCCTCCAGCTTCACGGCCCCGACACCGGCCTCCTTCACGAGGCGGGTGGCGCTGCGCAGCGCCTGCACGGCGCCTTCCTGGTACGAGCCGAACGGCAGGTCGCCGACGACCAGGGCCCGGCCGGTGCCCCGTACGACGGCCGCCGACAGCAGCGTCATCTCCTCCATCGTCACGGGGACGGTGGTTTCGTAGCCCAGGTGACAGTTGCCCATGGAGTCACCCACGAGGATGACCGGGATGCCGGCCTCGTCGAAGACGGACGCGGTCATCGCGTCGTAGGCGGTGAGCATGGGCCACTTCTCGCCGCGCTCCTTGGCGAGGGTGAGGTCGCGGACGGTGATCCGCCGGGTGCCCGAGCCTCCGTACAGGGTGGGGGAGGCGGCTTCGCGGGCAGGCGAAACGGCATGCGTCATTGCAACTGCTCCTTGTGTCATCTCGAGGCGCCCTCACGGCGTCCCCGGACTCACCCACCATGGTGGCACCTGCCCGGGCCGTGGCGAAAGTGGTGCGGGGACCGGTGCGTCACACTCCCGGCCCTCGCGAGGCCCGCTCATGGTCCCCTCATGGCCCACTCATGGCCCCCTCATGGTCCCTTCCCGGGGCGTTCAGCGCGCGCGAGAGCGAATGTGCGCGTTTCGTGACAAGCGGAACCTCGGCCACACGGCCGTTCGTCCTTGCGGACGTACGGCCGGATGACGGCACGGAAGGCTTCGTCGATCGCCTAGGGTCAACATGCGGGGACGGAGCGCAAGCACGGCAGCGAGGGCAGTGGCATGGCACAGGCGTACATGACGGAGACGGGGAACGGCGGCTCGGAGCCCGAGCCCTCCGGATCCCGCCTCCGGCGCCGACTGGCCGGGCTGCGCCATGACCGGGGCGTCTGGCGGCGCGGGATCGTGACGGCGGCCCTGGCCGCCCTGGTCTCGCTGATCATGATCTTCCACGCCGAGCTGCCGAACGACGTCGGCAACCTCGGCAGCCTCACCGAGACCTTCCTGCCCTGGCTGGGCCTGGCCGTGCCGCTCCTGCTCGCCGCGGCCGTCGTCCGCAAGTCGGCGACCGCGCTGATCGCGATACTGCTGACGGCCGTCGTCTGGGTGAACCTGTTCGGCGGCCTCGTCCTCGGCAAGTCCGGCTCCGGCGGCAACCTGGTGGTCGCCACCCACAACGTCGACGCGGACAACCCCGACCCGCGCGGCACCGCCGCCCAGGTCGCGAAGTCCGGGGCCGACGTCCTGGCCCTGACCGAGCTCAAGGGCGGTGTCGTCCCCGTCTACGAGCGGGCCCTGTCCGGCACGTACAAGTACCACGCCGTCGAGGGCACGGTCGGCGTGTGGAGCAAGTACCCGCTGAGCTCCAGCTCGCCCGTCGACATCAAGATGGGCTGGACCCGCGCCATGCGCACCACCGTGGACAGCCCGCACGGCCCCATCGCGGTCTTCGCGGCCCACCTGCCCTCCGTACGGGTCAAGCTGAACGCGGGCTTCACCGCCAACCAGCGCGACAACAGCGCCGGGGCCCTGGGCGCCGCGCTCGCCGCCGAACCGCTGAAGAAGGTCATCCTGCTCGGCGACCTCAACGGCACCATGAACGACCGCTCGCTGTCCGAGGTCACCTCGCAGATGCGCTCCACGCAGGGCGCGGCGGGCGACGGCTTCGGATTCAGCTGGCCGGCCCAGTTCCCGATGGCCCGGATCGACCAGATCATGGTCCGCGGGATCACGCCGGAGGCCTCCTGGACCCTCCCGCGCACGGGCAGCGACCACCTCCCGGTCGCGGCCCGCCTGACCGTACGCGCGTAGGCCCGCCCCGGGACGGACGGAAGGGCCGGGCCGCCGGAGCGGCGCGGCCCTTCCCCGTCCGGGCCGGGCCCGGCGGCTAGGCCTGTTCGCGCCAGCCGTTCGTGATGGGCAGGCGGCGGTCCTTGCCGAAGCCCTTCGCGGAGATCTTCGTGCCCGGCGGGTACTGGCGGCGCTTGTACTCCGCCGTGTCGACCATCCGCAGGATCTTCGCGACGAGCTCCGCGTCGAAACCGGCCGCGACGATCTCGTCCAGGCCCTGGTCGCGGTCCACGTACAGTGCCAGGATCGCGTCGAGCACCGGGTAGTCCGGCAGCGAGTCCGTGTCCACCTGGTCCGGGCGCAGCTCGGCGCTCGGCGGCTTGACGATGGAGTTCTCCGGGATGGGCGGGGTCTCGCCGCGCTCGGCCGCGGCCCGGTTGCGGTACTGCGCGAGCCGGAACACGTCCGACTTGTAGACGTCCTTGATCGGGCCGTACGCGCCCACCGAGTCGCCGTACAGGGTGGAGTAGCCGACGGCCAGCTCCGACTTGTTGCCCGGGGCCAGCACGATGTGGCCCTCCTGGTTGGACACGGCCATCAGCATCGTGCCGCGCAGCCGGGACTGGAGGTTCTCCTCCGCCAGGCCGGTCAGGCCGAGGGAGCCCATGTACGCGTCGAACATCGGCTCGATCGACACGGTCCGGAAGTTCAGGCCGGTCCGCTCGGCCAGGTCGGCCGCATCGCCCTTCGAGTGGTCCGAGGAGTACTTGGAGGGCATGGAGATGCCGTACACGTTCTGCGCGCCGATCGCGTCGCAGGCGATGGCGGCGACGAGCGCGGAGTCGATACCGCCGGACAGCCCGATCAGGACGGAGCGGAACCCGTTCTTCCTGACGTACGCGCGCAGGCCCACGACCAGCGCGTCGTAGACCTCCTCGTCGTCGTCCAGGCGGTCGGCGTACCCGCCGGTGACCACCGGCTCGTACGGTTCCACCGGCTCCTCGGAGAGGATCACGCGGTCGATCCGCAGCCCGTCGTCGACAACGCCCTCCGGGGCGTCGGGGCGTGCGGCCGGCAGGTCGAGGTCCACCAGGACGCAGCCCTCGGAGAACTGGGGGGCGCGCACGACGACTTCGCCGGAGGCGTCGACGACGATGGAGTCGCCGTCGAAGACCAGCTCGTCCTGGCCGCCGATCATCGCCAGGTAGGCGAGGGTGCAGCCGGCCTCCTGGGCGCGTTTGCGGACCAGTTCGAGGCGCAGGTCGTCCTTGTTGCGCTCGTACGGGGAGGCGTTGACGGAGATCAGCAGGCCGGCCCCGGCGGATCGGGTGGCCGGGACGCGGCCGCCCTCCTGCCAGAGGTCCTCGCAGATCGCCAGCGCCACGTCGACACCGCGCACCCGGATGACCGGCTGGGTGCCGCCCGGCACGAAGTACCGGAACTCGTCGAACACGCCGTAGTTGGGCAGGTGGTGCTTGGCGAACCGGAGGACGACCTGCCCGCCGTGGAGGACGGCGGCCGCGTTCTCCGGGGAGCCGGCCGGGCGGCCGAGGCGCGGGGCGGCCTTCTCCGTACGGTCGAGGTAGCCCACG
Organism: Streptomyces sp. NPDC086989; assembly: GCF_044745505.1. Classification (NCBI taxonomy): domain Bacteria; kingdom Bacillati; phylum Actinomycetota; class Actinomycetes; order Kitasatosporales; family Streptomycetaceae; genus Streptomyces; species Streptomyces sp. NPDC086989. The sequence goes on from NZ_JBIVAL010000004.1 coordinate 71,799, forward strand.
ACGACCGGCAGTTCGCCGAGGCCCTCGGCCGCCAGCCGCTGCGCGAGCTCGCGCAGCGCGGAGCGGGAGGCCTCGACGAACGAGCCGCGCAGGGCGAGGTCCTCGACGGGGTACCCGGTCAGCACCATCTCCGGGAACGCCACCAGGTGGGCGCCCTGCTCGGCGGAGTGCCGGGTCCAGTGGACGACCGAGTCGGCGTTGGCGGCGATGTTGCCGACCTGCGAGTCGATCTGATTCAGAGCGAGGCGAAGTTGAGGCACGGGACCCAGTCTAATCGTCTTTCTGACGCGATGTCCTGGATCCCGTGCTTCCGGTGTGCTCCCGCGGTGCTCCGGCCGGCTCCCGCCGGGCTCCGATCGTGGCCGGATCAGCCGATGGAGCCGCTGAACTTTGCGTTGGGCATCAGGACTCCGGGCGAGATGTCGGCGCTGATGCGCTCGGTGCCCTCGGGGACCTCGAAGGCCACGACTCCGCTCGCGGACTCGCCCGGCAGGATGTCGCCCCTGATCATCTTCGGGACCTCGCCGTCGAAGACGAGCTTGGCGGTCATGCCCTTCTCGTCACGGACGTTGGGCATCGCGTAGATGACGTTGTGCGCGGCGGACGAGCCGTTGGTGATGGTGAGCGTCATCTCCACGGCGTTGCCCACGTCGGAGTACTTGTTCTTCGTGACGTACTTCTTCGGCGTCGAGAGGGTCACCTTGATGCCGTTCGGGTACGTGAACGTCTCGCCGAACGGCAGCGGCGTCGTCATGCCGGGGACCTGCGAGGGCGAGGGGGAGGGGGAGGGCGTGGGCCTGGCGAACGGCGGCCTGGTCGGGCCGAGGTCGGCCGGCAGGTCCCGGCCCTCGTCGCGGCGGTGCTCGGCCACCTTGTCCATGACGGTGGCGGTCAGGACGAGGCCGCCGGCGGAGGCGCCGAGGCCCAGGAGGCCGAGGACCGCGCCGACGATCGCCATCGTCTTGCGCGGGGCTCCGTTCCCGGCGCGGACGATGCCGCCGATGCCCAGGCCGATGGCGACGAGCGCCATGAGGCCGCCGGCCCAGAAGAGGATCGGCAGGATGCCAATGACGATGCCCGCGATGCCGAGGACCAGGGCGGCGACGGCCAGGCCGTTGGTGGGCTTGGCGGGCGCGACGCCCCACGGGTGACCGGGCGCGGCGTGGGCGCCCCACGGGTTCGGGGGCGGAACGGGCGCGCCGAAGGAGGGGGCCGCGGGCACGGGTGCGGTCGGCGGCGCGAAGGACCCGGCGGGAACGGACCCGGGCGCGGGCGGCGCGAAGGCGTCGACGGGCCCCGGGGCCGGGGCGGGCGCGGGCGCCGGGCCGGGCGCGGGCTGCGACGGGCCGACGGCGGCCGGTGCGGGCTGCGGCGGGTCGGCCGGGGCCGGTCCGGGGCCGGGCGCCAGGGCCGTGACCGGCTCGGGGGCCGCGGCGGGTCCGGGGGTGGCCGCCGGCTCGGGTGCAGGCGTGGGGGTCGGCTCGGGCTCCGGCTCGGCCTCGGGTGCGGGCGTGGAGGTCGGCTCCGGCTCGGGCTCCGGCTCGGGCCGGGCTTCGGACCCCGGCGTCGGCGCGGGCGCGGGCTGCGGGGACTTGTGGAGCGACAGTGGCTGGGCCGGCCCGGAAGCCGGCTCCGGTATGGGCGCGCCCTCGGGTTCCGTCGGCGGGCCGGACGGGCTGCTGGGCGGGTTCGGGGGCGTGCTCATACCTGGCGGAAGTCCTCACGGGGGTGGTGTGCTCGGTGATCACCAAGCCTGCCATGCGCCCCGGACAGCTCCAAGGGGATTGGCTCCCGGCCCGTGGACCGGGAGCCGCACCCGCTCCGGGGGCTACCGCAGGTAGCCGAGCACCGTCATCATCCCGGCCTCCGAGTGGTACACGTTGTGGCAGTGCGTCATCCACAGCCCGGGGTTGTCGGCGTCGAAGTCCACCGTCAGCTTCTCGCCCGGCAGGACCAGGGCGGTGTCCTTGCGGGCGCCGCCCGCGTCACCGGCGAGGGCGAAGGTGTGCCCGTGCAGGTGCAGCGGGTGGAACATCGTCGTCGAGTTGTCGAACACCAGCCGGACCCGCTCGCCCGCCTTCACCGGGTGCCGCTGGTCAGGGGTGTACGGCTTGCCGTCGAAGGCCCAGTCGTACTTCGCCATCCCTCCGGTCAGCTTGAGCCCGATCGTGCGGTCCGGCGTACGGGGCGCCAGGGCGGCCGACGGCGCCGCACGCAACCCCGCCGCCGTCAGCGGCCTGCCGGACAGCTCGGCGGGCCGGGTCTCCGCGGTGGGCGCCGTCCCCTGCCCGGTCCGCAGCAGGGCGAGTGCCGAGGCCGACGCGCCCTTGCCCTCGGCGAGCGCGGTCAGCGGGAACACCCCGTCCTGCGCGGTGACCAGGACGTCGTACCGCTCGCCCATCCCGAGCAGCAGGGAGGCGGCCTTCGCGTGCTCGACCGGGTAGCCGTCGGTGTGGGTGACCGTCAGTTCGTGGCCGCCGAGGGCGATCCGGAAGGCGGTGTCCCCGCCGGCGTTGACGATCCGCAGCCGGATCCGGTCGCCCGGCTTGGCGGTGAACACCGACGGGTCCTGCGCCGTCCGGCCGTTGACCAGGTAGTACGGGTACGCGATGTCGCCCGGGTCCTTGCCGAGGACGTCGCTCTCCCCGCCCATGAGCATCCGCGCGGGCGCGCCCCCGGCGGGGGGCGGGGAGGCGGCGGCGCCGTGGTGGCCGGCGTGCCCACCCGCTGCCGGGGCCGAGCCGGAGCCGGTGCCGGTGCCCGGTCCCCCGTCCATGCCCTTGCGGAGTTCGGCGAGGACGGCGTCCGGGGTGGAACCGTCCACTCCGTCGAGCCAGTCGTCCAGTACCACCACCCACTCCCTGTCGTAGGAGAGGGGCTCCTTCGGGTCCTCGACGATGAGCGGCGCGTACAGGCCCCGGTCCTGCTGGACCCCCGAGTGCGGGTGGAACCAGTACGTGCCCGGGTGCGGGACGGCGAACCGGTACGTGAAGGACGCGCCCGGCGCGATGTCCCGCTGGGTCAGGCCCGGCACCCCGTCCATGTCGTTGCGCAGGGCGAGGCCGTGCCAGTGCAGCGAGGTGGCCTGCGGAAGGTTGTTGGCCAGGGTCAGGGCGAGGGTGCCGCCCGCGGTGACCCGGACCTCCTGGCCGGGCAGCTTGTCCCCGTACGCCCAGGAGCGGACGGTGAGCCCGCCGCCGAGGTCGAGCGGGGTGGCGGTGGCGGTCAGCCTGACTTCGGAGACCGGTCCGGTGGCCTTGCGGGCGGCTTCGGCTGCCTGCACTTCGGGCCCGGCGGGATCGACGTAGCCGCCCGGCGTCGCGGCCGGGGAGGAGCCGTCGTGGTTCATGGAGCCGTGACCCATGGCGGCGTGGTCCGCGCCGGACGTGCCGGAACCGCCGGAGCCGTCGGAGCAGGCGGCGAGCAGCCCCGAACCGGCGAGGGCGGCGGTGGCGCCGAGAACGGCGCGGCGGGTGGGAAGAGAGCGCATGGAAGCACCTCGTGTGGTGTGGTCGAACGAGTGGAAGGGCGCCGTCTGCTGCCGCCGCCGGTCTGCGCGCGCGGTCACGGGCATGCGGGGGCGGCAGCGGGCCCGTCCCTATACGCGCAGTACCGCCAGCCGGGTGAGGAGTTCGCGGGGTGAGGGCGGGTCCGGTCCACCGGACCGGCCCGGCGCGCGGGCCGCGCCCCCGAGCGGCGCGGCCTCGCGGCGGACGGCCGGTCCGGCGCCCAGGACCAGCAGGGTGAATCCGCCGAGCACGGCCAGGCACACCGACATGGGGTCCATGCCGGTGCCGTGCGGCGGAGCCTCGACGGCGGGCCCCCGCCCGGCGGCCCCGACGTCGCCCTGCGGCGCGCGGTCCGCGGCGGAGCCCGGGGCGGCGGCCGCGGTGTGGTCGGCGGTGAGGGGCGCGGGGTGGTCGGCGGTGGGGGGCGCGGGGTGGTCGTCCGGCGCGGCCGTCGTGTGGGCGGGGGCACGCACGGCCGGGGCAACGGCGGCGGCCGTCGTCGCGTCCTCCATGACGTGGGACCGACTCGGATGGCCCAGGGTGTGCATGGTGACGATGCCCAGGAGCAGCGCGGCGAGCAGCAGCAGCCGGGGCCACCGGGCTGCTCGCCGGTCGGTGCGCGGGGCAGAGCGCGTCATGCGCGGAACCCTACCCCGGGTGGGTATCTGATCGTAGGACCGGGTCCGCCGTGTTGAGGATGATGCGCAGTATGTCCACCGAGCCCGAGAAGGGGTTCTCCGCGAGGAGCGCAGGGGCCGTCGCCCTCCTCATCGGCCTGGGCGCCGCCGCGTACACCGCGTGGGTGCTCGAAGTCGTCCTCTCGACCGGCCTGAACCCCATAGAGACGTACGTCAGCGAGCTCGCGGCCCAGGACCAGCCGCTCGGCGGGCTGTTCCGGGCCACCGATTTCACGGCCGGCGTGCTCGCCTTCGCCGGCGGCCTGCTCGCCCTGGCCGGACTGCTGCGCCGCGCCGGGGACCGGCGCCCCGGGCCGCGCCCGTGGTCGGTCGCCGGCTGGGCCGGCGTCACCCTCTTCGGGGCCGCCACCGCCGCCGACGCCTGGCTCCCGCTGAGCTGCACGCCCACCGTGGACCCCGGCTGCGCCGCCCGGGAGACCGCCGGCCTCGTCCCGGCCACCCATCAGGCCCATGCCATCAGCAGCAGCCTCGCCATGACCGGCGCCCTAGTCGGGATCGTCGCCCTCACCTTCGCCGCCCGCCGGTACGGCCGGCACGCCCCGCTCGCCCGCCGCGGACCCGCCCTGGTCGTCCTGGAACTGCTGGCCACCGTCTGGACCCTGTCCGCCATCGCCCTGTTCACCGCCGGGCGCGGGACCTGGGCACTGGGCGCCGGGCAGCGGCTCCAGGTGCTGTTCGTCGCGCTCTGGCTGGGCCTGCTCGCCCACTCCGTCCACAAGGAGCGCCGCACATGACGACCGGCTGTTTCGTCCGGGTGGACGGCGTCCCGCTGCACGTCGTCGTGGAGGGCGGCGGGGCTCCCGTGGTGCTGAGCGCCGGGCTCGCCATGGCCTGGTTCGACTGGGACCCCGTCGCCGAGCTGCTCGTCGCGCAGGGCCGCACCGTGGTCCGCTTCGACCGCCCCGGACACGGCCTGAGCGCCCCGGCCACCGCCCCGTCGACCGCCGCCGGGGAGGCCCGCCGGATCGCCGGGCTCCTCGACGCGCTCGCTCTGACCGGGCCCGTCACCGTCGCCGGGCACTCGATCGCCGGGTTCCACGCCGAGGCCTTCGCCCGCCTGTACCCCGGCCGCACCACCGCCCTGGTCCTGGTCGACACCAGCATCGAGGAGGACCCCCGGAGCGTCCTGCCCGCCGCGGTGCGCACCGGCGCCGCCCGGGTGTTCGGCCGGGCCCTGACCGCCGCCGGGCTGCCCGCCGCGCTGGGCCCGCTCGCGCGCCGCGCCGCCGTACGGGCCTCCCGCACCGGCGGCGGCGACCGTCCCCCACCCTCGGCGGGGGGACCTCCAGCGGCGGCGGCGGACCTCGTACGCCGCTGCTACCGCACCGGCCGGGTCTGGCGCGGCGCCCTGCTGGAGAACTCCCGCTACCCCGAGACCGCCGCCGAGGTCCTCGCGCTGCGGACCGGGCGCCCGCTGGCCGTGCCCGCCACCGTCCTGGCCGGGTACGACGGCTCGGCGGGGCGGAGGGCGCTGCGCTGGCTCGCGCGCCAGGCGGAACTGGCCGACCGGCTCGGCGCCCGCTTCGAGGTCGCCGAACCGGCGGGGCACCTGGTCATGCTGGACCGCCCGGACCGGGTGGCCCAGGCGGTCCTGGACGCCGCCGTGCCTTAGCCGTCACGGCCCCGTTGCCGTCACGTAGCCGTAGCCGTCACGTGGCCGTCACGGTCCCGTCCGTCACGCTGCCGTGGCCGTGGGGGTGGCCGTCGCGGGGCCGGTGACCGTCGCCGTGTCGCTGTGCGGCGGTCGTCGTGCTCGTGCGGTCTGGGTCAGCGCCTGGCGTAGACCTTCTCGACGAAGCCCGCCAGCTGGTGCTCGTCGAGGTGCTGGGCCAGGTCGGCCTCGCTGATCATGCCGACCAGCTTCTTGTCCCTGATGACCGGAAGCCGCTTGATCCGGTGGCTCTCCATCTCGTCCAGCACATCGGTGACGTCGGCGCCCGCGTCGATCCAGCGCGGGGTGCCCTGAGCCATGTCACCGCAGGTCATCTCGGCCGGGTTCAGCCCCTGGGCCACACAGTTCACGACGATGTCGCGGTCGGTGATGATGCCGCACAGCCGCTCGTCGGCATCGCTGATGGGCAGGGCGCCCACATTGAGCCGGCTCATCAGCCGGGCGGCCTCCTCCAGGGTCGCGGTGGCCGGGAGCCACTGGGCCCCGGGGTGCATGATGTCTGCCGCGGTGGTCATTGCCGCCTCCTGAGCACGCCGGTGCGGCCGGACGCGGACGCGCCCGTCCCGGCACCCTCGGGAGGCCGGTTGGGGGGAGGGCCTGATGAGGGCGCCTCCCACCACCGTACGGGCGTGGCCCCTCACCCGCGAGGTGCAGCTCCGCGCTGTTTCAGCATGTCCGCCATGAGGGTGATCTCCGACTGCTGCGCCTCGACCATGCCCTGGGCCAGCGCCCGCTCGGCGGGGGTCTTGCACTGCGCCGCACAGCCCCGGGCCATCGCGACACCGCCCTTGTGGTGGTCGGTCATCAGCTGGAGGAAGAGCACCTCCGCGTCCCGGCCCTCGGCGGCGCCGAGCTGCGCCAGCTCCTCCTTGGTGGCCATGCCGGGCATCAGCGCACCGGGTTTGGTGACGGCGCCGCCCATGTCGTGGCCGCCCATGTCGTGCCCGGCCATGTCCTGCCCGCTCATGTCGTGCCCGGCGTGCCCCCCGCTCTGCTGCTCCGTGGAGGCCATCCAGGACATCGGCGGCTCGCCGGCCACCACCTTCGGCAGTCCCCACAGGTCCAGCCAGCCCAGCAGCATGCCCCGCTGGTTCGCCTGCGTGTTGGCGATGTCGTACGCCAGCCCGCGGACCGCCTCGTCCTTGGTGCGGTCCCGCACGACGAACGACATCTCCACCGCCTGCTGGTGGTGCACGGCCATGTCCCGGGCGAAGCCCGCGTCCGGCGAGTACAGGCCGGGTGCGCGGGCCGACGTACCGGGGTCCCCGTCGTCGCCGCCGCTCGCGGAGGCGACCGTGGCCGCGACCGCGAACAGCAGCGCGATCAGGACGCCCGTCCCGGCCACCCAGTACGTACGGGCCGTACGGGTCGTTCGGGCCGTACGGGTCACTTCTCGCCCAGCCCGCTGGTGCAGGCCGCGCCCGGCTCGGGGGTCTGCGGGCCCTGCACGTACTTGGTGAAGAACTGGGCGACGCGGGGGTCGTCCGCCTTGTCCACGGTCAGCTGCTTGCCCCAGGCACTCAGCATGATCGTGCCGGCCTGCTCCTTGTCCGGGCTCATCAGCGTGTACGGGGTCTTGGACACGGTCCCCGCGAGGGTGTCCACGTCCCCCTTGGACGCCTTCTCGTTGTACGTCACCCAGACCGCGCCGTGCTCCAGCGAGTGCACGGCGTTCACCTCGGGGACCGGGTTCTTGTAGACGTCGCCGTTGCAGTTCATCCAGCGGGGGCTGTGGTCGCCGCCGACCGGCGGGTTCATCGGGTACGTCACGGGGGTCTCGACGTGGTTGCGGCCCAGCGTCTTCGCGTCCCAGCTCTGCTCACCGGTCACCGGGGCCTTGCGGGCCGCCGCCGCGGTGTTCGCCTTGTCCTTCTTGTCGATCATCACCCACGCGCCGAAACCGATGAGCCCGGCGGTGACGGCCGCCGCGGCCGTGACCGCGAGGGCCGCGTTGCGCCGCTCACGGGAGCGTTCGGCGCGGCGCATCTCGGCTATGCGGGCCTGGGGGGAGTTGCCGTCGTACGGGGTCCTGCTGGCCATGTGCCCTGAATCCTTCTGCTGAGGGGGGTGGAGGGATGGATCCGGTGGAGCGCGGTACGGCGCCCGGACCCGTCAGGTCCGCAGTACCTGGAGGGCATGGAGGTCGGGGGCCCGGGCGAGCGTCCCGGACGGCCGGGCCGGCCCGGCGCCGGTCGTGCGCGCGGCGGGCGGTGGGGCCGAGCCCGGCACGGTCACGGCGGGCGGCGGCGCGGGCAGTACGCCTCGGGCCACGTGCGAGAACGGGGAGCAGCCAGGCAGCTCGCCCGGGGACACGCAGACGGCGTGCGCCCCGTGCCCGCGTACGGCACCCGCCGCGGCCGGCCCGCCCGCCCCGGACGCGCCCGCCACGGACGCGCCGCCCGCCACGGGGTGCGGCTCGCCCGGCCGGACGCACAGGAACAGCGCTCCGAACAGCACGGAAAGGGCGACCACGATGACGGCGCGCCGACGTACGTGACGCCCGATGCGCGCGTGTCGTGTGTGCTCCCGGCCCCCCATGGGCGCAGATGGTAATGCTCATGACGGGCCTGAGGTCAGTGCGGGGGTGCCACCAGCTTTCAAGGGTGCGTAATGTGGCGGAAACCGCGGCTGGCGATACTGGGCCCGCCCGAGTGTGCCCCCGCCCTCGGGGGAGGTGGTACACAGGCCGTCTGAACTGCGAGGATGAAGGCATGGACAAGCAGCAGGAATTCGTCCTCCGGACGCTTGAGGAGCGCGACATCCGCTTCGTGCGCCTGTGGTTCACCGACGTACTGGGCTTCCTGAAGTCCGTCGCGGTCGCCCCCGCCGAGCTGGAGCAGGCCTTCGACGAGGGCATCGGTTTCGACGGCTCGGCCATCGAGGGCTTCGCGCGGGTCTACGAGTCCGACATGATCGCCAAGCCGGACCCCAGCACGTTCCAGATACTGCCGTGGCGCGCCGAGGCCCCCGGGACCGCCCGGATGTTCTGCGACATCCTGATGCCGGACGGCTCCCCCTCCTTCGCGGACCCGCGCTACGTGCTCAAGCGCATCCTGAACAAGACCTCCGACCTGGGCTTCACCTTCTACACCCACCCCGAGATCGAGTTCTTCCTGCTGAAGGACAAGCCGCTGGACGGGACCCGCCCGGTGCCCGCCGACAACTCCGGATACTTCGACCACACTCCGCAGAACGTCGGCATGGACTTCCGCCGCCAGGCGATCACCATGCTCGAATCGATGGGCATCTCGGTCGAGTTCAGCCACCACGAGGGCGCCCCGGGCCAGCAGGAGATCGACCTCCGCTACGCCGACGCGCTGTCCACGGCGGACAACATCATGACCTTCCGCCTCGTCATGAAGCAGGTCGCGCTGGAACAGGGCGTCCAGGCCACCTTCATGCCGAAGCCGTTCTCGGAGTACCCGGGCTCGGGCATGCACACCCACCTCTCCCTCTTCGAGGGGGACCGCAACGCCTTCTACGAGTCGGGCGCCGAGTACCAGCTCTCCAAGGTCGGTCGCTCCTTCATCGCGGGCCTGCTGCGCCACGCGGCGGAAACCGCGGCGGTCACCAACCAGTGGGTCAACTCGTACAAGCGCATCTGGGGCGGCTCCTCCCGCACGGCCGGCTCGGGCGGCGAGGCCCCCTCGTACATCTGCTGGGGTCACAACAACCGCTCGGCCCTGATCCGCGTCCCGATGTACAAGCCGGGCAAGACGGGCTCCGCGCGGGTCGAGGTCCGCTCGATCGACTCCGGCGCCAACCCGTACCTCACGTACGCGGTCCTCCTGGCGGCCGGCCTCAAGGGCATCGAGGAGGGCTACGAACTCCCGGCGGGCGCCGACGACGACGTCTGGGCCCTCTCCGACGCGGAACGCCGCGCGATGGGCATCGAACCCCTCCCGCAGAACCTCGGCGAGGCCATCTCCCTGATGGAACGCAGCGAACTGGTCGCCGAAACCCTCGGCGAGCACGTCTTCGACTTCTTCCTGCGCAACAAGAAGCAGGAGTGGGAGGAGTACCGCTCGGAGGTCACGGCCTTCGAGCTGCGCAAGAACCTCCCGGTCCTGTAACGGCAGGTCAGAGAGGGTTACCGACGAATCGATTCCGTGGGGTCGGCGGTTGTGGACCGTCGGCCTCGCGGCGTCTCACAGCTCCTGGGCCGTCCCTGGGCCGTCGATGCCGTGATCCCCTGTGCCGAGAGCGCTAACGCACGCCCTTGCCGCACGTGCGAGGGAGTCTCTAGGGCCAAATGGCGGTGACCTCAGCATCCCGTACTTCGCTACTCCCGGCAGGAGCGAAAGGTACGGTATTGAGAGGGTGAGATCTGTTGAGAAGGCCTAGAGCGTATCCGATGACATGTGTAGGTGATTGGTCATCTGTGTGACACGCCCAGTCAAGCCTCATGCCATTGATTTCCTGTACGCCAGTACCCTGAACCCAAACGCAGTGCAGAGTCTGCTTATGTTTGACAGGGTCTCTGATTTCGATTGCCCAAGGCTGGGTGAGCTTGTTGGTTGGGCGTGGATCGAACGATGGCCCGCTCCATTCTGGAGTCTCTAGGATTACTGGATTTCGATCCCAAGGTGCCGACATGCACGCAACGACATTGTTGTCGGGCGCCGCATATGGCTTGTACCAACAGGGATCGAGGATCTGGTTGCCTGCGGTGCAGCGCCAGGCATTCGGGTCCAGGGTGCCAGCCGCACCCGTAAAGCATTTCGCATTTTTGTATCGACGGCCTTCTTTGAAGGGCGGCAGTAGCCGGCCTTGTTCGTCGAACAAGCGGAGATAGTGCACTTTTGTGGGCCCCAAGCCCGGCTCTGATGCGGTGCACTGAGTCACAGCTTGCTGAACAGCGATTCCTACGAATGCCACAATGGCAACGCCGATCAGCTTTTTTACGTTCTCGGCTAACCAGCTCCGGAAACGCAGCCAACGACTTCGTGTGTCATTGCCCTGTCCGTTGGTTCCACCCGGAGTGCCGCTGCCTGTGTCGGAACCACCGGAGCTAGGGATCTCTCCGCTTCTCATATCGGGTATTATCGGACAGTTTGCCTGTGAGGCGCGTCGGGCGCATGCGGGCCGAATGGGTCGATCACCGCGACTTGACCCCTCTAGTCGCTCTTCCTGGCGCGCGAAGCCGGGCAGGCCGCCGGCCCGGGTCTCGGTCTCTGACGGCGCCGTTGCCGAGCCCTCGGTATCACGGGCAACCGGGGGGCATGGTCGGCGCTCGGAGTTGGGAGCAGGGAGCCAGATGGGGAGCCACCGGGGGCGACACGATGCCAAGCGCGGCTTCGGGTACCGTGATCATCAGGAGTCGCGTTGGTCATTTTCAGCCGGGCACATCGACCACAGCGCACCACACCGGAGCGGAACCCTCATCTCGCCACCTGAGAACGCATCAGCCCTGCTCCCCAGAACCCTGAGAGACTCCGGCCCTTCGCAGGTCGTTTGCTTCTACGGATTCACTTTCGGCGATCACTTGTGCATGCGTACGGTGAAGTTTTCTTCCTTGCCGGACTGCCATTTGATGATGTCCTGAACCGACAAGTAGGCCGAATCCCGGGCCAGGCGCAGCTGCTCGCTCGCGTTGTTCCATGTGTACTTGGCGTACTGGGCGTCCGCGACGTACCTGCTGGGGGACAGCTTCATCGACCGGCCGCCGTCCCAGGGGCAGTCCTTCGTCGCGTCGTAGTCGCACGTGGAATAGGCCCTCATGTAAAGGCCGCAGCTGTCTGAAACCCATACGTCGATGCGGCTCAGCCTGTCATTGCTTGAATACCACTTGCCTGGAAGCTTACTTGCGATTAGGCAGGCGGCTGCCTGTTTCGCTGAGGTGAGCGTGAACGTGACCGCGAGGGAGAGCGTCAAAGCGGCCGTGACGAGCAGGGCCATGGTCCGGGATATTGGGCTGCGGGCAGAACCGATGTGTGGCATTGCGAGCCTCCGATGGCGGGTACCAGCATGAGCATTCCGTGGTCGCACGACACGTCCAGCTGGTCTTGTCCCTTGGTGGGAGGTACGACTAGCGCAGCACGGGAGAGTTGACGACGACGCGCTGAAGAGTGGGCGGCGAAAATCACACTCGACTCTCGCTAGTCATCAAGGTAATTCCAGTCAACGTCGGTCACCCATATGCCGCAACTGGAGGGCGCTGCAGGGGGTTCCGCTGGTCGGCTGTTTGCGCGACGACAGTCAACAGCGAGGGTGCTAGCGAACCCAGCCCCGCCGTCCGTCTCAGTTTCCGTCTCATTCAGCGCCGTTCACGGCCGTTCAGGCGAGACCGAGGAGGGCAGCCGCTCCCATCACGGGCCGTACATGAACGCAGGTGAACGCCCCCGCACGCAGCCCAACATCCCACCAACACAGTTGGAAAGCGCGCGGGACGGCGGGCTGTCAGTGCCTGGACATACCGTCTGGCCCATGGTGAACAGACCCCCTGACAACTGGCGTGCCTGGATGGCCGAGACAGCCCGCGATGTGTCGGCCGGGACCTTGGCCCCCGAGTGCGCCGGTGTGGCGGATCTCTACCCCGAGTCGTTGCTGCGGGCGACAGGCGCCGCCTTGGAGGCCTTCGAAGCCGAGGTGCGCGTGCTGCGGGAGCCGGCCGACGAAGCTGTCTTCGGGACTGTTGAGAGGGTGGTTCTCGCACTCAACGGGATCGACGGGGACGGCCAGCATGGCGACGCCGGCTTCTGCACGGAGGAGCGGGAGCAGCTGTGCGAGTACATCGACCTCACCCTGAGCGAGCACGGTGTGGACGTGGCCGCTCTGGCGGCGAGGCGGGGCATCGATCGGTCGGAGATCACGGACCGCTGGCGCGACTGGTGATGCCCGTGCCGTACAGCAGCGCGGTACCGCAACCCCAGGAACCGACCCTGTCCGGTAGCGTCCCTCCAGGGCCGTGACGCGACCGGAATGATCGCAGCTGACCGATCTGGCTAGAGCTACGGATCAGACGGTCACAGCAAGGGGAGACGGTTCGGTCCTACGCCGGACCGTCTCAGCCTCAGCAGGTACCTGGTTCCCTGCTGACCAAGCAGGCGCTTCTGGCGTTACCGCGAGTCCTTCGCCCTGCCCAGTCAGTACTGGGCCCGCAGCACCGTTTTGTAGGGCCACCGCGCCCCCTGATGGGGGGTTGAGGCTCGCGGCCTATGCGTGGACTGAAGGATTCCAAGGGCACGGCCCGTCTCGCGGACCGGCAGATACCGGTGGGATGCACAGGGCCTCCGGATCCGTGTACTGCTCAGCTGGTGGTGTCGGGCGAAAGCACCGTGGATGCGGCGGCGTGATCCTGGCAGGCGGCCCACCAGCTGTCGCCGCCAGCGTCGCTGACCCGCACACTCCATGCCGCGGGGTGGGAGCACGGAGCTCCCCAGGTGCACTCGCCCCGCGCGGAAGCCGTGCCGACCCTGTGGTGGTCGGCTGCCCACGGGTACTTCTCGCGGAGTTCCATGGCGGACATTGAAGCGGAGGTGCGTACGGCCTCGCTGCCGAACGAGCTGACTCCTCGGGCCGTCTCTGGGCCGTCGGAGGGGGTCGGGGGTGGCCGGCGACGACCAATGACGGCCTCTCCGGTGCTGGTTGGCGGGCGGGTGGTGCGGGTTTTGGCTGGTGGGCAGTGTGGGTCATGACTTCCTGCGCAACAAGAAGCAGGAGTGGGAGGAGTACCGCAGCGAGGTCACCGCCTTCGAGCTGCGGAAGAACCTCCCGGTGCTGTAACCCACGGGTGGCTGCGCTCCGGGCCGGGGGTCTTCGGCCGCCGGTCCGGGGGCTTGTCGGGGGGAGTCGCCTACTTGCTTCGGGCGCCGAAGTGGCCGCTGAGTTTGGCGGCGTTTCCGAAGCGGTCCACGAGGGTGGGGTCGATGGTGGTCGCCACGAGTCCGACGAGCAGGAAGAGGAACGTCTCGACGGCGGGATTCGGGGACTTTCCGAACCAGGAGAGCGGGTCGGCGAGGATGGCCCAAGCCGAGCCGAGGATGAAGAGGATCCCCGTCACCTGGCGCAGGCCCCGGGCGACCCTCCTGCGGGTCAGCTCCTTTTCGGAGACCTCGATGGCGAGATTCCCCCAGTTCCCGTGAGCGGCGTCGACGAGACCGAGGGTGAAGGCGTGGCTCATCTCGTCCAGGCCTTCGCCCGAGGCGGCTTTGGCCTTCCATGCGCGTGCGGCGGCCGCCACCCCGTCGCACAGGGCGAAGACCGCCGCGTCCGCGGCTCCGTCCCCGGTGCGCAGGCTCCTCTTCCAGCGCCCCTCCGCCAGTGCGGCCAGCCGCTCCAGTCCGCCCAGGATCCGCAGCCGGTCGGGGCTCGCCAGGTAGGGGCGGAACCCCTCTTCGCCCTCCGGCGCCGACTGCGCCGCCGCGGACCGGGCGAGGAGTGCCAGGTCGAACAGTTCCAGCAGGATCAGTGAGGACGCGAGAGCGCCGGCCGGTTCCCGGGGGCCCATTCTCGAAGGCACCGCCCCCGCGGCGGACGTGACCAGCCGCCACACGACCACCACGGCGAACGCCTTCAGTGCGTAGAGGGTGCACACGTCCGCGTGGGCCGCATTGTCCAGAGGCAGGTCCTGGTACGCGCTCTGCGGGGTGGTGGCCCATTCCAGGATCCAGGGCCGCCACTCCTGGCGGAGCGTCAGGCCGACCGCGCAAGCGGCGGCGACGAGGCGCCAGAGGGCCTCCGCCCAGGGGGCGATGCGCCGCGCGGCGGCCAGCGCCAGACGGTGGACGAAGAGGAGGAGGGCGCACAGCAGGCCGATGGTGATGACGCCCGTGGCGGGGAAGCCGGTGAAGTCGGATATCGCGAACACCCAGGGCCAGATGATCCACATCGGCAGCGCGCAGGTGACGAAGAGCGCCGGCAGCACGAAACCCGGGTAGGTGTAGCGGATTTCGTCCACCACCATCGCCCAGCTCGCCCTGGAACGGGTGCTCCAGTGCGCCGACCGCACGGCGCGCCTCACCGCCGCCGCGTCTTCGGGCGAAAGGTCCTCCAGAGCGTCGACCCCGCGGGCGCGGGCGTCGGCGTGCGCCCCCAATTGCTCGGTGCGCCTCTCGGTCAACGCCTCGAACGCCGCGATCCGTTCCCCGTACCAGAGGTCGGCGACTTCGCTCGTGCGCTGCGGCGGAGGGTCGTCGGGGTGGGTGCTCGACCACCAGTCGACGGCGCGGCGGCGGACGGCGGTCCTCACCGTGGCCAGCGCCCGGCGGGACGCGGGCGGCCGTGGCCGGCCGGACGCGCGCGAGGGGTGGCTCCCCGGGTCCGTCATCCCGATTGCCCCCTGTTCGGAGTGACTTCGTACCGCGCGACGTTAACGCACGGGCGTCGGGACCCGGGGCACCGGAGGTCACGTGCGGGGGACGGCCGGGTGCCAGGTGGTGCGGGTGGGTTGGCTGGGGTCCGGGGTGGCGGGTGGGGTGGTGGTGATGTGGAGTTCGGCGTCCAGGCCCAGGACCGCCGTCGTCGTCGCGCCCGCCAGTTCGAGGACGCCGGCCGGGGCGCCCGCGAAGAGCAGCTTCGACTCCGTCCACGCGGGAGGGCCGCCGAGGCCCGTCGTGCCGACCGTGCCCGTCTCCGCCCGGCCCGCCAGGAGGCGGCCCGCTACGGCGATCGCGCCGTAGCCCGCCCGGCCGCCGGTCTCCGAGACGCTGGAGACCTGCGGCTTGCCGGAGCCCGCGGTGACCAGGGCCGTACGGACGACCCCCGAGTCGGGGCGGCGGAAGTACAGCCGGATGCCCGCGCCCTCCGGGGCCGCCGAGAGCGGGACCGTGGTGGCCGGCAGGCCCGTCGGGAACGGCCCCTGGAGCGGGGCGCCCGGGGTGGGCTGGGTCCAGGCCAGCACCGACTTGGTGGTCGCGGCGTACACCTGGCGCCGTCCCGCGGCGTCGACCGACGTCACCGGGTCGCTCTGGAGGTCCTCGCCGCCGAGGCGCTGCCACGGGCCGAAGCCGCCGTCCGGCTGCTGCTCGCGGGAGCGCAGGCTGCGGTGGGCGTCGCGGACGTAGACGGTCAGCCGGCCGTCCGGGGCCACGGCGGCCACGGGGGCGCTGATCGCGGAGGTGCCCTCGTCGTCGCCCCCTTCGGGGGTGCCGAGCGCCTGCCACGGCCCGAACGGGCCGTCCGGCGCGGACTGGACGGCGTACACGATCTCGCGCCGGTAGTCCGCCGGCGCGGGCCCGAGGTGCGTACGGGTGGCCAGGACCGCGATGCGGCCGTCGGGGAGGCGGGCGGTGCTCGCGCCCGGGTCGATGCCGGTGCCGGGGAGCAGCGCCGGGCCGGTCCAGCCGGCCGGGCCGGTCTGCCGGGTCCAGACGGCCATCTGCCCGTCCAGCGCCGCGAAGGCGTACAGCCGGCCGGTGCCGCTCGCCGCCAGCCAGGACGTGTTGTCGGCGCGGGCGTAGCGCAGCGACTGGGCCCAGTTGCGGCCGGTGGGGCTGCTGGCGACCTTGCGGTCGCCACAGCCCGAGGGGCTGCCGCAGTAGTTCTGGTGGTCGGCCCAGGCGTACGTCTTGAGGTAGCCGATCTTCGTCTCGGCCGTCTGCGGATCGAGCGCGTGCGGCAGGGTGCCGTTGTGGTAGCCGAGGTAGTTCTGCACCGAGAACCGCGGGCGCTCCCCGGCCTGGGCGGCGTACGCGGCGGTGGCGGCCTGCACGAAGCGGGCGCCGTACATGTGGTCCTGGTGGTCGGTGTACTTGCCGGTGTCCTGGTAGCGGCCCGGCGTCGGGTCCTGCATGCGTATCGTCGTCGGCCGGTACAGCGAGAGCAGTCCGGATATCGCCTGGACCAGCTGGTCCTTGGTGTACGAGTACGGCTGCTTGACCGGGGTTCCGGAGGTCAGCTGGGCTTCGAGCGCCGGTATCTTCCCGTTCCACAGGCCGCGCAGGCTGTCCGGGTTCTCGGCGGTGGGGTTGCGGGCCTCGCGCAGCTGCAGCCAGACCAGGTTGATCTGCGGCCGGGCGATCAGGACGTCGAGCTCCGCCCGTCCGCCGCCCGCGGTGGGTATGACCGTGCGCTTCCAGGGGCTGGCGCGGTCCCCGGTGGCCATCTGGGCGTACGCGGAGCGGATGCCGTTCTGCCGGGCCTCCGCGTAGTGGGCGCGGTCGGCGGGCTGCTCCGGGTCCTTGGCGCCCGCGCCGTTGGCCTCGTTGCGGCCGTCGGCCTCGCCCGAGGTCAGGTACACGGTGGTGAGTTGGAGGCCGGCGGCCAGCGAGCGGCTGAGGTCCGGGTTCATGAAGAACAGGTCGTCGTCGGGGTGGGCGACGATCTGGACGACCGATCCGGACGTGGTGCTCACCGGAAGCGCGACGGCCGGGTTCTTCTCCTGGGTGGCCTCGGCCGACGTCTGCTGGCCGGTCGCGACCGCGAGCACGCCGGTGGCACCGACGGTGAGGACGGGAAGGAGGGCTGCGAGGAGGAAGCGGCGACGGGCAATCGGCATCGGTCACGCCTTGGGTCGTTCCGGACGGTCGTTGCAGTGAGTGAGAGGCCAAATCGGGAGACTTGGTTCACCGATGCGCTCGATGACTCATGCTTTCCGGAAACGACCGGACGTGATTGTGCACGTGGGTTTCTGATCCGGTGACATGCGCCCGGGATGTGGACGCACTTGACCGCCGGACCGGGCCCGACCGGACCGGCGGTCAAAGCCCGACCGGCTCGGGCCGGCCCGGGCCCGGGTTTCAGGGGCCCGCGTTGCGCGGGCCCACCGGCAGCCACGGCGCCAGGTACGCGTGCGCACCGTCCGCCGACGAGGTCACGTACAGCCGTGCGTCGAGCCCCACCACCGCCAGGCTGACCATGTCCTTGCCCGTCATCGTGGACGACGGGGCCCCGACGAACATCAGCGGCGAGCGCTCCCAGGGCCGCCCCGCCCCGAGGTCCGAGCCCAGCCGGCCGCCCGCCGAGCGGCCGGCCAGCACGTGCCCGCTCGCCGTCACCGGGCCGAAGCCCTGGAGGCCGCCGAGATCGGTCGGGCCGCTCGTCTTCAGTCCGCCGTCCGCCGTCACCAGGGCGGTACGGACATTGCCCGAGCCCGGCTTCCGGAACCACAGCCGCACCCCGCCCTCGCGCCCCTCCGCGGTCAGCGGCAGCGTCGTGTCCGGCAGCCCCGTGGCCGTGGCCGGACCGAGCGGCGCGCCCGGCTTCGGCTGCACCCAGCCCAGCACCGACTTGGTGGTGGCCGCGAACACCATGCGCCGCCCGGCGCCGTCGGTGGCGGTGGCCGGGGTGCCGTGCAGGCCGGTGCCACCGTACTGCGCCCACGGGCCCCAGCCGCCGTTCGCGCTCTGCACCCGCCCGCGCAGGGTGCCCGCGCCGTCGCGGACGTACGCCGCCAGCTGTCCCGTGCCGTCGACCGAGACGGCGGGGGCGCTGATGTCGGAGGTCCAGTTCTCGTCGGCGGTCTCGGGCGTGCCCAGGGACTGCCAGTCGCCGAACTCCTGCGCGCCCGGGCCCTTCTGGACGGCGTACACGACCTCGCGCCGGTAGTCCGCGGGCCGCGCGCCGAAGGACGTACGGGTGCCGAAGGCGGCTATCCGCCCGTCCGGCAGCGTGACCGTGGCCACGCCCGGGTCCATCCCGGTGCCGGGCAGCAGGCGGGGCCCGCTCCACGCGCCGATGGGGCCGGAGCGGTGCCAGACGGCGACCTGGCCGTCGAGCACCTTGAACGCCCACAGGCCGTGCTCCTTGTCGGAGACCAGCCAGGAGGTGCTGGTGCCGCGGGCGTAGTTGACGGTGGAGGTCCAGCCGTTGCCGGCGGGGTGGTCGGCGACCTTGAGGTCGCCGCAGCCGGCGTCGCTGCCGCAGTGGTTCTGCTTGTCGAGCCAGGCGTAGGTGCCCAGGATGTCCAGCTTCTCCTTGGCCTCGTCGGGGTCCAGGGCGCTCGGCAGGGAGCCGTTGAAGTAGCCGACGTAGTTCTGCACGGCGAAGTGCGGGCGCTGCCCGGCGCCGACGTCCTTCGCGTACGCGGCCAGCGCGGCCTGGACGAAGCGGGCGCCGTAGAAGTGGTCCTGGTGGTCGGTGTACCGCTTGGTGTCGGGGAACCGGCCGGGGGTGGGGTCCTGGGCGCGGACCGTGGTCGGCCTGTACTGCTCCAGGACGCCGGTGACGGTCTGGACGACCTGTTCCTTCGAGTACGAGAACCGCTGTTTGACGGGGGAGCCGGAGGCGAGGACCGATTCGAGCCGGGCCACCTTGCCGTCCCACAGGCCGTGCAGGCTGTCGGGGGCGCTGTCGTAGACGGTGCCGGCCTCGCGCATCTGCAGCCAGACGAGGTTGACCTCGGGCTTGGCGACGAGGACGTCGACCTCGGCGTGGCCGCCGCCCTTGGTGGGGACGACGGTGCGCTTCCAGGCGCTGGCGCGGTCGCCGGTGGCCATCTTGGCGTAGGCGGCGCGGATGCCGTTCTGGCGGGCCTCGGCGTAGGCGGGTTTGTTGGGCGCGGTGGTGGCCTGTCTGCCTTCGGTGGCGTTGATGCCGTCCGCCTCGCCGGCGGTGAGGTAGACGGTGGTGACGGGGTGGCCGGCGGCTATGGAATAGCGCAGGTCCGGGTTCATGAAGTACAGGTCGTCGTCGGGGTGGGCGACGATCTGCAGCACGCGGCCGGGGTCGGGTGCGTCGACGGCGGCCGCCGGGGCCGCCGCGGGGCGGTGGCCGATGCCGCTGAGGGCTTCGTTGCCGCGCAGGACGAGCATGCAGGTGGCGGCGGTGGCCGCGCAGAAGGCCACGCCCTTGACGACCCGGGCCCGCGCCCGGCTCCGGCGCGCACCCCCACGCCCGCCGTCGGCCCGCGTACGCCGCGCGGCGCGGCGGGAGTCGGGGGCCGGGGCTTCGGCGTCGCCGGCCCGGCGGGGGGCGGGGACGCTCGCCCCCTCGTACGGCGCGGCGGCCGGGATCCCGCCCGCAGCGGGGTGCGGCGGACGTCCCGACGCCCCGTCAGGCCGTGGCTGCGCCGGGCCCGTGCCGGGGACGTCGTGTCCGGGGTGGAGCTGCGGCCACGGCCGACCGGGGTGGCCCGGGTGCGGCGGGGTCGGACCCGGACCGCCGGCCCCGGGGTGCGGCGAGTGGCCCGGCATTGCGTCAGCCCACGGCTGCGCCGGGCCCGTGTCCGTGTCCGGGCCGGTCGCCGGACCCCAGGCCTGCGCGTACGGCGCGGGAGCCGGGCCCGCGGCCGGGCCGGGGTGGGGCCGCCACGGCTGGGCGGCCGGGCCCGTGGCCGGGCCGGCCGGTGCCGGCTGCACCCGGTCCCACGGCGGGGCCGGGTGGCCTGGCTGCGGCTGCGGTTGTGGCCGGGTCGGGTCCGGGGTGCCCGGGGCGTGCCAAGGGCCCGGGGCGGGGAGTCCGTCGGGCATGTGCGTCCTCGGGCGGGTAGCGGCCCGCAGCAAGGGCACGTGTTCGGGAGGTTGTTCGGATTAAGTATCAAGATAATCAGACAATCTGCGTCAGGTATGTGCCGGGACACGCCGGTGAGTCGAACGCCTGCTCCGGCTAGGCTCCCCCCAGGACGCCCGGCCGGTGGCCGGCGGCGACGCACGCGGGAGGCGGCGGGATGACGGTCCCGGGACGCAGGAGCAGTACCTTCATCCGGCTGCTGCGCAGCGGGTTCACCGACCCCTCGGCCGCAGCCCGGCTGCTCGATTCCGATGCGCTGGCCTCCGTACGCACCGATCCGGTGCTCCTCGACGCCCTCGGGGCCACCGCCGACCCCGACCTCGCCCTCCTCGGGCTCGTCCGGCTCGCCGAGGCGCAGTCCGACGACGAGCGGCCCGTGCTCCTCGACACCCTCGTCAGCGCGAAACCGCTGCGCGACCGCCTCCTCGGCGTGCTCGGCGCGTCCGAGGCGCTCGCCGACCACCTCGCCCGCCACCCCCGCGACTGGCACGCCCTCGTCACGTACGAGGCCGTCGACCTGCACCCGGGGCTGCCCGAGTTCGAGCGCGGGCTGGCCGGCGCGCACGACCCCGTCGCCCTGCGCGTCGCCTACCGCCGGTGCCTGCTCTCCATCGCCGCCCGGGACGTCTGCGGCACCATCGACGTCGCCCAGACCGCCGCCGAGCTCGCCGACCTCGCCACCGCCACCCTCCGCGCCGCCCTGCGGATCGCGAGCGCCGCCGCCCCCGAGGACGCCGCCGCCTGCCGGCTCGCCGTCATCGCCATGGGCAAGTGCGGGGGCAACGAGCTGAACTACGTCTCCGACGTCGACGTCATCTTCGTCGGGGACGCCCGCAACGGAGGGGACGAGGGCCAGGCCGTCCAGGCCGCCTCCCGCCTCGCCTCCCACCTCATGCGGATCTGCTCCGAGACCACCATCGAGGGCACCATCTGGCCCGTCGACGCGAACCTGCGCCCCGAAGGCCGCAACGGCCCCCTCGTCCGCACCCTCGCCTCCCACCTCGCCTACTACCAGCGCTGGGCCAAGACATGGGAGTTCCAGGCCCTGCTCAAGGCCCGCGCCGTCGCCGGCGACCCGGACCTCGGCGCGCAGTACATCGACGCCATAACGCCCATGGTCTGGCAGGCCGCCGAACGCGAGAACTTCGTCGCCGACGTCCAGAAGATGCGCCGCCGCGTCGTCGACAACATCCCCGCCTCCCAGGTCGACCGCGAACTCAAACTCGGCCCCGGAGGTCTGCGCGACGTCGAGTTCGCCGTCCAGCTGCTCCAGCTCGTCCACGGCCGCAGCGACGCCGGCCTGCACTCCGGCAGCACGCTCGTCGCCCTGCAGGCCCTCGCCGCCGGCGGCTACGTCGGCCGCGCCGACGCCGCCCAGCTGGGGGACGCGTACCGGTTCCTGCGCGCCATGGAGCACCGCATCCAGCTCTACCGGCTGCGCCGCACCCACCTCGTCCCCGAGGACGAGGCCGACCTGCGCCGCCTCGGCCGCTCCCTCGGCCTGCGCACCGAACCCGTCGCCGAACTCAACAAGGCCTGGCGCCGCCACGCCTCCGTGGTCCGGCGCCTGCACGAGAAGCTCTTCTACCGGCCCCTGCTCGACGCCGTCGCCCAGCTCGCCCCCGGCGAGACCCGGCTCTCCCCGCGCGCCGCCGGCCAGCGCCTCGAAGCCCTCGGCTACGCCGACCCGGCCTCGGCCCTGCGCCACCTCGAAGCCCTCGCCTCCGGCGTCACCCGCAAGGCCGCCATCCAGCGCACGCTGCTCCCGGTCATGCTCGGCTGGTTCGCCGACTCCGCCGACCCGGACGCCGGCCTGCTGAACTTCCGAAAGGTCTCCGACGCCCTCGGCAAGACCCCCTGGTACCTGCGGCTGCTGCGCGACGAGGGCGCCGCCGCCGAGAACCTGGCCCGCGTCCTGTCCGCCGGGCGGCTCACCCCCGACCTGCTGATGCGCGCCCCCGAGGCCGTCGCCCTGCTCGGCGACCCCGAAGGACTGCAACCCCGTACGCACGAGGCCCTGGAGCAGGAGGTGCTCGCCGCCGTCGGCCGCGCCGACAGCGCCGAGGCAGGCGTCGCCGCGGCCCGCGGGGTCCGCCGCCGCGAGCTGTTCCGCACCGCCGCCGCCGACATCATCCGCTCGTACGGTACGGAGGACAGCCCGGCCGAGGAGGACCCGGGAGCCCTCGTCGACCGGGTCGGCGGCGCCGTCTCCGACCTCACCGCCGCCACCATCGCCGGAGCCCTGCGCGCCGCCGTCAGCAACCACTGGGGCGAGACCCTGCCCACCCGCTTCGCGATCATCGGTGTCGGCCGCTTCGGCGGCCACGAGCTCGGCTACGGCTCCGACGCCGACGTCCTGTTCGTCCACGAACCCCGCGACGGCGTCGACGAGCAGGAGGCCGCGAAGGCCGCCCAGACCGTCATCGCCGAAATGCGCCGGCTGCTCCAGCTGCCCACCGCCGACCCGCCGCTGCTCATCGACGCCGACCTGCGCCCCGAGGGCCGCTCCGGACCGCTGGTGCGCACCCTGGCCTCGTACGCCGCGTACTACCGGCGCTGGTCCCTGACGTGGGAGAGTCAGGCCCTGCTGCGCGCCGAACCGGTCGCGGGCGACGCCGACCTCGGCGCCCGGTTCATCGAGCTGATCGACCCGCTGCGCTACCCGGCGGAGGGCCTCGGCGAGGACGCGGTACGGGAGATCCGCCGCCTCAAGGCCCGCATGGAGTCCGAGCGGCTCCCGCGCGGCGCCGACCCGACCCTGCACACCAAGCTCGGCCGCGGCGGCCTCAGCGACGTCGAGTGGACCGTCCAGCTGATCCAGATGCAGCACGCCTGGTCGGAGCCGGCTCTGCGCACCACCCGGACCCGCGAGGCCCTGGCCGCCGCCCGTGCGGCCGGGCTGATCCCGGCCGAGGAGGCGCAGATCCTGGACGAGGCCTGGGTGCTCGCCACCCGGGTCCGCAACGCGGTGATGCTGGTCCGCGGCCGCGCCGGGGACACCTTCCCCTCGGAGGCCCGCGAACTGGGGGCCGTCGGACGCTACCTCGGCTACGCGGAGGGCACGGTCGGCGAGCTCCTCGACGACTACCGCCGCATCACCCGCCGGGCCCGGGCGGTCGTGGACGACCTGTTCTACGGGGCGTAGCGCGCACATGACCCAGGGGGGAGAGGTCGACATGGCGCGCAGCCGCGTGTTCGGCGAGGTGGCCGAGGTCTACGACGCCGCACGCCCGGGATACGCGCGGGAGCTGGTCGCGGAGGTGCTGGCGTACGCGGCCCTGGGCGGCCGCGCGGCGGTGGAGATCGGCGCGGGCACCGGCAAGGCCACGGCGGCGTTCGCCGAGGCGGGCACGGAGCTGGTGTGCATCGAGCCCGACCCGCGGATGGCGCAGGTGCTGCGCCGCAACACCGCGCACCGTCCCGGGGTGCGGGTGCACGTCGGCGCCTTCGAGGACTGGCGGCCCGCCGGACGCGGCTTCGGGCTGGTCTTCGCCGCGACCTCCTGGCACTGGACGGATCCGCAGCGGCGCTGGGACCTGGTGCACGAGGCCCTCGCACCGGGCGGCGCGCTGGCGTTGTTCTGGAACCCGCAGGGGGTCCGTGACGCAGACCTGCACTCCGCGCTGTCCGAGGTCGACGCCCGGCACGGGATCACCGGTGCACCGCACGGCCGCACGGCGTCCGCCTTCGGCGAGGTGCCCGGCGACTGGGGCGGCGGCCCGTCGGCCGGCTGGCCGCAGGACGAGTGCCGCCGCGACGGCCGGTTCACGGGCCTGCGCTCCGTCCGGTACCGGCAGGACCTGTACTACGACACCGCCCGTTACCTGGGATGTCTGGCCTCGCTCTCGGCCTACCGCGTCCTGCCCGCCGACCGGCGCGAGCAGGTCCTCGCCGCGACCGGCCGGGTCCTGGATGCCCACGGGGGAGGCATCCCCATGACCCTGTTCAGCGATCTCTTCCTCGCCCGGGTGGGCTGAGCCGGTCCGGCTACGCCGCCCGCGCGTCCGGGGGTCGGCAGTCGCGGCAGCGGCCCGGTACCGGGGAGCGGAAGGCGCGGTCGCAGCCGTCGCAGGTGCGCAGCGGGTGGATTTCGCGGTCGGGCGGTACGGGGCGGGCCTCGCCGGGGTCGGGCAGCCGGGGCGGGAGCAGCTCTCGCAGGCGGTGGGCGAGCAGTGCCGCCGGTGAGTGGATGGGCGTCGCGGGGAGCGAGCGGGCCAGGGCGGCGATGACGGCACTCGGGGGCAGCCCGCGCTCCAGCCACACCGCCGCGGCGGGCGCCAGCCGTACGGTGTCCCGCTCGGACAGCACGAGCCGGGGATCCCGCAGCCGCAGTCGGGCGAGCAATTCGCGCGCCTGGGCGATGACTTCCGGTACGGCATCCGGCTCCGGCTCCGGTTCCGGTTCAGGCGTCGGTTCCGGGTCAGGCCTCGGTTCCGGGCCGTCGGGCGGTTCCGGCTGCGGCTGCGGCTCGGGGGCGGGTGCGGGGGCGGCGGATGCCGGGTCGTACGGCTCGCGGAGCTTCTCCGTCCACCTCGCGGGCGGGTTGTTGTACGAGACCGTGCAGGTCACGATCTGGCCGGTGGGGAGCCGCTCGCGGTAGCGGGCCAGGTACCCGTGCGCCTCCAGCTCGTTCAGCGCGGCGGCGATGCGCACTTCGCCCTCGGGAAAGCGGGACGCGAGGGCCTTGATGGTGACCTTCACACCCGCCGGGAGGGACTGGATGTGCGTGGCCAGACCGATCGCGCCCATGCTCAACTCGCGGTGCTGGGCCAGGTGATTGCCGATCTTGACGTAGCCGCGGCGGTGGTCCTGATTGATGTGTCGGATGCCCGACGAGACGCGCGAAGGCGCGCTAAACTGCTGATCAGCCATGGGAAGGGTGTTGCCTTCTCGTTGGTCAGGCCCTCGGCGGGATTGGCGTCCCGAGCGAGGGCCGAATTGCGTTATGGGGTTGTCGGGGGCAAGCGTGCCCGATGGATTGGCATATGCGCCAGCCGGGTTGGGGTGATTCATCCGTCCGGGTGAGAGGGGGAGGGGGAGGTGGGGAGAGGTCATTTCCCCCGGTTGTTTGTCTTTAGGTGTCGAGCGTCACCGGTTATCGCCCCACCGGGTCGCGGCAACCTCGATCCGGTGAAATCGGACTTTCCGGTTCACGTGACCTGGTGTGGCCATCCGTGCGTAGCCTGAACGGAGTTGACGGTCGACGGAGGTGGCAGTGAGCACAGAGGGCGCCGACGAGTCGAGCTGGGCACTCGACCCGGAGGACGAATCCGGGGCGGTCGTCGCGGCGGTGGGACGCCAGTTGAAAATGTGGCGGGAGGCCGCCGGACTTGACCGTTCTGCATTCGCTGAGCTGATGGGCTACGGGGCGGACCTGACCCGCAAGATCGAAAGCGGCACCCGCATTCCACGCCCCGAGTTCCTGGACAAGGCAGACGCGGTTCTTGGTGCGGGCGGGAAGATCGCCGCGATGAAGATGGACGTCGAAAAGGCCCGCTATCCCAAGAAGGTCCGGGATCTGGCCAAGTTGGAGTCCGAGGCGGTGGAGATCGGGTCCTACGACAACGGCGTGATCCCGGGCCTGCTTCAGACCGAGGAGTACATCCGTGCCCTCTACGCGGTGAGGCGCCCGGCTTACTCGGAGGATCAGATCGAGCGTCTGGTGGCGGCGAGGGTGGCGCGCCATGACATCCTCCGGCGACATCCGGCCCCGCTGCTGACCGTCGTGCAGGAAGAGGCTGTGCTCCGACGGCCCGTCGGGGGCAAAATGGTGCTGCGCCGCCAACTGGAGCACCTGCTGGAGGCCGGCCAGTTGCGCAACGTGGAGATCCAGGTGATGCCCACTGCGGTGGAGGAGCACGCCGGTCTCGCAGGATCACTGAAGATCATGCGCCTCAACGATGGAACGACGGTTGGGCACAACGAAGTTCAGCTGGTCAGCCGCCTGATCACTGAGCCCAAAGAGGTCCAGGTCCTGGACATGCGCTATGGCATGATCCGAGCGCAGGCTCTGACGCCTCGCGAATCTCTGACGTTCATCGAGAAGGTACTGGGGGAGACATGAGCATCAAGCAGTCGGCCGAGGGCCTCTCCACACTGACGTGGGTCAAGAGCAGCTACAGCACCAACGACGGACCCGACTGCGTCGAAGTCGCCTGGACCAAGAGCAGCTACAGCACCGCTGATGGAGCCGACTGCGTCGAGGTCGCCCGGACCCCCGGCACCGTCCTCGTCCGGGACTCCAAGCGGCCCGACGACGGCCGGCTGGCCGTCGCCCCCGCCGCCTGGGACGGGTTCGTCGCCTACGCGACCGCGTGAGAAGCACGGGTTCGGCCGTCAAGGCCGTCATCCGCTACCGGCGGCCGGATCCAAAGTGCTGGGAAGTCGTCGTCAGGGCCGCCTGTAGTCCCCTGGGCAGCAGCTGGGACGCGGCCAAGGCGGTGGCACAGGCCGGCTCCGCCGTCTCCGGGCACGCCGACCGGCTGGCCTGGGCCCTCGCCACACGGCTCGGGAACGTCGAGGAGCTCGCGGTCGCCCTCGCCGGGATGGGGGACCTCCGTGCGCTGCCCGCCCTCCGGCGCATCGCGGAGGACGACTGGGTCCCGCTTCACGTCCCCTGGGTCCCGCACCTGGCCGCGCTGCCCGCCGCGGAGCTGCTCCCGACGATGCGGGCGGTGCTGCGCCAGGATCCGCCGAAGTACCACGCGAGCACCGCCGCCCTCGAACTCCTCGCGCTCTGGGGCCCGGCCTCCGCGCCCGCCGTGCCCGAGGTGCTGCCGTACCTGGAGACCGCGTACGCCTACGACGCCCTGCGCGTCCTCGGCCGGATCGGCCCGGCCGCGGCCGTCGCCGCCGACCGGCTGGCCGACTTCGCCACCGGCCGGGCCCCGCAGGCCCGGCGCCACCACCCGCGGCTGGCCGCTTGGGCGCACTGGAGGGCCACCGGCGACCCGGCGCTCGCCCTCGACGTGTGCGGGGCGGCCGCGGCCTCCGGCAGCGCGAGCCACGGCCTGCCCTTCCTCGCCGATCTCGGCCCGCTGGCCGCCGCCCACGCCGACACCGTGCGCCGCCTGATGGAATCGCCCGGCGCCTGGACCCGCGTCGCCGCGGCGCACGCGTACTGGCGGATCGCCGGGGACGCCGAACCCGCCGTACCGGTGCTGCTGGCCGAGGTGGACCCCGACTGGACCGGGAACCCCGCCCTGCCGGTCCGGGAAGCCGTGCGCCGTCTCGGTGAGATCGGCGCCCCCGCCGCCGCGGCGGCGCCCCTGCTGCGCCGGATCCTGGCGGCGGACGAGCGGCTCAGCCACCCGTACGAGCACGTCCGGATCCTGGCCGACGAGGCCTACGTCCGCACCCTCACCGAGGCGATGGCGCGGATCGGCGCGAGCGCGGACGGCCCGGTACCGATACCGGGGGCCGTGCCCGTGCCCGGAGCCCGGCGCGGGCTGGTGGAGCGATGGCGGGGCCCGCGCGGAGGGCGCACCGGCTGACCGCTCCCGCCCGCACCCCACAGAGTGCGGGCGTACGCCGCGAACGTGGCCAGGTCCCAGCCGAACGCGGTGTCCGCGTGGCCCGGGGCGGACCGCTCGGCGCGGCCGGGGAGGAGCGGTGGCGGGCCGGCTCGCGGCCGGGCGGCGGTCAGGCGTGCAGGAGGCTCTGCGGGAGGTACGCGGAGGTGACGCCGAGCCGCCAGCCGTGGACCTGGACGGCGAGCGCGGCCACGGCGATCGTGGCGGCCGGGAACAGGGTCCGCGGGGCGGCGTCGGGGCGTGCGCCCTCGCGGATGCCGGCGAGGTTCCCGGCCATGGCGCGCTCGAAGGCGGGCTGGTCGTCGTCGAGCAGGACGCGCAGCAGCCGCTGGTCCGGCGTGAGCACGCCGAGGCCGTCCAGCCGGCGGGCCGCCTCCGCGCGCTCGGCGGCGTCCGGCTTGCACAGGGTCGCGTCCGGCCAGTCCCGCGGCAGGTGCCCGGCTGCCCGGGTGAGGTAGAGGCACAGCGCGTCCATCTCGGCGAGCTCGGCCGGGTCGGAGTGCGAGTCGAGCGGCGAGTAGGGCACGCCGTCGCGGAGGGCGGGCGCGTAGTCCTCCCGCAGCAGCAGCCCGATGACCCGGTCGCGCTCCCGCACCGCCCCGCTGGCCACGCACAGGGCGAAGGCGTCCAGCCAGGTCCGGGCGGTGGGCGCCTGGTCGACGGCGTCGCCGAAGGAGATGTCCGTGCTGCTGAGCTCCTCGTGGAGCAGGGGGAACGGCACCTCGAAGTCGCCGCCCGGGAAGCAGCCGAGGGAGAGTTCGCCGAGCGCGCATTCGGCGGCCGTCCGCAGCGCACGGCGTACGACGGCTCCGCTCAGCTCGGGATCCGTCTGCGTCTGTGCGCCGACGTGGTCGAGGAGGTCGTCGCGGGTCTCGTGGAGCCCCTTCAGGGACAGCCCGCCGTACCGCAGCCCGTGCCAGTGGTCGTAGGCCCGACCGGTGACGTCCTCCAGTGCCTGGGACATCCGGTGCTCGCTGACCTCGTGCCGCTTCACGTCCTGCACGCCGCCTCCTTGATCGTTTCACCTTGCGACGCGCACGGTAACAACGCCCACTGACATCGGCGGCGGGCGTGGAAGGCGGGTGCGGGAGAACTGCGGACCGTACGTGGTGGACCGGTCACGGTGCGGGAATGGGCCCGTATGCCGGACCCGGTGCGGGAAGGCCGGCCGGTGTGCCGGACCCGTTCAGCGGGCGGCGCGGAAGCGGTTCAGGACCGCCGCGGTCGCCGGGTGGGGGTCCGTGGCCTCGGGGTGGCGCGGCAGGCGGTGGGGGAGCGAGCCGTACCAGGCGCGGGAGGCCGTGTAGCCGAACGCCAGGCAGAGCATGCCGCCCGCGGCGTCGAGCCAGAAGTGGTTGGCGGTGGCCACGATCACCACGAGGGTCGCCACCGGGTAGAGCAGGCCCAGGATCCGGGCCCAGGGGGCCGAGGCGACCGCGAAGATCGTCAGCCCGCACCAGAGCGACCACCCTATGTGCATGGAGGGCATGGCCGCGTACTGGTTCGACATGTGCTTGAGGTTGCCGGAGGCCATGGAGCCCCAGGTGTGGTGGACGAGCACGGTGTCGACGAAGTGCCCGCCGTTCATCAGCCTCGGCGGGGCGAGCGGGTAGAAGTAGTAGCCGAGCAGGGCCACGCCCGTGGTGGCGAAGAGGACCATGCGCGTGGCCGCGTAACGCCCCGGATGGAACCGGTAGATCCACACCAGGACACCGATGGTCACGATGAAGTGGAGCGTGGCGTAGTAGTAGTTCATGCCGACGATCAGCCACGTCACCGAGTCGACGGCGTGGTTGACGGACTGCTCCACGGCGATGCCGAGGGTGCGTTCGAGGTCCCACAGCCGGTCGGCGTTCGCGAGGGCGGCCGCCTTCTGCTCGGGCACCGCGTTGCGGATGAGCGAGTACGTCCAGTAGCTGACCCCGATGAGCAGGATCTCGAACCAGATCCGCGGCCGGCGCGGGGCCCGCAGCCGGGGCAGGAGAGCGCGCTGATCTCCCGGACGGGTCTCACTCTCGGTCACGGGGGGTGACGAGACTTCCGTTCGGGTTTCCAGTGTCTTCACGCTCGCTTCACCCATGGGGACAGAGTCTGCCAGATGCGTTCCCGCCTTCGATCATCCCTCGGTAGGGTCTCCGGCGCAGCCGCTCACCCCTGGGGACGAGACGGTCCCCTACTGCGCCGGCCGGCGGCCGGCAGACGCACCCTGCCGCGGGCCGGAGGCGGTGGAGCCGCGGACCACGAGCTCGGGCAGGAAGACGAACTCGCCGTGCGGAGCCGGCGTACCGCCGATCTCCTCCAGCAGCGTGCGGACGGCCGCCTGTCCCATGGCCTGCACCGGCTGCCGGATGGTGGTCAGCGGCGGATCCGTGAACGCTATGAGCGGGGAGTCGTCGAAGCCGACGACCGAGACGTCCTGCGGCACCCGCAGCCCCTGCTGCCGGGCCGCCCGGATCGCCCCGAGCGCCATCATGTCGCTGGCGCAGACGACGGCCGTGCAGCCGCGGGCGATGAGCGCGGCCGCCGCTGCCTGCCCGCCCTCCAGGCTGTACAGCGAGTGCTGGATGAGCTCCTCGACCTCGGCCTCGTCCAGGCCGAGCCGTTCCCTCATCCCCAGCCGGAAGCCCTCGATCTTGCGCAGGACGGGCACGAACCGCTTGGGGCCGACGGCGAGCCCGATGCGGGTGTGCCCCAGCGCGGTGAGGTGGGTCACGGCGAGCTGCATCGCGGCCCGGTCGTCGGGGGAGACGAAGGCGGCCTGGACCTTGTCGGAGAACCCGTTGATCAGGACGTACGGAACGCCCTGCCCGCGGAGTTGGTCGTAGCGGCCCATGTCGGCGGTGGTGTCGGCGTGCAGCCCGGAGACGAAGATGATGCCGGAGACCCCGCGGTCGACCAGCATCTCGGTCAGCTCGTCCTCCGTGGACCCGCCGGGTGTCTGCGTCGCCAGCACCGGGGTGTACCCCTGCCGGGTCAGGGCCTGGCCGATGACCTGGGCGAGCGCCGGGAAGATGGGGTTGTCCAGCTCGGGGGTTATCAGCCCGACGAGGCCCGCGCTGCGCTGGCGCAGCTTGACGGGACGCTCGTAACCGAGGACGTCGAGCGCGGCCAGCACGGATTCGCGGGTGCCTGCGGCCACACCGGGCTTGCCGTTGAGCACGCGGCTGACTGTGGCTTCGCTGACCCCCGCCTGGGCTGCGATGTCGGCTAGCCGTGCGGTCACGGGATTGGACTGTACCGGTCCCCGGCTCACAAAGCCCACCACGTGCACGAATCCGAGGGCAGCAGTACGGTCCGGCCGTCCGTCTCGACCGGCGCGCTGGACAGTACGGGGCGCCCCGGCGAGGGCAGTTCGAGCGGCTCGGAGCGGCTGTTGAGGGTGCAGGCGAAGCCGGGCCGGGTGAACAGCAGGACGCCGTCGGGCGCGGACAGCCAGGTCAGCGGGCCGGCATCGGGGGAGCCGAGGCCGGGCAGCGCGCGGCGTAGCTCCAGGGCGGCCCGGTACAGCTCCAGCGTGGAATGGGGGTCGCCGGTCTGGGCGGCCACGCTGAGCGGGGCCCAGTCCCGCGGCTGGGGGAGCCAGGTCCCGGCCGGCCCGAAACCGTACGGGGGCTCCTCGCCGGACCAGGGCAGCGGGATCCGGCAGCCGTCGCGCAGTCCGTCCTGCCCGGCGCTGCGGACGAAGGCGGGGTCCTGGCGGACCTCGTCGGGCAGGTCGACGACCTCGGGCAGGCCGAGCTCCTCGCCCTGGTAGAGGTACGCGGATCCGGGCAGCGCCAGCATCAGCAGGGCGGCG
Source organism: Streptomyces sp. NPDC086989 (assembly GCF_044745505.1). NCBI lineage: Bacteria > Bacillati > Actinomycetota > Actinomycetes > Kitasatosporales > Streptomycetaceae > Streptomyces > Streptomyces sp. NPDC086989. The sequence goes on from NZ_JBIVAL010000004.1 coordinate 103,394, forward strand.
GCCCGGGCCCGGGCCAGGCCCTGCGCCCCGCCGCCGTAGCGCGTCACGTGGCGCACGACGTCGTGGTTGGACAGCACCCAGGTGGTGGTGGCGCCGACGGAGGCGGTGGCGGCCAGGGACTCGTCGATCACGGTCCGCATCGTGCGGGTGTCCCAGGGACAGTTCAGGAAGCGGAAATTGAAGGCCTGGTGCATCTCGTCGGGCCGGACGTACAGGGCGAGCCGCTCCGAGGTCGGCGCCCAGGCCTCCGCGACGCCGATGCGCGGGCCGGGGGGACCTCCCGGCCCAAGGCCGGAGGAGTAGGAGTCGAGCAGCCGCCGCCACGCGCGGTGGATCTCGTGGACGCCGTCCTGGTCGAAGAAGGGGAGCGGTTCTGTGCCGATCAGGGTGGCCTGGGCGCCGCGGCCGATGTCGGGCATGCCGGGGGCCTTGATCATGCCGTGGGCGACGTCGATGCGGAACCCGTCGACGCCGAGGTCCAGCCAGAAGCGCAGGACGGAGGCGAACTCCTCCGCGACCTCGGGATGCTCCCAGTTCAGGTCGGGCTGCTCGGGCGCGAACAGGTGCAGGTACCAGGAGCCGTCCGCGGTCCGGGTCCAGGCGGGCCCGCCGAAGACGGACTCCCAGTCGTTCGGTGGCAGCTCTCCGGCGGCTCCGCGCCCGCGGCGGAAGTGGTACCGGTCCCGGGCGGCGTGGCCGGCGGGGGCGGCGAGGGCCTCCTGGAACCAGGGGTGCCGCTCGGAGGTGTGGTTGGGGACCACGTCGACGATGACCCGCAGCCCGAGCGCGTGGGCCGCCCGGACGAGATCGTCGGCGTCGGCGAGGTCCCCGAAGAGCGGGTCGACGGCCCGGTAGTCGGCGACGTCGTAGCCGCCGTCGGCCTGCGGGGAGACGTAGAAGGGGGTGAGCCAGACGGCGTCGACCCCGAGCCGGGCCAGATGGGGCAGGCGCGCGCGCACCCCGCGCAGGTCGCCGACGCCGTCCCCGTCGCTGTCCGCGAAGGACCGTACGTACACCTGGTAGATGACGGCATCGCGCCACCAGCCGCCGCTTACGGTCACCTTGCTGGAAGCGCTTGCAAGCCGGGATGCGGTCAGCTCATGGGTCATACCGGTGTCAACGCGGGTACATGCCCCCTGGTTGCGGGGCTGATGACCCGAAGGAAGTTCGAACAACCAGCAAGCGGCGGCAACCGTCAGGACACACGGATGTAACGATCGGCCCGACTTGCAGAAAATTGCCGCAAGCTCTTTCGGTCAGCTTTCAGGCTTGTTACGTTCCCAGCAACTCGGGACCGCGAGGGCGCGGCCGGGATCATCGAAGGAGTTCATATGCGGCGTGGCATAGCGGCCACCGCGCTGGTCGCGACCCTGGCGCTCGCGGCGACGGCTTGCGGTGGGGACGACAAGGGCGCGGCCGGCGAGACCAAGGCAGGCGGCGAGCTTTCCGGCACGGTCACGTGGTGGGACACCTCGAACGACGCCGAGAAGGCCAGCTTCCAGAAGATCGCCGAGGCGTTCACCGCGAAGCACCCGAAGGTCACCGTCAAGTACGTCAACGTCCCGTACGGCGACGCGCAGAACAAGGTCAAGAACGCCTTCAGCAGCGGTTCCGAAGCCCCTGACGTGATCCGTGCCGACGTCGGCTGGGTCGCCGACTTCGCCTCGCTCGGCTACCTCGACGAGGTCCCGGCCGAGACCGCCAAGAAGGTCGACGCCGAGTTCCTGCCCCAGGCCGCGGCCAGCGGCAAGTACGAGGGCAAGACCTACGCCGTCCCGCAGGTCATCGACACCCTCGGCCTCTTCTACAACAAGAAGATGCTCGCCGACGCCGGCGTCCAGCCCCCCAAGACGCTGGAAGAGGTGAAGACCGCCGCCGCCGCCATCAAGGCGAAGACCGGCAAGGCCGGCCTCTACCTGCGCGGCGACGACTCCTACTGGTTCCTGCCGCTCATCTACGGCGAGGGCGGCGACCTCGTCGACGCGAAGAGCAAGACGGTCACCGTCGACAACCCGGCCGGTGTCAAGGCGTTCAAGACCGCCCGCGACCTGGTCACCTCCGGCGCGGCGATCACCAACGCCACCGACGGCTGGACCAACATGCAGACCGCCTTCAAGTCGGGCGAGGCCGCAATGATGATCAACGGTCCGTGGGCCGTCGCCGACACCTACGCCGGCGACCAGTTCAAGGACAAGGCCAACCTCGGCGTCGCCCCCGTCCCGGCGGGCTCCGCCAAGGCCGGTGCCCCGCAGGGCGGCCACGACCTCGCCGTCTACGCCGGTTCCAAGAACCGCGCCGCCGCGCACGCCTTCGTCGAGTACATGACCTCGCAGGACGTGCAGGTGCAGGCCACCAAGGACCTCAGCCTGCTCCCGACCCGGACCGCCGCCTACGAGCAGCCGGACGTCAAGTCGAACGAGATGGTCCAGTTCTTCAAGCCGGCCGTGGACAAGGCCGTCGAGCGCGCCTGGATCCCGGAGAACGGCTCCCTCTTCGAGCCGCTGAAGGTCGAATACACCAAGGCGATCACCGGGGCGGCCAGCCCGGAGGACGCGGCCAAGTCGGCCGGCGTCGAGTTCCGCAAGATCCTCAAGGGCTGGAAGTAGACAAGACAATGGCTGCTGACACCAGCCAGTCGGTGGTGAAGGCCGCGGGCCGCGACGGGGAAGACACCGTCGCCGCCCGCGGCCGGAGCCGCAGGACTGACAGCAAGGCCCCCCGCGCGAGCAGGGGTGGACTGGGGCGCGCCCTCGCCACCCACTGGTACGCCTGGGCCATGGTCGCCCCGGTGGTGCTCGTCCTCGCCGTGATCATCGGCTGGCCGCTCTTCCGCGGTATCTACCTGTCGCTGACCGACGCCAACGAGCGCAACGTCGCCCGGACCATCGGCGCCAACCACATCGAGGCCACCTACACGTTCGTCGGCCTCGACAACTACGCCGACGTCCTGGCCGACCCGGTGTTCCTGCAGCGGCTGGTGTGGACCATCGTCTGGACCGTCCTGTGCGTGTCGATCACCTTCACGCTCGGACTGGCCCTGGCCAACATGCTCAACCGGGACTTCCGGGGCCGCGCCGCCTACCGGATGGCGCTCATCCTGCCCTGGGCCGTCCCCGGCTTCGTCTCCGTCTTCGCCTGGCGGTTCCTGTTCAACCGCGACAGCGGCATCCTCAACAAGATCCTCGACGGCGGCGGCATCTCCGCCGTCCCGTGGCTCGACGACCCGACCTGGGCGAAGTTCTCGGTCATCGCCGTCAACGTCTGGCTCGGCGTCCCCTTCATGATGGTGGCCCTGCTCGGCGGACTGCAGTCCATCCCCGCGGAGCTCTACGAAGCCGCCGAGATGGACGGCGCCACGGCCTGGCAGCGGTTCCGGCACATCACCCTGCCCGGGCTGCGCACGGTGAGCATGACGGTGATCCTGCTCTCCACCATCTGGACCTTCAACATGTTCCCGGTGATCTTCCTGCTGACGCGGGGCGGACCGGGCGACTCCACCGAGATCCTCGTGACCCAGGCCTTCCGCGAGGCCTTCGTGTCCAGCCCGCGCGACTTCGCCGGCTCGGCCACCTGGGGCGTGCTCATCCTCGCCCTGCTCATGATCTTTGCGCTGGTCTACCGGCGCTCGCTGCGCAAGCAGGGAGAGGTGTGGTGACCATGACGACCTCGCGAACCCCGCGGAGCCCGCGCGCCCGGGGGCAGCGTTCGCCGCTCGCCTCCACCGGCCTGCACGCCACCCTCGTCGTCGCGTCCGTGATCGCCGTCTTCCCGGTGCTGTGGGTCCTGCTGACCTCCCTCAAGCCCGCGAAGTACGCCATCTCCACCGACTTCGTGAAGGAACCGACGCTCGACAACTACCACTACCTGGTGGAGTCGACCTCCTTCTTCACCTGGTTCGGCAACTCCGTGCTCGTCGCCGGCATCACCACCGTCCTCGGTGTGTTCATCGCCGCCACCACGGGCTACGCCGTCAGCCGGTTCAAGTTCCCCGGCATGAAGCCGCTGATGTGGACCCTGCTCATCACGCAGATGTTCCCGATGGCCATCCTCATCGTCCCGCTCTACAACCTCATGGGACAGCTCGGACTGCTCAACCAGCCGCTCGGCCTGATCATCACGTACCTGACCATCGCGGTGCCGTTCTGCGCCTGGATGATGAAGGGCTTCTTCGACACCATCCCGGTCGAGATCGACGAATCCGGGCGCGTCGACGGGCTCAACCCCTTCGGCACCTTCTGGCGCCTCATCCTCCCGCTGGCCAAGCCCGGCCTCGCCGTCACCGGCTTCTACTCCTTCATCACCGCGTGGGGCGAGGTCGCGTACGCCTCCGCCTTCATGGTCGGCGACGAGCACCTCACCCTCGCCGGGGGCCTGCAGACCTTCGTCACGCAGTACACCTCCAACTGGGGTGCGATGAGTGCCGCCTCCGTCCTCATCGCCATCCCCGCGGCCGTCTTCTTCCTCTTCGCCCAGCGTCACCTCGTCGCCGGGATGACGGCAGGCGCGACCAAGGGCTGACGCCCTCGCGACCACGGGCTGACCACCCGGCGCCTGCCCCCACACACCCCCGGCCCGATCTCTCCAAGGACGACATGACCCAGCACCTCGCCGAAACGATCCCCACCCAGGCCGGCAGCACCCTGCCCGGTTGGTGGAGAGAAGCGGTGATCTACCAGGTCTATCCGCGCAGCTTCGCCGACTCCAACGGGGACGGCATGGGGGACCTCGAAGGCATCCGCAGCCGGCTTCCCTACCTCAAGGAGCTGGGCGTCGACGCCGTCTGGCTCAGCCCGTTCTACGCCTCCCCGCAGGCCGACGCCGGCTACGACGTCGCCGACTACCGGGCCATCGACCCCATGTTCGGCACCCTGCACGACGCCGACGCCGTCATCCGCGAAGCGCACGGGCTGGGCCTGCGCATCATCGTGGACCTCGTCCCCAACCACTGCTCCGACCAGCACGAATGGTTCAAGCAGGCACTGCGCGAGGGACCGGGGACGCCGCTGCGCGAGCGCTTCCACTTCCGCCCGGGCCGCGGCGCGGACGGCTCCGAGCCCCCGAACGACTGGGAGTCGATCTTCGGCGGCCCGGCGTGGACGCGGGTCGCCGACGGTGAGTGGTACCTGCACCTCTTCGCCCCCGAGCAGCCCGACTTCAACTGGGAACACCCCGCCGTCCAGGACGAGTTCCGTTCCGTGCTCCGGTTCTGGCTCGACCTCGGCGTCGACGGGTTCCGCATCGACGTCGCCCACGGCCTCGTCAAGGCCCCCGGCCTGCCCGACCTCGGCCGCGACGAGCAGCTCAAGCTCCTCGGCAACCAGGTGCTGCCCTTCTTCGACCAGGACGGCGTCCACGAGATCTACCGCTCCTGGCGGACCGTCCTCGACGAGTACGCCGGCGACCGCATCGGCGTCGCCGAGGCCTGGACCCCGAGCGCCGACCGCACCGCGCTCTACCTGCGCCCCGACGAACTCCACCAGGCCTTCAACTTCCACTACCTCACGACCGGCTGGGACGCGGCCGCGCTGCGCGCCTCCATCGACGAATCGCTCGACGCGATGCGGCCCGTGGGCGCGCCGACCACGTGGGTGCTGTCCAACCACGACGTCGTGCGCCACGTGACGCGCTACGGCGGCGGGGCGCAGGGCCTGGCCCGGGCCCGGGCCGCCGCCCTGCTGATGCTGGCGCTGCCCGGATCCGCGTACGTCTACCAGGGCGAGGAGCTCGGCCTGCCCGAGGTCGTCGACCTGCCCGACGAGGTCCGCCAGGACCCGTCCTTCTTCAAGGAGAACGGCCAGGACGGACTGCGTGACGGCTGCCGCGTGCCGATCCCGTGGTCCGGCGACCAGGCCCCGTACGGCTTCGGCGACGGAGGCAGCTGGCTGCCGCAGCCCGCACAGTGGGCCGACCTGAGCGTGGCCGCCCAGACCGGCGACCCCTCCTCGACGCTGGAGCTGTACCGCGCCGCGCTGCGGATCCGCCGCGAGCGGGCCGACCTCGGCGCGGGCGACGCGGTGGAGTGGCTGGAGGCGCCCGAGGGCGTCCTGGCGTTCCGCCGCGGCGACTTCCTCTGCACCGTCAACACGACCGGCGAGCCCGTACGGACGCCCGCGCGCGGCACCGCCGTCCTGCTCGCCAGCGCCGAGCTGACCGACCCGGGCACGCTGCCCGCCGACACGGCGGTGTGGTGGCAGGGGTGACCTCCCCGCTCCGGCTGACGGACATCGCCGCGCAGGCCGAGGTCAGCGAGGCGACGGTCAGCCGTGTGCTCAACGGCAAGGCGGGCGTGGCGGCCGGCACCCGGCACAAGGTGCTGGCCGCCATGGACCTGCTCGGCTACGAGCGTCCCGTACGGCTGCGCCGCCGCAGCAACGGGCTGGTGGGCCTGCTCATCCCGGAGCTCACCAACCCCATCTTTCCCGCGTTCGCGCAGGTCATAGAGCAGGCACTGGCCGGACACGGCTATACGCCGGTGCTGTGCACCCAGACGCCGGGCGGAGCCACCGAGGACGAACTGGTCGAACAGCTGGAGGAACGCGGGGTCACCGGGATCGTCTTCCTGTCCGGCCTGCACGCCGACTCGACGCTCGACCCCTCCCGCTACCAGCGGCTGTCCTCCCGCGGCGTCCCCTTCGTACTCATCAACGGCTTCAACGAGCACGTCAACGCCCCGTTCATCTCCCCGGACGACCGGGCGGCCGCCGACATGGCCGTCCGCCACCTGGAGGACCTCGGGCACCGGCGGATCGGCCTGGCCATCGGGCCGACCCGGTACGTGCCGTCGGCCCGCAAGGAGCAGGGGTTCAAGGCCGCGCTGCCGGAGGCCGAGGCGGAGGGGCTGATCCAGCGCACGCTGTTCACGGTCGAGGGCGGCCACGCCGCGGGCGGCGCCCTGCTGGACCGCGGCTGCACCGGCATCGTGTGCGGCAGCGACCCGATGGCACTCGGCGTGATCCGGGCGGTGCGGGAGCGGGGGCTGCGGGTGCCCGAGGACGTCTCGGTGGTCGGTTTCGACGACTCACCGCTGATCGCGTTCACGGACCCGCCGCTGACGACGGTCCGCCAGCCGGTCCGCGCCATGGCGACGGCCGCGGTCGGAGCCCTCCTGGAGGCGGTCGGCGGCACCCCGGTCCAGCGCACGGAATACGTGTTCCAGCCGGAACTGGTGGTCAGGGGCTCAACGGGCCAGGGCCCGGGCGCGTAAGAAGACGGGGGCACCAAAGTGGTGCCCCCGTCTCGCACGGTCCGATCAGAATCCGGCCCAGAGGCCGTTGCTGCCGAGCATGTCGGTGCCCCCGCCGACGTGACCGGCGTTGTCTCCGGTGTAGAGCTTCATGTTGTTGTTCGCGTCGATGCCGGCGATGTCCTGCTTGCCATCGCTGTTGAAATCGGCGGACAGCAGGGACCGGAAGCCCTTCCAGAGGCCGGTGCTGCCGAGCATGTTCGACCCGCCGCCGAGGTGGCCTGCGCCGTCGCCGGTGTAGAGCTTGAGGTTGTCGGTGGCGTCGATGCCGGCGATGTCCTGCTTGCCGTCGTTGTTGTAGTCGGCGGCGGTGATGGCTTTGAAGCCTCTCCAGAGGCCGTTGTTGCCGAGCATGTCGGTGCCGCCGCTGAGGTGGCCTGCGCCGTCTCCGGTGTAGAGCTTCATGTTGTTGTTCGCGTCGATGCCGGCGATGTCCTGCTTGCCGTCGCCGTTGAAGTCGCCGGCGGTGATGGCCTTGAAGTTCTTCCACAGGCCGTTGCTGCCGAGCATGTCGGTGCCGCCGCCGAGGTGGCCTGCGCCGTCACCCGTGTAGAGCTTGAGGTTGCTGTTCGCGTCGATGCCGGCGATGTCCTGCTTGCCGTCGCCGTTGAAGTCGCCGGCGGTGATGGCCTTGAAGCCCTTCCACAGGCCGTTGCCGCCGAGCATGTCGCTGCCGCCGCTGAGGCTGCCCGCCCCGTCACCCGTGTACAGCTTCATGTTGCTGTTCGCGTCGATGCCCGCGATGTCCTGCCTGCCGTCGCCGTTGAAGTCGGCACCCACCGTCCGTGCCATGACCGGCGCCGGAACGGGGACCGGACAGTTCGCGAGCGCCGTCGGGAAGGTTCCGGCCTGGTCCGCGGAGAACGGCACGTTGTAGAAGGCCAACAGGCCGATTCCGTTGCTGTTCGTGATCCAGGGGCCGGCGCCGTCGTGCCCGACGTAGCTGACACCCGTGGCGCCGGTTGCCGGACCGGTCAGGCGCAGGTGGACGAAGCCCGGCCTGACGGCCATCGACGCCACTGACACCGGGCTGCCGTTGACGACGAAGTCCGTGACGGGACCGCATCCGGCCACGAGCGCGTCGGTGCCGTTGCGCAGGGCAAGGGTGATCTCGGTGCGATCTGCCTTGGAGAACCATGCCCTCTGGAGGTCGGGAGCGGTGCTCGCCGCGGCGCTGCCCCCGTAGTAGTCCCGGGCCATGGAGAGGAAGTCGTGATCGGCGAGATCACGGTACCCGCCGACGTAGTAGTAGTGGCAGTTGTCGGGACCCTGTCCGCTGATGCCGGTGGTGGACAGGACGGTGACGCCCGGGAGCGCGGCGTACTGCCGTTGGGCCTCGCGCTCCTCGTAGGAGTTCTGGGGCGCGCCGGTGGCGTCGAGGCAGCCGTTGCGGATCTGGTGGGCGTACACGTGCTCCACACCCGGGTAGTCGCTCTTCCAGTCGTCCAGCAGGGACTTGAAGCCGGCGGTCTGGCTGGCGACGTTGTTGTTGTCGGACTCTCCCTGGTACCAGAAGATGCCGCGGACCCGGCCCTGAACTCCCGCCCGCTGGGCCCGGCCGAGCAGGCGCCCGTAGTTGGTGCCGGCGTCGGCGGGGTTCGCGTCGTTGCGCTGGAAGAAGGTGACGGGGACGCCCTCGTGACCGCCCTGCAGGAGGGCGACGGGGATGCCGTAGGTGTTCACCGCCTGGTGGCCGAGGCGGAGCGCGTACTGGCCGACCGCCCCCGTGGCCTGGTAGCCGTCGCCTTCCGCGACCTGCCAGGTGTCGTCCTGGGCGGCCGCCGTGGGATCGGCCGTGGACGAGCCGAACGTACGCACCCAGGGCGACCGGTCGGCGCTGCTGGAGTTGGAGGTGTCGGACGGGTTGCCGGGGTTCGACGGGAAGTGCCGGCGGGCGGCCGCGTTGGACTGGCCGCTCACGATGAACACGTCGCCCGCGACGATGTCGCTCCACGTGCCCTGCAGCGTGGCGGTGGAACCGGAGACGGAGTAGAGGCTGAAGGAGTAGCCGTGCAGACCCGCCTGGATCCCCGGCGTGAAGGTGAACGTCGATCCGCCGCCGTTCACCGGGACGCTGCTGCTCGACAGGGGCTCCCCGTCCCGGACGACGTCCAGCCGCATCGAAGTGGCGCCGGCCTGCGTGACGCTGCCGGCGATGGTGACGACGGCGTTGTTCGTGGCGGGGTCGCGCGGGAAGAGCTGGTGGTCCCGGGGAGCCTTCGTGAGCTGGACCCCGCTGCCCGCCACCGCATCGGCTTGTACGGCCGAGGGTGCCGCCGCCACCGCCGGCTGCGCGGCTGCGGCCGTGGCGAACCCGTCCACTGCGAGCGTGGCGGTGACGGCGAGGGACAGCGTGAGCGCGCCTTGGGCCAGCGTCCGACGGCCGGAGAACTTCCGCATGACAGTTACCTTGCTGGTGGGGAGGGCGGGAGGGGGAGCGGAGAACAGAAGGGGCGGGGTCCTAGAAGCCGGCCCAGGCGCCGCTGGTGCGGTCCAGCATGTTGGTGCCGCCGCTGACGTGACCCGCGCCGTCGCCCGTGTACAGCATCATGTTGTTGTTCGCATCGATGCCGGCGATGTCCCGCTTGCCGTCGACGGAGAAGTCGGCGGACACGAGGGACCGGAAGCCCTTCCACAGGCCGTTGCTGCCGAGCATGTCGGTGCCGCCGCCGACGTGGCCTGCGCCGTCGCCGGTGTAGAGCTTGAGGTTGTCGGTGGCGTCGATGCCGGCGATGTCCTGCTTGCCGTCGTTGTTGAAGTCGCCGGCGGTGATGGCCTTGAAGCCCTTCCACAGACCCGTGCTGCCGAGCATGTTGGTGCCGCCGCCGACGTGGCCCGCGCCGTCGCCGGTGTAGAGCTTGAGGTTGTCATTGGCGTCAATGCCGGCGATGTCCTGCTTGCCGTCGCCGTTGAAGTCACCGGCGGTGATGGCCTTGAAGCCCTTCCACAGGCCGTTGCTGCCGAGCATGTTGGTGCCGCCGCCGAGGTGACCGTGGCCGTCGCCGGTGTAGAGCTTGAGGTTGTCGTTGGCGTCGATGCCCGCGATGTCCTGCTTGCCGTCGCTGTCGAAGTCGCCGGCGGCGATGGCCTTGAAGCCCTTCCACAGACCCGTGCTGCCCAGCATGTGACTGCCGTCACCGGTGCCGATGATGGCCGGGCCGTCGGTGAGGTACAACTCCATGTTGTTGTTGGCGTCGATTCCGGCGATGCTCGGCGTGAGGTCGGTGAAGGCGGCCGCCACGGTCCGGGCCATCGTCGGTGCCGCAGGGGGAGTCGGGTCGGTCGGGTACGGGTCGGCGTGGTCGCTGCCCAGTCCGGCCGCCGGTCCGCAGCTGGGCCAGGCGCCCTGGCCCTGGGCCGCGAGGACCTTCTCGCCTATGAGGATCTGCTGCTGCTTGGTCGCCAGGTCGGCGCGGGAAGCGTAGACCCCGCCGCCGAACGCGTTCCAGGTCGAAGCGGAGAACTGGAGGCCGCCGTAGTAGCCGTTCCCGGTGTTGATGGACCAGTTGCCGCTGCTCTCGCAGTTGGCGACCTTGTCCCAGGTGCTCACCGACGCGGCGCCGGCGGTGGTGACGTTCAGGCAGAGGGTCGAGGCGGAGACCAGGCCGACGAGAGTGGCCGACAGGATGCGCTTGCGGTTCATCGTTTTGCTCGCTTCAGGTGAGGAAGTGCTGGGGCGGGGGCGAGGAAGGGGGCACGGGCCCGGGCGGTGTCCGGACCTGGTCGGGGTCCGGACACCGCGGGGGAGGGAAGCCGGGTCTTAGAAGCCGGCCCAGAGGCCGTTGCTGCCGAGCATGTTGGTGCCGCCGCTGACGGTGCCCGCGCCGTTGCCGGTGTAGAGCTTCATGTTGTTGTTCGCGTCGATGCCGGCGATGTCCCGCTTGTTGTCGCCGTTGAAGTCGGCGGACAGCAGGGACCGGAAGCCCTTCCACAGGCCGTTGCTGCCGAGCATGTCGGTGCCCCCGCCGAGGTTGCCTGCGCCGTCGCCGGTGTAGAGCTTGAGGTTGTCGGTGGCGTCGATGCCGGCGATGTCCTGCTTGCCGTCGCCGTTGAAGTCGCCGGCGGTGATGGCCTTGAAGTTCTTCCACAGGCCGGTGCTGCCGAGCATGTTCGACCCGCCGCCGAGGTTGCCCGCGCCGTCGCCGGTGTAGAGCTTGAGGTTGTCGGTGGCGTCGATGCCGGCGATGTCCTGCTTGCCGTCGCCGTTGAAGTCGCCGGCCGTAATGGCCTTGAAGCCCTTCCACAGACCCGTGCTGCCGAGCATGTTGGTACCGCCGCCGAGGTGGCCTGCGCCGTCGCCGGTGTAGAGCTTGAGGTTGTCGGTGGCGTCGATGCCGGCGATGTCCTGCTTGCCGTCGCCGTTGAAGTCACCGGCGGCGATGGACTTGAAGCCCTTCCACAGGCCGTTGCTGCCGAGCATGTCGCTGCCGCCGCCGACGTTGCCCGCCCCGTCACCCGTGTACAGCTTCATGTTGCTGTTCGCGTCGATGCCCGCGATGTCCTGCTTGCCGTCGCCGTTGAAGTCGGCACCCACCGTCCGTGCCATCACCGGCGCCGGGGCCGCGTCATCGACGATCTTGTCGTAGCGCAGCGCGTCGTAGTAGCTGGTCGGCCAGCCCTCCAGGGAGGAGCTGTTGATGTTCGCCGAGGTCGGGCCGTGCGTCGGGTTGTTGGAGTTGCTCTCGGCGTAGTAGGTGAAGGCGCCCGTGGACTGGTTGGTCCAGCCTGCGAACAGGAAGGTGTGCGCGTCGGTGTAGTCCATCGCGTCGCCCGGCTTGAGCTGCGAGAAGCTGATCTTGGTGGACACGTCCGGCAGGGTCCAGGTGGTCAGGCTGGAGTTCAGGTGCCAGGCCATGGACACGTAACCGGAACAGTCCTCCCGGTACGAGCCGTTGGAATCCGAGTGGTAGGCGCCCTGGTTGTACGGAACGCCCTGGTCGACCCAGCTCTGAGCGCGGGCGATGACCTCGCCGCGGGTGATCGTGCCGCCCACCGAGGACGCGGCCTGGGCCGGGGCGGCGAGCGTCACGGCAGCGCCGGCGGCGGCGAGCACGGTGAGGGAGGCGAGGGAAGCGAGGGTGCGCTTGGTACGCGGCATGGTGATGTCTCCTGGTGAGAAGTCGAGGCGTTGGGGTGGAGCGGTGGGACTCAGCGAGTGGGGGCCAGGCTTCCGGTGAGCGTGGTCAGCAGATCGGCGTCGGAAGCGGGCGTGGTGGAGTTGGCCTGTCCGGCAGACGCGAGGTCGCTGTACTGGAGGACGGTGAGAACGGCGCCGTCCGCGGCCAGGTAGACGTGGTGCGTCTGCCGGCCGGGGGCCGACATGCCGGGCACGGCGGTCCACTGGTACTGCCAGGCGGCTGCCGCCGGGCGTTCGGCCGTGCGGGTGGACGTGGCGTCGGGGGTGCCGCCCTGCTTGGTCTGCGCGTCGCGCAGGGTGGCCTGGCAGCCGTCGAGCTGGGCGGTGAGTGCCTGGCGGGCGTGGTCGGCGTCGGCCGGGGTGGCGAAGGTGAAGGTGTCCTGGATGGCCGGAGTCTTCGCCGTGCTCGCCCAGCCCTGCTGCTGCCAGCCGGTCGCGCCCTGGACGGCGGCGCATTCGTTGAGGCTGCTGGAGGGGGCGACCGTGCGGCTCTTGGCCGGACCGATCGGCTTCCAGCCCGCCTTGGCCTGGTTGGGCAGTTCCTGCACCGCGAGGGGTGCGGGCGCCTTGCCGGCCGCCGCCCGGCCGGCCGACGGCGTGACCGTGGTCGGCTTGGCCGTGGCCGACGGCGCCGTCCCTGCAGGGGAGGGCGTCGCTGTGACGGCGGGGGTGCCGGGCGTCTGGGCGGGCGTCGTGGTCGCGGAGGGCGTGCCTGTGGCCGGGGCCGTCACGGCGGGGGCGGCGGCCTGAAGGTCTTCGGCGGCGAACGCACTGGTGAACTGGGCGGTGGCCAGGGCCGCGACGGCGACCACGGGAACGGCGGCGATCAGCGCAATGCGACTGCGACGCGGTGCGGGCATGGTTGAGCAGTCCTTCCGGACGGTGCAGGCACGGCGGTGCCCTGTGATCGGCGGGGTGGCGGCGTCGGAACGCCGGGGCGGCCTCAGTGGCCGGGAGTTCGCCCGGGTGCCGCGGTCCGTGACAGCTGCCCTGCAGGTGCAGCGGTCGTAGGGGAAACGCGGCGAGCGATGCCGGTCGGGTTCCTGCCACCCGGTGGTCTCGGTGGTGGTGTTCCTTGCCGGCGATCACTAGCTTCGTCGCAGCTCAGGGCAGGCGGAAGGGGTTCTCGGTGGACGGAAGGGGCCCTGGACCGTTCCGTCCAGCGGGGCGTTGCCGGGGCGTTGCCGGGGCGCTGCCCAGGTGCTGCCGGGGTGGTTGCCTTGCCGCCCCGACGCTCGGACCGGTGCCGGGTCCGGCCTGGGGTGAGGGGTCTGGGTTTGCCCCCTTGAGTGCGGCGTCAACCGGCAGGCGCGGGCGGCCTGGAGGACACGTCGGGGAAACAATTCTGCAATCTCTTGCGCAAAGTCTTGCAGCGCTCCTACCTGGCCCCTACCGTCGCTGCAATCCCCACCTCTCCCGCCAGGAGGCCCCCCGCATGCCTGCCAGAGCCGTCAGAGCTGCAACTCTTTTCGCCGCCACCGCACTTGCCGCCGCCGGGCTCGCAGGGCAGGCGCCCCGGGCCGTTGCCGCCGCGCCCGGCGCCAAGGACGTCACCGCCGTGCTGTTCGAGTGGCGGTTCGAGTCCGTCGCCAAGGCCTGCACGGATTCGCTCGGGCCCGCCGGGTACGGGTACGTGCAGGTGTCGCCGCCCCAGGAGCACATCCAGGGGGCGCAGTGGTGGACCTCGTACCAGCCCGTCAGCTACCGGATCGCCGGGCGGCTGGGTGACCGGGCCGCGTTCAAGGCCATGGTCGACACCTGTCACGCTGCGGGGGTCAAGGTCGTCGCCGACTCCGTGATCAACCACATGGCCGCCGGGAACGGCGTCGGGACCGGGGGGTCTTCGTACACGAAGTACGACTACCCCGGCGTCTACTCCGGCGCCGACATGGACGACTGCCGGGTGAGCATCTCCAACTACCAGGACCGGGCCAACGTCCAGAACTGCGAACTCGTGCAGCTGGCCGATCTGGACACCGGTGAGGACTACGTGCGCGGGCGGATCGCCGGGTACCTGAACGACCTGCTGTCGCTGGGCGTGGACGGCTTCCGGATCGACGCCGCCAAGCACATGCCCGCCGCCGACCTGGCCAACATCAAGTCCCGGCTGAGCAATCCGGGCGTGTACTGGAAGCAGGAGGCCATCTACGGGGCCGGCGAGGCCGTCTCCCCGAGCGAGTACCTCGGCAACGGTGACGTGCAGGAGTTCCGCTACGCCCGCGACCTCAAGCGGGTCTTCCAGAACGAGAACCTCGCCTACCTGAAGAACTTCGGGGAGGCCTGGGGGTACATGCCGAGCGGCCAGGCCGGGGTGTTCGTCGACAACCACGACACCGAGCGCGGCGGCGACACCCTGAACTACAAGAACGGTTCCGACTACACCCTGGCGAGCGTCTTCATGCTCGCCTGGCCCTACGGCTCCCCCGACGTGCACTCCGGGTACGAGTGGACCGACAAGGACGCCGGCCCGCCGAACGGCGGTACGGTCAACGCTTGTTACTCCGACGGGTGGAAGTGCCAGCACGCCTGGCGCGAGATCGCCTCCATGGTCGGATTCCGCAACGCCACGCGCGGCCAGGCCGTCACCGACTGGTGGGACAACGGCGGTGACCAGATCGCCTTCGGGCGGGGCGGCAAGGGGTACCTCGTCATCAACCACGAGGGCGCGGGCCTCACCCGGACCTTCCAGACCTCGCTCGCGGGCGGTGACTACTGCGACGTGCAGAGCGGGCGCACCGTGACCGTGAACTCCGCCGGACAGTTCACGGCCACGATCGGGGCCGGTACCGCACTCGCCCTGCACGTGGGCGCCCGTGGCTGTACGGGTGCGCCCGCGAACGCCGCCGGCGCCTCGTTCGGCGTCAACGCCACCACCGTGCCCGGGCAGGACGTCTACGTCACCGGGGACCGCGCCGAGCTCGGCGGCTGGAACACCGGCAGCGCCCTCAAGCTCGACCCGGCGGCCTACCCCGTCTGGAAGCTCGACGTGTCCCTCCCGGCAGGGACCGCGTTCTCGTACAAGTACCTGCGCAAGGACGCCGCCGGGAACGTGACCTGGGAGAGCGGGGCCAACCGCACCGCCACCGTCCCGGGCGGCGGCAAGGTCGTGCTGAACGACACCTGGCGCAACTGAGTCACCACACCCCACAGACCAGGGCCGCCCGGTGTTCCACCCCGCCATCCGCCGGGCGGCCCTCCCGTACACGAGGAGACCCGCCTTGATACGCCCCGCCGCGGGAGTGATCGCCGCCGCCCTGGCCGTGACGCTGCTGCCCGCCCTCCCGGCAGCGGCCGCCGCGCCGCCCGCCCCGCCCTCGGACGCCAAGCTGGCCGCCGAGCCCGCGCGGCACGACCTGACCCGGGAGCAGTTCTACTTCGTCCTCCCGGACCGGTTCGCGAACGGCGATCCGCGCAACGACACCGGCGGCCTGACCGGCACCCGGCTGGAGACCGGACTGGACCCGACGGACAAGGGCTTCTACCAGGGCGGCGACCTCAAGGGCCTGACCGACCGGCTCGACTACATCAAGGGGCTCGGGACCACGGCCATCTGGATGGCGCCGATCTTCAAGAACCAGCCGGTGCAGGGCAAGGGGGCCGACGCCTCCGCCGGGTACCACGGGTACTGGATCACCGACTTCACCCAGGTCGACCCGCACTTCGGCACCAACGCCGACCTGGAGAAGCTGATCGACAAGGCGCACGCGAAGGGGATGAAGGTCTTCTTCGACGTCATCACCAACCACACGGCCGATGTCGTCGACTACCGGGAGGCCTCCTACTCCTACCTGTCGAAGGGGGCCTTCCCCTATCTGACGAAGGACGGGGTGCCCTTCGACGACTCGGCGTATGCGGACGGGAAGGGCAAGTTCCCCGCGGTCGACGCCGGGTCCTTCCCGCGGACGCCGTTCGTACCCGAGGCGAAGAAGAACCTGAAGTCCCCGGCCTGGCTCAACGATCCGGCGATGTACCACAACCGGGGCGATTCCACCTTCGCCGGGGAATCCTCCGACCAGGGTGACTTCGTCGGTCTCGACGACCTGTGGACCGAGCGCCCCGAAGTCGTCAGCGGGATGGAGAAGATCTACGAGAAGTGGGTCAAGGACTTCTCGATCGACGGCTTCCGCATCGACACCGTCAAGCACGTCGACACCGGGTTCTGGACGCAGTGGGCCACCGCCCTCGACAAGTACGCCGCCCGGCACGGCCGGAAGAACTTCTTCATGTTCGGCGAGGTCTACTCCGCCGACACCGCCGTCACCTCCCCGTACGTGACGCAGGGGCGCCTCGACGCCACCCTCGACTTCCCGCTCCAGGACGCGATCCGCGCCTACGCCTCCCAGGGCGCGGCGGCCCCGCGGCTGGGCTCCGTCCTGGCCGGCGACTACCGGTACACCACGGACAAGGCGAACGCGTACGAGCAGGTCACCTTCCTCGGCAACCACGACATGGGCCGCTTCGGGACCTTCCTGAAGCAGGACCGGCCGGGGGCGGGGGAGCAGGAACTGCTGGACCGCTACCGGCTCGCCAACGAGCTGATGTTCTTCTCCCGCGGCAACCCGGTGATCTACTCCGGTGACGAGCAGGGCTTCACGGGCGCCGGCGGTGACAAGGACGCCCGCCAGCCGCTGTTCGCCACGCGCATCGCCGACTACCTGGACGACGACCAGCTCGGAACGGCGCGCACGCACGCCGACGACGCCTACGATCCGGCCCATCCGCTCTACCGCCAGATCGCCGCGCTGTCCCGGCTGACCAAGGCCCACCCGGCGCTGCGCGACGGCGTCCAGAGCGAACGTCTCTCCGACGGCTCCGTCTACGCCTTCGCCCGCACCGACACCCGCAGCCGCACCGAGTACCTGGTCGCCGCCAACAACGGCACCGAGGCGCGGACCGTCGAACTCGACGCCCCGGCCGGTGCGCAGTACCGCACCCTGTACGGCGGCACCGCCCTGATCCGCTCCTCCGCGGCCGGCAAGCTCACCGTCACCGTCCCGGCCCTCGGCTCGGTGGTCCTCCAGGGCGTCTCCCCCCTCGCGGCCCCGGCCGCCAAGCCCGCCGTCACCCTGAAGGCCCCGGCCCCCGGCGCCACCGGCACCGTGGAGCTGTCCGCCGACGTCACCGGCGGCGGCCTGAACCGGGTCGTCTTCGCCGCCCAGACCGGTAGCGGACCGTGGCAGGTCCTCGGCTCCGCCGACCACGCCCCGTACAAGGTCACCCAGCACATCACGGCCCCGGCCGGTACCGCCCTGCGCTACAAGGCCGTCGTCGTCGACGCCTCGGGCCGCACCGCGAGCGCCCTCGCCGGATCCGTCTCCGGCCAGGTCCCGCCCGCCCCGGTGCCCACCGCAACCCAGCGCGACTACGCGGTCGTCCACTACCACCGCCCCGACGGCGACTACACGAACTGGCGGCTCTACGCCTGGGGCGACCTCGCCGACGGCGAGGCCACGCCCTGGCCCGCCGGGCACGATTTCACGGGCCGCGACGCGTACGGCGCCTTCGCCTACGTCCGCCTGAAGCCCGGCGCCTCCTCGATCGGCTACCTCGTCATCGACAAGGACGGCAACAAGGACGTCGCGGCCGACCGCAGCCTCGACGTGACGAAGAGCGGCGAGGTCTGGCTGGAGCAGGGCACCGAGGCGGCCCGCACCGACCGCCCCGCCTACCCGCCGCAGGACCAGGCCAAGGCCGTCCTGCACTACCGGCGCGCCGACGGCGCCCACGACGGCTGGGGCCTGCACGTCTGGACCGGCGCCGCGACCCCCACCGACTGGTCCAAGCCGCTGATGCCGGCCCGCACCGACTCCTACGGAGCCGTGTACGAGGTCCCGCTCGCGGCGGGTGCGACCAGCCTGAGCTACATCCTCCACAAGGGCGATGAGAAGGACCTCCCCACCGACCAGTCCCTCGACCTGAAGGCCACCGGCCACGAGGTCTGGATGCTGGGCGGCCGGGCCCCCTACCTCCTCCCGCAGCCCGCCGGCTCCTCGGCCGCCCTGGACCTCACCAAGGCCGAGGCCGTCTGGATCGACCGCGACACCCTCGCCTGGAACGCCCCCGCGGCCGCCGCCTCCGTCCAGCTCCTCGCCTCCCGCGAGGGCGCCGTCACCGCGGAGAACGGCGTCCTGCACGAGAACGGCGCGCAGTGGCTGCGCCTGGCCAAGTCCGAGCTCACCGCCGCCCAGAAGCAGAAGTTCCCGCACCTGGCCGCGTACACCGCGTACACCGTCGACCCGCGCGACCGGGGCCGCGTACGCGAGGCCCTGCGCGGCCAGCTCGTCGCGAGCGCCCGCGCCGCGAACGGCGCCGTCCTGGCCGCGACCGGCGTCCAGCTCGCCGGCGTCCTCGACGACCTGTACGCGAACACGGCCCGGCTCGGCCCCGTCTTCGAGGACGGCCGCCCCACCCTGTCCGTATGGGCCCCCACCGCCCGCAAGGTCGCCCTCGAACTCGACGGCCGCACCGTCGCCATGCACCGCGACGACACCACCGGCGTCTGGTCGGTGCGCGGTGAGCGCAGCTGGAAGGGCAAGCCGTACCGCTACGACGTGACCGTGTGGGCCCCCAGCACGCGCCAGATGGTCCGCAACCTCGTCACCGACCCGTACTCCACCGCCCTGACCACCGATTCCACCAACAGCCTGGCCGTGGACCTGGCCGATCCGAAGCTGGCCCCTCCCGGCTGGCGCGACCTGCGCAAGCCCGCGGCCGTCCCCTTCACCTCGGCGCAGATCCAGGAGCTCCACATCCGCGACTTCTCGGTCGCGGACCCCACGAGCGCCCACCCCGGCCAGTACCTGGCGTTCACCGACACCGGCTCGGCGGGCATGCAGCACCTGCGCGCGCTGGCCGCGTCCGGCACCTCGTACGTCCACCTGCTGCCCGCATTCGACATCGGCACGATCCCGGAGAAGGCCTCCGACCGCACCGAACCCGCCTGTGACCTGAAGGTGTACGCGCCGGACTCGCCGCAGCAGCAGGCCTGCGTGGCCGCGGCGGCCGCGAAGGACGCGTACAACTGGGGCTACGACCCGCTGCACTACACCGTCCCGGAGGGCTCGTACGCGAGCGACCCGAACGGCACGGCCCGTACGGTCGAGTTCCGCAGGATGGTCCAGTCGCTGAACGGGGCCGGCCTGCGCACGGTGATGGACGTGGTCTACAACCACACGGTCGCCTCCGGCCAGTCCGACAAGTCGGTCCTGGACCGCATCGTGCCGGGCTACTACCAGCGGCTGCTGGCGGACGGATCGGTCGCCACCTCCAGCTGCTGCGCCAACACCGCCCCCGAGAACGCCATGATGGGCCGCCTCGTCGTGGACTCGATCGTCACCTGGGCGAAGGAGTACAAGGTCGACGGCTTCCGCTTCGACCTGATGGGCCACCACCCGAAGGCGAACATCCTGGCCGTGCGCAAGGCCCTCGACGCGCTGACCGTCGCCAAGGACGGCGTCGACGGCAAGAAGATCATCCTGTACGGGGAGGGCTGGAACTTCGGCGAGGTCGCGGACGACGCCCGCTTCGTCCAGGCCACGCAGAAGAACATGGCCGGCACCGGCATCGCCACCTTCTCGGACCGTTCGCGCGACGCGGTCCGCGGCGGCGGCCCGTTCGACGAGGACCCCCGCGTCCAGGGCTTCGCCTCCGGCCTGTTCACCGCCCCGAACGCCTCACCCGTGAACGGCACCGCGGAGCAGCAGCGGGCGCGGCTCCTGCACGACCAGGACCTGATCAAGGTCGGGCTGTCCGGCAACCTCGCGTCGTACGCGTTCACGGACACCACCGGCCGGCGCACCAAGGGCGCCGAGGTGGACTACAACGGCTCCCCGGCCGGCTACGCGGCGGCCCCCGGCGACGCCCTCGCCTACGCCGACGCCCACGACAACGAAACCCTGGCCGACGCCCTGGCGTACAAGCTGCCGGAGGGCACCTCCACCGCCGACCAGGCCCGGATGCAGGTCCTGGCGATGGCCGTCGGCACCCTCTCGCAGGGCCCCTCGCTGTCCCAGGCGGGCACGGACCTGCTCCGCTCGAAGTCCCTCGACCGCAACTCATTCGACAGCGGCGACTGGTTCAACGCCATCCACTGGGACTGCCGCGACGGCAACGGCTTCGGCCGGGGCCTTCCGCCCGCCGCCGACAACGGCTCCAAGTGGCCGTACGCGAAGCCGCTGCTGGGCGGCCGCCCGGCGCCCGGCTGCGCCGACATCACCGGAGCCTCGGCGGCCTACCGCGACCTGCTGCGGATCCGTACGACGGAACGGGCCTTCGCCCTCACCACACCGGAGGCGGTCCAGGCCGCACTGGCCTTCCCGCTCTCCGGCACGGACGAGACCCCGGGGGTGATCACCATGACCCTCGGCGACCTGGTGGTGGTCTTCAACGCCACCCCCACCGCCCAGCCCCAGCGCATCCCGGCCCTCGCGGGCACCGGCTACGCCCTGCACCCGGTCCAGGCGGCCGGCGCCGACGCTGCGGTCAGGCAGGCGACGTACGACGCACGGACGGGAGAGTTCACCACCCCGGCCCGCACGGTCGCCGTCTTCACACGACGGTGAGCTGATCGAGCCGCTTCTCCAGCAGGATGACCCCGTACACGCGGCCGTCCTTGCCCTCCTTGTGGGGGAACTCCCCGACCACCCGGTAGCCCGCACCCCGGTAGTACGCGAGCAGCCGGGGGTTGGTGGAGACGCAGTCCAGCCGCGCCCGCGGCAGTCCGGACCCGGCGATGCGCCGCTCGGCATGTTCGAGCAGCCGGCGTCCGGCCCCCGCGGGCGCGGCTTCGCGTTCCACCATCAGCCGGTGCACGTAGCCGGCGACCGGCGGCTGCACGCCCCAGGCCTCCTCGTCGGACCACCACAGCTCGTACGCGCCGATGATCCGGCCGTCGGCGTTCCCGGCGAGCCACACCTCGCCCTCGCGCATCTTGGCCAGGAAGTGCGCGGCGTCCTTGTCGCCGGGCTTCCACTGGTCGATGCCGTGGCCCCGCATCCACCGGGCCGCCTGGTCGTACAGGGCCACGAGGGTGGCGGCGTCCTTCTCGACGGCCCGCCGGAACAAGATCCCGTCATCAATGATCACGCGCGTATTATCACGCGGATGATCACCGGGGCCCGGCCGCGGGTGCCCGTTGCGGGGGCCGGCCGAGGGCCCGGCCGAGGGCCCGGTCGGCGGGTCCGTCGGTGGGCCGGTCTGCGGGTCCGGTCACCGGGGCGCGGGCACCCCGGGGTCCACCGTCGCCGGGACGAGTCCCACGAGCCGCCCGACCAGTTCCCCGAACGGCCCGTCGGCCGGCTCGTCGGCGAGGATCCGGCCGAGGATCGCGGCCATCTCCGCGTCGTACGCGGCGCTCACCGCGGCCAGCGCAGCGAAGTCGTGCACCAGCTGGAGCTCCAGCTCCGCCCGCGGGATCTTCCGTCCCTCCAGCCAGATCAGAGCGGTGGACTCCGCCAGCGACACCCACGACCGCACCACGAGTTCGAGGCGGGCCGGCGGCTTCTCGATCCCGATGTGCGTCACGATCTGCTGGTAAGCGGCCTGCCGGACCTCGTCGATCATGGCGTTGGTCCGGTTGCTCCCGACGGCCGGGCCGCCCCGCATCAGCGCCGAGAAACCGGGCCCGTGCTCGTCGACGAACGCGAAGAACCGGCCCATGACCCGCAGCAGCCGGGCCCCGAGCGGGCCTTCCCTCGGCTCCACGAACCGCTGCGCGAGCTCGTCGGCGGCCCGCCGCAGGGCGGCCTCGTACAGGCTCAACTTGCCCGGGAAGTAGTGGTAGACGAGCGGTCGCGATATGCCCGCGGCCGCCGCGATCTCGTCGATCGACACGTCGTCGGGCGACCGGTGGCTGAACAGCTCCAGGGCGACCCCGATCAGCTGCTGCCGCCGCTCCTCGACACCCATCCTGCGCCGCGTCCCGCTTGTCATGCGGACACCCTACTGGGCGTCCTGCGGGGCTCAGAGGTCCAGGACCAGGTGATCGTCCTTCGCGCGCGAGACGCACAGGAGCATCGAGTCCTCGCGCTCCCCGTCCGTGAGGAGGGTGTCGCGGTGGTCCACCTCGCCCGCGAGGACGCGGTGTTGGCAGGTTCCGCAGAAGCCCTGCTCACAGGAGTACGGGGTGGTGGGCAGTGCCCGGCGGACGGCGGTCAGGGCGGATTCGTCCGCGGCGACCTCGATCGTGCGGCCCGAGCGGTGGAGTTCCACCGTGAAGGCGCGGGCCGGGCCGGCCGCGGAGGCCGGGGCGAAGCGCTCCAGGCGGACGGCCGAGGGGTCCGGGGCGGCCGCCCGGACCGCCGTCATCAGGGGGTCGGGGCCGCAGCAGTACACCAGCGTGCCCGGGGCGGCGGCGGCCGGCGCGGAGAGGTCGGGCAGGCCCGCCTCGTCCTGCGGGACGACGGTCACCCGGGAGCCGTAGGCCGACAGTTCGCCGAGGAACGGCATCGAGGCGCGGCTGCGGCCGCCGTAGAGGAGGGTCCAGTCCGCACCCGCCGCCGTGGCCGCCCGCAGCATCGGCAGGACGGGCGTGATGCCGATGCCGCCCGCCACGAAGAGGTACGAGGAGGAGGGTTCCAGCGGGAAGTGGTTGCGGGGCGGCCGGACCGCCAGTCCGGCGCCCTCCATCAGCTGGGCGTGCGCCTCACGGGAGCCGCCGCGGCCGTCCTCGACCAGGCGGATCGCGATCGTGTAGCGGCCCGTGTCGGCCGGGTCGCCGCAGAGGCTGTACTGGCGGACCAGGCCCGAGGGGAGCCGGACGTCCACGTGCGCGCCCGGGGTCCACGGCGGGAGGTCCGGGGATTCCAGCGTCAACTGCAGGACGCCTTCGGCCGGTTCCGTACGGGAGACGATCACGGTGGGCAGCCAACGGCGCGGGGAGTGGCCCGAGATCGGGGTCTCCAGCGCCGGGAGGGGCCACAGGGGCGAGCGCGCGATGCGCCCGCGCAGGGCGCGGCGGGTCAGCAGCACGGCGCCCGCCACCGCCGCCGCCTTCAGGGAGCGGCTCATGCCGGGGCACCGCCGTTCGCGCCGCCGTTGGCGCCGCCGTTCGCGCCGGGGGAGGAGGCCAGGTAGGCCACGGCCTGGGCCGTCGAGCCCTCCTGCGAGGGGTGGTACGTACGGGAGAGGTACGTCGGGATCGACCTGAGCATCGCGCCCGTCGAGGGCAGCGTGCCCTGCCGGCCCGCGCGGAAGAACTGACCGAGGGAGGCCCTGGCGCCGGTCAGCTCCGGGTCGTTCTCCATGAAGAAGCGGGCGCCGCGCTGCCACAGGAAGACCAGTGCCGTGAAGGCGGTGGCCCAGGTCCGGGCCCGCCGACGGTAGTTGCCGTCCACGTGCATGAAGAGGTCGAAGGCCACCGAGCGGTGCTCCACCTCCTCCGCGCCGTGCCAGCGCAGCAGGTCCAGCATCATCGGGTCCGCGCCCCGGCGGTCCAGTTCGTCGGCGTTGAGGACCCAGTCGCCCAGGAACGCCGTGTAGTGCTCGATCGCCGCGATCATCGCGACCCGCTCCATGAGCCACCAGTGGCGGGCCCTGCCCGGGGGCAGCGTCCGGTCGCCGAGCAGCTTCTCGAAGAGCCAGTCCACCTGCGCCGTGTACGGGGTCGGGTCCAGGCCGAGGCGCCTCAGGTGCGGGAGCACGTCGTCGTGCGCGGCGGCGTGCATGGCCTCCTGGCCGATGAACCCGACGACGTCCGCGCGCAGCCGCTCGTCCTTGATGTACGGGAGCACCTGCTTGTAGACGTGGACGAACCAGCGCTCACCCGCGGGCAGCAGCAGGTGCAGCACGTTGATGGTGTGCGTGGCGAAGGGGTCGCCGGGCAGCCAGTGGAGGGGGGTGCCCTCCCAGCCGAAGGACACGTTCCGCGCCCTGAGCTCGGTGTGTTCCGACGCCACGGGGGCGGGCGCGAGCGGCGTATTAGACATGGCGTCAATGTACTGAGGGGTACGGGAGAGGAAAACCCCTCGGCGGCCACCAACTTCCGGCCCGGCCACCCCGGGCACGCAGAAGTCCCCCGCGCACGCAGAAGTCCCCCGGGCGGAAAGGCCGCGCCCGGGGGACTTCGGGGACTTCTGGGGGAGGGCTCCGGAGCCTGCGGACTCCGGGCTCCGGGGTGCCTCAGGCTCCGGTCACCGTCCGGCGTGCCCGCTCACGAGGGCCCACTCACGGTTGAGCGAACCCAGCGGGATCTTGCGCTCGAAGAGCGGCGTGCCGAACAGCGAGAGCTGCAGGTGCAGGTTGCCGCTCAGGTCGAAGCCGCCGTACAGCGCCCAGGCGCCGCTGAGGGAGGTCTTGCCGTCGCTGGACGCGGTCGCCTTGGCGTCGGCCTCGCCGCGCAGGTAGGGGGCGAAGTCCGCGCTGACGCCGACGGCGCCGTACAGGCCGACGGAGGCCTCGGCGCCGAGCGCGCCCTTGACCTTGCCGGAGGCGGTGACGGTCGCCGTGACCGGCGTGCTCTTGACGTTGGACTGGCTGACGGGCGTCCACCCCTTGCCCAGGGCGTAGCTGCCGCCGACCTTGAAGTCGCCCTTGACGTCCTGCTGGACGTCGAGGGTCACGCGGCCGTCGGCCTCCACCTGGACGTAGCAGGTCAGGTCGAGGTTGACGACGACCGGGACGGGCCCGACCTGGATGACCGGGGCGCTGTGCAGCTTCGCGAAGGGGATCCGCTTGGGCGCCCCGGTGCTCGCGGCGGCGCGGCCCTGGAGCTTCCACTGCGAGGACCAGTCGCCGCTCATGCCGAGAAAGGCGCCGCGCGGGCCGGAGCCGCCGCTGCCGTCGTACGCGAACTCCACCTGCGGGGCGAGCTGGACGAAGCCGGAGACCGAGGCGCCGGCCGAGGCGGGGGCGTCCGGGGCGGTGTCGACGGCGGCGTTCACGTCGAGCCGCAGGTTGCCGAGGGGCAGCTTCGCGCCCTGGGGGCCGAACTTCACGCCCCCGCTCTTGGCCCAGGAGAAGGTGACGCCCTTCATCAGGGGCTCGACGGTGACCGACGACGGGTCGACGGGCACCTTGCCGTCGGCCTTGTCGTCGTTCAGGACGGAGGACAGCGTGGTGGAGGCGGTCTTGACCTCGGTGCCGCGGTCGGTCTTGCCGACGACCTCGGTGACCTTGGCGAGCAGGCCGTTGGGGGCACCGGGCGCAGGCGCGCTGGCGATGACGTCGCCGACCGCGACGGGCTTGTCGGCGTCGGGCGACGTGCCGGTGTCCGGGGACTTGCCGGTCTCGGGGGACTTGCCCGAGCCCGGGGACTTGCCCGTGCCGGTGCTCTTCCCCGGCTCCGGCTTCCGGCTCGGCGAGGAGGACGGGGCGGGCCCCTGCGGGGCCCTGGCTATGACGGCCCGTCCGGTCGCCTGGTCGTACGAGGCGACCTTCAGCGAGGACTGCTCCGGCTTGCCCTTCCCGCCGACGCGGGCCACGGCGGCCGGGGTGGGGGTCCCCTGGGGGGCCGCGGCGACCTCCAGCTGCTGGGACGTTCCGTCGCCCGTGGGCGCGAGGTTGGCGGGGGCGGCCGCGTCGGCCAGGCCGGTGTGCGGGGTCGAGGAGCAGCCGGTGGCGGTGAGCGCCAGGGTGGTCAGTCCGGGCAGCAGGAGGCGTCGGGCGAGCAAGCGCACGTGGGTGAACCTTCGGTACGTGAGGGGTGTGGGGGGTTACCGCGTGGTAACCGGAATCCGATCATGCCATGTCCATGCGGTGGCAGTCATGTCCGGATCCCGCCAACTCCCCGGCCGTTGTTGACGGTTGAAGATTCACCCACTGCTGTGGAGCTACCGGAGCACCCCCGCCTTCGTACCGTCCGTGAGCTTGCCCGCCAGCTCCACCTGCGCGCCCGCCGGCGCCTTCACCGCGAGCCGGTTGCCGTTCGCCGAACCGTTCACCCCGCCGCCCGACACCGACAGCGACGCGAACTGCGCGCTGCCCGCAGCCAGCACGTACCACTGGCCCGCCTTGGACTTCCACAGCACGCCCGCCAGCACCCGCGGCTCCCGCGGGCCGCACGCCGGCGAGCCCTCCGCCTTCGCGGCCTGCGCCGCCAGCGGGGCGCCCGGGGTGAGGAACTGGGCCTGCACCCGGTCCTCCGTTCCCGACCAGGTCTCGGCCCGCGTGCACAGCCAGGTCGCCGTGCCGTCGCCCTCGGGCAGCGGCTGCTTCGCGTACGTCCAGGCGTTGACGCTGCGGACACCGTGCGAGCGGACCGACGGCAGCAGGCACGCGATCCGCGACCAGTCACCGAGCTCCGCACCCTCCGCCACGTCGCGCTCCGCGCCCGGCGCGCCCGAGGTCAGCCGGACCGGGGTCAGTTCGCCGAGGTCGGTGACCAGCCGGGTGGTGCCGGCGCCGGTCAGGGCCAGGGCGTTCCAGCCGGTGCAGCTGCCCCTCGGGGCGGGGCTCGCCACCGGCGGGGTGATCCCGTCCTGGTTCGGCTTGAGCGCCGTCGGGGCGTCGCCGGGCTTGAGCAGGTCGCGCAGGCCCACTCCGGTGACCCACGGCGCGGTCAGGTAGCGGACGTTGCCGTCGACCCGGCTCAGCACCAGCGCGGTGGCGGTGTCCGCCGAGGCCCCGTCGGTCCGGGCGAAGTCGAGGGCGGCGACCGAGGTCCCGGTGCGCGGTTCGGCGTACCGGACCACGCGCAGGCCGTCGTAGAGCAGGACCACGACCGCCTGGTCGACGGTGCCCGCGAACAGCAGCTGCGGCGGTCCCATCGGCGGCCCGGGCGGCGTGCCGGGGGTGGCCGAGGCGACCACCGTGGAGCCCGGCCGGGCCCAGACCGCCAGCGCCCGGCGCAGCAGTTCGGCGTCGTCGGTGCGGTCGCCGCGGGCGGGCCAGGTGGAGAAGTCCGTACGGGAGGACGTACGCCAGGCGGTGGGCGCCACCCGGACCAGCCTGCCCGGATCCAGGGCCTGTTCCGCCGCCGCGTTCTGCGCGTACGGCGGGGCCGCGGCCCCGTCCGCACCCCAGCCCCCGCCGGGCAGCGCGAGCAGCGCCCCGCACACGGCGAGGGCGGCCGCGGCGACCAGGGCGGCCCGCGCGAACCGGCGCCGGCGCAACAGGTCGGTGGGCCGGGCCTGGAGCACGCACGGATCGAACTCCGGGGACGCGAACAGCGCGTCGTGGGCCGGATCCCCGGATTCCGTGACCGCGGCCCCGGGGTTCGCGACTCCCGCCTCGGTGAGCACCCGGAGTACCTCCGCCTCCGGCAGCCGCTCCAGGGCGCGCAGGACGCATGCCGCCCGGCCGGGCCCGTCGAGGGTGGCCAGCCACTGGTCCAGGGCCAGCTCCTCGGCCCCGCCGGAGCGCGGGAACAGCCGCAGCCCCCACACCTGGGGGAGCAGCGGGGGCAGCTGCGCCCGCCGGGGCAGTGCCCGGAAGGTCAGCGGGATCCCGGCCTCCAGGGCGGCGCGCAGCACCCGCAGCCGGACGTACGCGTATCCCGACTCGGCGGACGCGGTCCCGCGCTGGCCCGGCACCCCGCCCTGCACGGCGGCCGCGGCGGCGGCTTCCGCACCGGCCCCGCGCCGCCCGCGCGGCAGGGCCCGCTGGACCAGCGAATGCGCGGTGAGCACGCGCCGGTTGCGGCCGAGGGCGGGCGGCAGCACCAGATAGGCGAGCCGCACCAGCCGCGGGTAGTGCTCGACGATGGCGGCCTCGGCCAGCTCGACGTCGGGCGGCACGGGAGACGGGGGGCGGGTGGCGGTATCCGGCGCAGTCACGTTCAGCAGAACGAGCGAATCGTCGGATGGTCACCCGCCGTCAGGTCACACGTTCGGGTCGAATGCCGCCGCGGGAGGGCCGCGGCGGGCCGGACCCGGATGCCGGATCAGGCCGTCAGACGGGCGCGCAGCGCCTCGACCGCGGCGTCCGGGACGCCGAGCCCCTCGCGCACGTAGCCCTCCATCGAGCCGTGGCGCGCGACCACCTCGTCGAGCGCGGCCTGCAGGTACTCGGGGAACACCCCGATCAGGCCCAGCGCGATGTCCGGGTCGCCGCCGGCGACGATGAACCCCTCGATCATCGACGCGAACGCCTGCTTGACCGCCGGATTGACGGAGAGGTACTCGGCCATCAGGGTCTCGTCGTCCGCGCCGAGCAGCGACAGGACGACGGTCGCGCCCCAGCCCGTACGGTCCTTCCCGGCGGTGCAGTGGAACAGCAGCGGGCCCGCCTCCGGGTCCGCGAGCTCGAGGAGCAGGGTCCGGTACGCGGCCTGCGCGGAAGCGGTCGACACGAAGGACCGGTAGGTGTCGGCGAACAGCGCCTGCACCTTGCCGCCGCCCAGGTGCTCCTCCGCCACCGCCGGGTCGGACAGCAGGTCCTTGAGCTGCGTGGCGGCCGGGATCTCCCCGGAGCGCAGCTTGTCGGCGAGGACGTCGCGGACGAGCAGGCGAACGCCTTCCGGTATCCGGTCCGGGTGGGCGCCGCGCTCTGCGTCGGTGCGGAGGTCGATGACCGTGCGCAGGCCCAGCGCGGCCACGACCGGATCGGCGTCGACGTCGAGCCGGTCGAGCTGGCCGGAGCGCAGGACCAGGCCCGGGCGGACGGTGCGGCCGCCGGAGAGGGGGGTGCCACCGAGGTCGCGGAGGTTGGCGACGGTGGTGGAGGGAGTGGTCGTGGTCATCGTGGCGGCTCCAGCGGTCTGCGTACGGCGATGGCGGTGCGAGCGGGGTCGACGGGTGACATCGGTGCCCTCGCGGTGGGCATTCACCCGATTTTCAGATGTTTTGTTCCGGAGCGGTAATCGAGGAAGAGTGAGAGGCCGACTCCGATCCCCAGCGCCGCGAGGTGCCCGGCGTCCGTGAAGGTCCGCTCCCGTTTCAGCACCGGCCGTACCGCGAGCGCCAGCAGCCCCACCCGGGCGGCCGTGCGCACCGGGCCGCGCGGCAGGGCCGAGGTCAGTGCACCGAGCACGGCGTTGAAGCCGTAGCTGGCCCCCACGTCCACGGCCCGCCGGGTCGCCGGACCGGCCGTCCGGCGCAGCGCGCCGAAGACGAGCAGCGTCGCCGTGGAATGCCCGAACAGGAACACCGCGGCCGTCCACCAGGCCCCGTACGCGTACTCCGCGTACCCGAGGACCGCGACGAGCAGCAGCGCGTACGGCAGCGGCATCGGCTCCTCGACGACGAACGCGCTGCTCAGCAGCGTCTCCCAGCGGCCGGCGGCGAGGTTGTCGACGTTCGTCGAGCAGCCCCGCAGCACCCGGTCCCGCTCCGCCGCGCCCCGCCGTTCCAAGGCGTACGCGCCGAGCTGGACCCCACTCGCATACACCACGCCGAGGGCCGGAGGCGGCCAGAGCAGTGAATTCATCCGATCATGATCGGATACGACCCTCGGACTGGTGGAGCCGGGGGCCGTGCGAGCATGTTTCAGCCATGTCAGGAATCCCCGCGCCGCTGCGCGCCACACGGGCCGCGATGTTCGCGGCAGTGTGCACCACCTTGGGTGCTGTGGGGCATTCGTACATGTCTGACACCGGTATCCCCCCGATAGGCCTTCTGGGTGCTTTCGGGGTGACCGGCGGACTCGCCTGGCTCGGAGCCGGGCGCCGCCGGGGAGCCGCCGGGATCAGCGCGGCCCTGCTCGCCGTCCAGGGCGTACTGCACCTGGTCTTCTCCGCCGGCCAGGCCGGCCACTCCGGCCGGCCCGTGCCCGTGCACCGCATGGCGGGCATGGACGGGGCGGCGGGGATGGACGGCATGACCGGCATGGACGGCATGACGCACCTGCACGGCATGGCCGACGCCGGCGGGATGGCCGGCATGGCCGACATGGCCGGACACGGCGGCCTCGGCATGGTCGCCGCCCACGTCCTCGCCGGTCTGTTCTGCGCCGCCTGGCTGGCGTGGGGCGAGGCCGCCGTCTTCCGGCTGGCCGCCGTCCTCGGCGCCGCCGCTCTGCTGGCGGCCCGGCCCCTCGCCCGCGCGCTCGCACTGGCCGGGGCCCGGGTGGCCCCCGTGCCGGGACCGCCCGCGCCCCGGCCCTCGTACGAGCCCCCGCGCGGGCTGCGCGGTGCCGTGCCCGCCCACACCCTGGTGCGCCGCGGTCCGCCCGGCCGGCGAGACATCCGCGCCACGGCCCCCGGTCGTCCTGCCTGCGCCTGACCGGCGCACTTCCTCATCGGTGAGGGGGCGAGACCCGGGGCCCGATCCCCCATGTCTTCGCCGCCAGGCCAACACCTAGGACACGCATGTCCCTCGAAGAGGTCCAGGACGTCCGCACCCCGGACGCCACCACCGACACCACCGCCACCACCGACGCCGCAGCGTCGGCCGCATCCGCAGCGTCGGCCGCATCCGCAGCGTCGGCCGCATCCGCCGCGTCGGCCGCATCTGCCGCGCCCGCCGCATCCGCCGGGCCCTCGTCCGGCACCTGGGCGGCCCTGCGGCCGCTGCTCCTGCGCATGCACTTCTACGCGGGGATCCTGATAGCCCCGCTGCTGTTCCTCGCCGCCGCCACCGGCCTGCTGTACGCCGGCTCCTGGCAGGCCGAGAAGATCCTCTACTCCGACGAACTGACCGTCACCGAGGTCCGCGACAGCACCCTGCCGCTCAGCGCCCAGGTCACGGCCGCCCGGGCCACCGTCCCCGAGGGCAAGGTCGTGGGCGTGTGGCCCGCGCCCGACGCCGAGGCCACCACCCGCGTGATCATGGAGGCTCCAGGGCTGGAGGAAGGCCGGACCCGCACCGTCTTCGTGGATCCGTACACGGGCCACGTCAACGGGACGCTGACCACCGCAGGTGACGCGCTGCCGCTGCGCGCCTGGCTCAGCGAGTTCCACTCCAGCCTCCAGCTGGGCGAGTTCGGCCGGAACTACAGCGAACTCGCCGCGAGCTGGCTGTGGGTCGTCGCACTGGGCGGCCTCGCCCTGTGGATCGGCCGCCGCCGCTCCCGCAAGGCCCTGCTCGTCCTGCCCGACCGCGCCGCCACCGGGCGCCGCAAGACCCTGTCCTGGCACGGGGCCGTCGGCATCTGGGCCGCCATCGGACTCGTCGCCCTCTCCGCCACCGGCCTGACCTGGTCGAAGTACGCGGGCGAGCACATCGGGAAGCTCCAGGACGGCCTCGGCGGCGCCACCCCCTCCGTGTCCGCGGCCCTCGCACCCGGTTCCGATTCCGGCTCCGGTTCCGGCTCCGGTGACCACGCGGGGCACGGGATGACCCCGGGCATGGAGATGCCCGCGACGCCGCCCACCGCGGACATCGGCATCGACAAGGCGGTGGCCGCCGCCCGCGCCGCCGGGGTCACCGAAGAGCTGCGCATCACCCTGCCCGCCAAGGGCAACGGCTACGTGATCAAGGAGCAGGACAAGCAGCTGCCGGTCCACCTCGACTCCGTCGCCGTCGACCCCGCCGACGGCCGCATCATCGACGAACTGCGCTTCGCCGACTACCCCCTCCTCGCGAAGCTGACGCGGTTCGGCATCGACCTCCACATGGGCAAGACCCTCGGCCTCGCCAACCAGATCGCGCTCGCCGCGCTCGCCGTCGCGGTGATGTTCCTGGTGTTCTGGGGCTACCGGATGTGGTGGCTGCGCCGGCCCACCAAGGACCGCGCCCTCTCGGCCGGCCGGCCCCAGCCGCGCGGAGCCTGGCGCAAGGTGCCGCTGACCCTGCTGCTCCCGCTCGCCGCCGTGACCGCCGTGGTCGGCTGGTTCGTCCCGCTGCTCGGCATCAGCCTGGTCGCGTTCCTGGCCGTCGACGTCCTGCTGGGCGCCGTCGCGGCGCGCCGCGCCGGGGCGGCCGCCGCCTGATCCGGACGGCCGGCGCCTGAACGCCCGGTGGGCCCGTACTCCGCGAGGGGAGTACGGGCCCACCGGCGTACGCCGTGCCGTGCCGTGCGGTGCCGTGCCGCACCGTCAGGGCGCGTACTTGTAGCCCACGCGGCGCACGGTCTGGATGGCCCCGCGGTGCGCCGCGCCCAGCTTGCGGCGCAGACGGGCGACGTGGACGTCCACGGTCCGGCCGTCGCCGACGTGACCGTAGCCCCAGACGGTGGTCACCAGCTGGTCCCTGCTGTGCACCCGGTGCGGGTGCGCCACCAGGTGGGCCAGCAGCTCGAACTCCAGGTACGTCAGGTCGAGTACCTGGCCGTCGACCTCGGCGGTGCGCTGCGCCGGGTCGATGCGGACGAGTTCGTCCCCGGTGGTGGTCCCGGCGTCCGGCGCGGCCTGCGGAGCGGCCGGTGCGGGAACGGACTGGGGGGCGAAGGCGATCGGAGGCTGCCCGTCCGCCGCCCCTGCCGGTACGAGGACCAGGTAGCCGACCATCGGCGGCCGGCCCGGCAGTGCCGGCAGGGTGTGCTGGGGCGCGGGCAGCCAAGTGGCGCCGGGCGGCAGGAGGTCGACCACGCGGGCGGCCTCGTTGCGGTCCACGGCGCGCAGCCGGTGGCGCGGACTGGGCGGATAGGTGTGGGGCACGGTCGCAGCGTTCGCCGTCGCGGTGGAGGCGGCAGAGGTCAGGGAACGGGTGTGAGACATGAGTGGTCGGCTCTTTCACGCGGAGTGGTCGGCAGGAGACGTGCGTACGTCATCGCGTACCGCGCAGACCGAAGGCCTCGGCGGGGAACGTCCGGTGGAGGTTCCTGGAGGCTTTAGGGGGCCGGCGCGTTCTTCGCGCGGCAACACACCCGGTCGAAATCGTGATCCTGACGGGACGGCCAGAACGGCTCGAGGTCGCTGCGACCGTTCGAGGTGTGCAAAGGGCTGGCCATGGGTCCATTGAAGCAGATGCGGGGGTCCCGGGGCAGACCTCGTCTCAACCAGTGGAGCGGAATCCCAAATTCCGCGAGAAGGCCTCCAGTGGCCCCCCACGACGTGCGCGCCCGCCGGGCCACGGGGGCTCGGCGGGCGCGCACGTCACGCAGTCCGGACCGGTCCTAGACCAGGCCCTCCTTCTGCAGGCCCGCGCAGCAGGTGTCCGTGATCAGCCGGGTCACCACGTACGGGTCCACGTTCGCGTTCGGGCGGCGGTCCTCGATGTAGCCCTTGCCGTCCTTCTCCACCTGCCACGGGATGCGGACCGAGGCGCCGCGGTCGGACACGCCGTAGCTGAACTCGTTCCACGGGGCGGTCTCGTGCAGACCCGTCAGGCGCTCGTCGATGCCGGCGCCGTAGTTCTTGACGTGGTCCAGCGGCTTCGAGCCCTCGCCCAGCGCCTCACAGGCGGTGATGATGGCGCGGTAGTCCTCGCGCATCGCCTTCGTGGAGAAGTTGGTGTGTGCGCCCGCGCCGTTCCAGTCGCCCTTCACCGGCTTCGGGTTCAGCGTCGCCGAGACGTTGAAGTCCTCGGCGGTGCGGTAGAGCAGCCAGCGCGCGATCCACAGCTGGTCCGAGACCTCCAGCGGGCCGACGGGGCCGACCTGGAACTCCCACTGGCCGGGCATGACCTCGGCGTTGATGCCGGAGATGCTCAGGCCCGCCGCGAGGCAGTGGTCCAGGTGCTTCTCGACGATCTCGCGGCCGAAGATCTCGTCCGAGCCGACGCCGCAGTAGTAGCCGCCCTGTGCGGCCGGGAAGCCGCCCACGGGGAAGCCGAGCGGCCGGATGCCGTCGAAGAAGGTGTACTCCTGCTCGATGCCGAAGATCGGCTCCTGGTTCGCGAACTGCTCGGCGACCGGGCGGAGCAGGGCGCGGGTGTTCGACTCGTGCGGGGTCATGTCGATGTTCATGACCTCGCACAGCACGAGGACGTTGTCGCCGCCGCGGATCGGGTCCGGGCAGGAGAACACCGGCTGGAGCACGCGGTCGGAGGCGTGGCCCTCGGCCTGGTTGGTGCTCGATCCGTCGAAGCCCCAGACCGGCAGCGCGTCGCCGTCGGCCAGGATCTTCGTCTTGGAGCGCAGCTTCGCCGTCGGCTCGGTGCCGTCGATCCAGATGTACTCAGCCTTG
This sequence comes from Streptomyces sp. NPDC086989, assembly GCF_044745505.1. NCBI lineage: Bacteria > Bacillati > Actinomycetota > Actinomycetes > Kitasatosporales > Streptomycetaceae > Streptomyces > Streptomyces sp. NPDC086989. Next base: position 137,654 of record NZ_JBIVAL010000004.1, read on the forward strand.
TAGCTCACGGGCCCCATCCTTCGGTGCGTCGCTCCGGTGCAGACTCAGCGGGTGCTGCTGCGGGTGCTGCGTTCGCGGTGCTGCGGTGTCGTTGCGGTGTATGCCGCAGCGTGCCCGCACGCGATTTCTCTTCCGTTGCCCGGGTGTGAACCCCGTGTTACCGAGGTTTACTCCGCAGTTCGAGGGGGTTGTGCGGGTTGACGGCAGCACACCCGTCCGAGTGGGGCACACTGAGCAGGTGAGCATTTCGTACGATTTGACCTCGGCCGGTGACTCCATGGACTCACCCCGCCTTCCCGCCCGCCCCCGGGTCGGCCTGCTGGGCACCGGCCCCTGGGCCCACCGCACCCACGCCCCCGCCCTCGCCGCGCACGCCGGCTCCGACTTCGCCGGGGTGTGGGGCCGCCGCCCCGAAGCCGCCGCCGAGCTGGCCGACGCGTACGGCGTGAAGGTGTACGAAGACCCCGACGCGCTGTTCGCGGACTGTGACGTCGTGGCCTTCGCCCTGCCGCCGGACGTGCAGGCCCCGCTCGCGGTGCGCGCCGCCGCCGCGGGCCGCCACCTGCTCCTCGACAAGCCCGTCGCCACCACCGTCGAGGACGCCCGCGCCGTGGCCGACGCCGCCGCCCGGCACGGCGTCGCCTCCGTCGTCTTCCTCACCCTCCGCTTCGCCGAGCCGGCCGCCGGCTGGGTGGCCGAGCAGGCCGCCCGCTCCGGCTGGTTCACCGCGAGCGCCCACTGGCTCGGCGCCGTCTTCCCGCCCGACGGCGCGCCCAGTGCCTACGCCGCCTCGCCCTGGCGCAAGGACAAGGGCGGGCTCTGGGACGTCGGCCCGCACGCGCTGTCCGTGCTGATCCCGGTCCTGGGCGACGTCACGTCCGTCATCGCCGCCCGGGGGCCCTCCGACGTGGTCCAGCTCGCGCTGCGCCACGCCTCGGGCGCCGCCAGCACCGCCGTGCTCAGCCTGGGTGCGCCGGCCGCGGCGGCCGGGGTCGGGCTGGAACTGCGCGGGGCCGAAGGGGTGTTCTCGCTGCCGGACTGGACCGACGTGCCGGGGGCGTACGGGCGCGCCCTGGACGCCCTGGTCACCGCTGCCCGGACCGGGGTGGCGGACCCGCGCGACGCGGAGTTCGCGGCCCGGCTGACGCAGATCCTGGCGGAGGCGGAGGCCCAGCTGCCGGCCTGAGGGCCCGGTGCGGGGGGCGGGGCAGGGGGCCGGGTGCGGGGGCCGGTGTGGGGCCGGGCGCTACTTGATGACCGCGTTGGCCACGATGATGGCCAGCCCGAGGGTCGCGTCCGCGACGCCCCTCAGCAAGGCGGAACCGATCCGGTAGCCGACGCGCAGTGCCACGAAGGAGCCCCACGCGAACAGCAGCGCGGTGTTCAGGCCGAGCCCGACGGAGGTGACCCCGTACGCGTCCCATCCGGTGAACCCGGCGGCGACCAGGAGCAGGACGGTGGGGAGGGTGGCCACGACCATCGGCCACTCGTTCCACAGCACCCGCGAGAGCACCTGCAGGCGGTGGGCGGCGGAGCGGGTCTGATGGGTGGTCATGTGGTGCGAGTAGCCGTGCGCGAGGGCGGCCGCGCAGGCGGTGACCAGCACCCAGCTGGCGTCGTGGAACGGGGTGAACGCCTCGCCCTCCTGGTTGAGCGCGGCCATCAGCCCGGACGCGAGCACGGTCCCGTAGACCCCGCCGAACATCCAGTCGGCACCCCGGCGCGGGGCGGGGAGGTCCGGCCGCGCGGGGGGCAGCCGGGGTCGGAGCTGCTGCAGGTCCTTCGTGTCGGTCATCGCCGTCCCTTGGTGTGATACATCCCTTTTGGTCGCTATACACCCTAGGGGGTGACGGATGAGGACGAGATGAGTGCCGGCCCCTTCGCGGCCCGTCCCGCCCCACGACAGCCGCCGGCGGCGGCCGGGCGGCACCGGCCGGGCGCCGTCCGGACCCGCCCGTGCTACGGCCGGGGCGCGCCCACGGCTCCCACCGCCCCCGCCAGCGCTTCCAGCGCCCGGCCGAACGCCGCTTCCGGCGGCGCCGCGTATCCCACCACCAGCCCCTCCCTGCCCGCGCCCGTCCCCGCCGCGGCCGGATGCCGGTACCCCGAGAGGCCGTCCAGGGCCAGACCCGCCGCCCCGGCCGCCTCCAGCGCCGCGGCCTCCGTGCCCGGGGGGAGCTCCAGCACCGCGTGCAGGCCGGCCGAGATGCCGGTCACCCGCAACTCCGGGGCGCGCGAAGCCAGTACGGAGACCAGCCGGTCGCGCCGGTCGCGGTAGCGGTGGCGCATGCGGCGGATGTGGCGGTCGTACGCGCCGCACTCGATGAAGTCGGCCAGTGCCAGCTGGTCCAGGGTGCTCGCCCAGGACTCCCGCAGGCCCTTCGCCGCCACGACCCGGTCGACCAGGTGGTCCGGCAGCACCAGCCAGCCCAGGCGGATCGCGGGGGAGAGGGACTTGCTCAGCGAGCCCGCGTACACGACGTGCCCGGGGGCCAGCCCCTGGACCGCACCGACCGGCTTGCGGTCGTAGCGGAACTCGCCGTCGTAGTCGTCTTCGACGATCAGCGACCCCGTCGTACGGGCCCACTCCACGGCGGCGGCCCGCCGCGCCGGAAGCAACCGGGCGCCCGTCGGGAACTGGTGCGCGGGTGTCAGCAGCAGCGTGCGCGCCCGGTCCGGGACCGCGTCCGTGCGGGCTCCGTCCTCGTCGACGGCCACGGGGTGCGGGCTGACCCCGGCGGCTTCGAGGATGCGGTGGTGGAAGGGGAGCCCGTACTCCTCCACGGCCCAGTCGCGGGGCCGCAGTGACGCGAGGAGCCGCAGCCCGTTCGCGAAGCCCGAGCACACCACGATGTTCCCCGGGCCGGTGCGCACGCCCCGGGCCCGGGAGAGGTACGCCGCCAGCGCCCGCCTCAGCTCCGGGCGGCCCCGGGGATCGCCGGGCCCGAAGGCCTCGGTGGGAGCCTCGGCCAGGGCCCGCCGGGCACTCGCGGACCAGGCGCCCCGCGGGAAGGACGCGGGATCCGGCTTGCCCTGGAGCAGGTCGTGACGGGGACCCTCGGGGGCGGCCGCGGCGGGCGCCGCCGGGGCGGCGGGGACGGCCACGCCCTCGGCGACCCGGGTGCCGGAGCCCTGCCGGGCGGTGAACCAGCCCTCGGCCACGAGCTCGGCGTACGCGTCGGCGACGGCGTTGCGGGCCAGCCCGAGGTCGGCGGCCAGCGCCCGGTACGGCGGCAGCCGGGTCCCGCCGGTGAGCCGGCCGCTGCGCACGGCGTCCCGCAGGGCCCGGGCCAGGACGGCCCGCCGGGCCCCGTGCGGGGGAAGATCGAGGTGCAGGTCGGCCCCGCCGGGGCCGGTGCCGGAGCCGCTGCCTGATCCGGTGCCCGCGGCGGACGCGGGGGCGGTGTCGTCGGACGTCATACGGGCGAGCGTAGGCGGCCGCGCCGGGCCGCCCCCGGGCGCCGCATGGGCCGCTGCCGGGAGCGCCGTCGGACGCCCGTCCGGGCCGGACGGCTCAGGCGATACGGCTCGACCGGACGGTTCAGCCCGGACGGTTCAGGCTGGCCGGTTCAGGCTGGCCGGTTCAGAACGGGCGGCTCATGCCGGACGGTTCGCCGGACGGCTCAGGCCCGGCGGGACAGGGCCTCGCGGACCGCTTCCTCCGAGCGGCCGACCACCGCCGTGCCGTCCTCGGCGGTGATGATCGGACGCTGGATCAGCTTCGGGTGCGCCGCCAGGTGGGCGATCCAGAGCCCGCGGGCCGCGTCCGTCTCCTCGCGCGGCAGGTCCCGTACGCCGGTCTCCGCCGCGAGCGGGTCCGAGGTGCGCGTGATGTCCCACGGCTCCAGGCCGAGCCGGCCCAGGACCTCGCGGATCTCGGCCTCGGTCGGCACGTCCTCCAGGTAGCGGCGCACCGTGTACTCGGCCCCCTCGGCGTCCAGCAGCGTCAGCGCGCTGCGGCACTTCGAACAGGCGGGGTTGATCCAGATCTCCATGGCCCGCAGCCTATCCGGAGCCTGTCTGGCCAGGGGCTTCTGTCAGTGCTCCCCGGTAAAATCGAAGGAGAACGACAGGAAGCCAACTACCGTTTGGGAGGCTGTAGATGGCCACTGCCATGACCGCTGGGCCCGTCAAGAAGAAGCCGCTTCCGGCGGGCCTGCCCCGCGAATGGTACGAGAGCCACAACCGCCGGCTGAAGGCGATGCGGCTGGCGATATCCCTGCTCGACTCGGGGACGTACGACGCCCGCCGCGCGACCAACCGGAAGATCCGCACGATGGCGGTCCGCACGGGCATCCACCGCCCGTCGAACGTCACCTGCAAGATGGTCCGCGCCTTCATCATCAGCAACGGAGCCTGAGCACCGCACCGCACCGCCCGGCCGGGCCGGACCCGACGCGTCCGGCCCGGCGCGTCCGGCCCGGCCGGTCACCGGCTGCCGTCCGCGGAGTCCGGAAGGGACAGCACCAGCAGGGCCACGTCGTCGCGGGGGCCGCCGTCCGTGAACTTCACCAGGTCCTGCCACACCGCCTCGACCAGCTCCTCCGGATCCTTCGCCAGGCCCGGGACCCGGGCCGCCAGCGGGTAGAACTCGCCGGCCGTGTCCCGGGCCTCGGTCACCCCGTCCGTGTGCGCGAGCAGCCGGTCGCCCGGCAGCAGCGGTACGGCGGCCACCACCGCGAGCTCCGCCCCGGCGAGCCCGAGCCCGAGCGGCGGGCCCGGCTCCACGGCCACCTCCGACACGGTCGAGGCCCGCAGCAGCAGCGCCGGCGGATGCCCGCACGAAACGATCCGCACGAGCTCCAGCCCGGGCGGGAACTCCAGCAGCAGCGCCGTCGCGAACAGCTCCGGATGGCCTGTGGCGCGGTCCTGCGGGGCGCCCGGCTCGCCCCGGAAGAACGGATCCGCCCGGTCGTCGCGGCCCGGGCGATCGCCCGGCCGATCGCCCCGTCCCGCCCGCGCGGAACCGGCCGGGGTCGCCGGGCCCGCGGCGTCGGCCAGCAGCCGGCGGTCCAGCCGGGCCGCCACGCCCGCCAGCTCGGGATCGTCCAGCACCCCCTCGCGGAAGGCGCCGAGCAGGGCGGCCACCGTGCCGACCGCCGCCAGGCCGTGCCCCTGCACGTCCCCGACCAGCGCCCGCACCCCGTACGGCCCGGCCCGTACGTCGTACAGGTCGCCGCCGACCAGGGTTCCGCGCTGGGCCGCCCGGTACAGCCCGGCGCAGCGCACCGGACCGACCCGGTCCGGCACCGGCGGCAGGACGGCCAGCTGCGCCGCCTCCGCGACGGTCCGCACGCTGACCAGCTGCGCGTCACGGCGCCTGCGGACCCAGGCGATCACCACGCTGAGCAGCCCGATCGCGGCCACGGTGGCCAGGTCCGCGCCCCGCGGGTGCGCGGATCCGGCGAACGGCGCGCTGAGCAGCGCGAGCACGATCGCGGCGAAGACGGCGGTGCCGGCGGCCCCGTAGGCGAAGGCGGCCACCGGGGGCACGCCGGCCAGGAAGAAGCCCACCTCCGCTTCGCCCCGGGTCAGTCGCTGCACGAGCACCAGCACCACGAGGGCCACCACGGGGGCAATACGGGCCCAGCGCGGTGGCGGCTTTCCGTGCAGCCAGCCAGGCTCCTCGCGTCGGCGTCTCACCCCTCCACCCTGGTACGGGGGCGGTGGCCGCGCACCCCGGACCGGCCCGCCGGGTGGCCCTGCGGGGGCCGGGCGCCGACAGTGGTCCCGTGACGGATGCGGGAGCGGGTACGGGTACGGGTGCGCACGGGCCGGCGGAGCAGAGCGCGGCGATCAGCACACGGCTGAACTGGTTGCGGGCGGGGGTGCTCGGCGCGAACGACGGGATCATCTCCACCGCCGGGCTGGTGGTGGGCGTGGCCGGGGCCACCACCTCACGCGCGTCGATCCTGGAGGCGGGGGTGGCCGGACTGCTGGCGGGATCGCTGTCGATGGCGGCGGGGGAGTACGTCTCGGTGAGCTCCCAGCGGGACTCGGAACGGGCCGCGCTGGAGACCGAGCGGCGGGAGCTCGCGGAGGAGCCGGAGGCGGAGCTCGCGGAGCTGACCGATCTCCTGGAGGCCAGGGGGCTGGACCGGGAGCTCGCCAGGGAGGCGGCGGTGCAGCTGACGGAGCGCGACGCGCTGAAGGCGCACGCGCGGGTCGAGCTCGGGATCAACCCCGACGAGCTGGCCAACCCGTGGCACGCGGCGTTCGCCAGCCTGGTCGCGTTCACGGTGGGCGCGCTGCTGCCGCTGCTGGCGATCGTGCTGCCGGGCCCGACACAGCGGGTGCCCGTGACGGTGGTGGCGGTGCTGGGGGCGCTCACACTGTGCGGGGTGATCAGTGCACGGCTGGGCGGGGCCCCCGTCCCGCGGGCGGTCCTGCGCAACGTCACGGGCGGCGCCCTGGCGATGGCGGTCACGTACGCGGTGGGCACCTGGCTGGGCGGTACCTGACCGGGCCGCGCCGCACCCCCGGCGCGGGACGGGGCTGCATCATGGGGGCATGCGTATCGCGATCACCGGAGCGAACGGGCTCATCGGGCAGGCCCTCGTACGATCCCTGCGGGCGGACGGGCACGACGTGGTGCGTTTCGTGCGCCGCGCGCCCGCCGCCCCCGACGAGGCGGCCTGGGATCCGGGCCGCGGATACGTCGACCCCGCCGGGCTCGCCGGCTGCGGGGCCATCGTCCACCTCGCCGGGGCCGGGGTCGGGGACCGCCGGTGGAGCGCCGCGTACAAGAAGGAGATCCGGGACAGCCGGGTCCGCGGCACCGGCGCGATGGCCCGGGCGATCGCCGCGCTCGACGCGCCGCCGGCCGTCTTCGTCTGCGGCAGCGCCATCGGCTACTACGGGGACACCGGCGAGCACGCCGTCGACGAGTACGCCCCGGCGGGGCGGGGCTTCCTGCCGGAGGTCTGCATCGAGTGGGAGGCGGCCGCCGCCCCCGCCCAGGAGGCGGGCGTCCGCACGGTGTTCGCCCGGACCGGACTGGTGGTCGCCGCCGAGGGCGGGGCCTGGCACAAGCTGTTCCCCGTCTTCCGGGCCGGGATCGGCGGCCGGCTGGGCAACGGCCGGCAGTACTGGTCCTTCATCTCGCTGCACGACGAGATCGCAGCGCTGCGGTACGCCATCGACACCCCCGAGCTGTCCGGCCCCGTCAACCTGACCGCCCCCGAGCCGCTGACGAACCGTGAGGTCACCGCGGCGATGGGCCGCGTGCTGCACCGTCCGACGCCGTTCCCCGTTCCGGCGCCGGTCCTGCGCGTGGTGGTCGGGGAGTTCGCCGGGGACGTGCTGGGCAGTCAGCGGGTGCTGCCCTCCCGGCTGCTGGAGTCCGGATTCACCTTCCGCCACCCCGGGATCGACGAGGCGATCAGGTCCGCCCTCGGCCGGTGACGGGCCCCGCCCCCGCCCCCGTGCGACCTTCCGTGACCCGGATGCGACCGGCGTGCGACCGGACCGGAGCGTAATACCCGACCGAACTCGGGTTCCCATGGAGCCGGTTGGGGGAAGGAGGATTCCCACACAGCCGCGCCGACCTCGGGGAGGGGCACGTGCTCAGCAGCTCGCACCGCGCCGCACAGCATGCGGACGTCGTCATCGTAGGAGCCGGGGTCTCAGGACTCGCGGCGGCACACCACCTGATCGCGGCAGGGGTCACGGTCACCGTCCTGGAGGCCGCCGGTGATCCCGGCGGACGAATGGCCACCGAGCACGTCGACGGGTTCCGGCTGGACCGGGTCGGGCAGTTGCTCAACACCTCGTACACGGAGCTCGACCGGACCCCGGGCCTGGTCGGCCTGGTCCTGCGGCCCTTCGCGGCGGGGGTGCTCGTCCACGCCGACGGCAGGCAGCTGCGGGCCGGAGCGCTGACCCCGGCCCGCGCGCTGGCCAGCGGATCCTTCGACCAGGCCCGGCTCAGCGCCTACCTGGGCCGGCTCGCCGCCCTGCCGGTGGAACGCGTACTGGCCCGCCCCGAGCGCACGGCGCTGGCCGCCCTGCGCTCCCGGGCCCTCGGCGCCACCCTGCGGCCCCTGCTCTCCGCACTGCTCCGCGATCCGGAGCTCACGACCTCCAGCCGGGTCGCCGACCTGGCCCTGCGCACCTTCGCCCGCGGCCGGCTCGCCGTGCCCGAGGGCGGCGCCGCGGCTCTGCCCGACCTGCTCGCCGCCGCGCTGCCGCCCGGCACCGTGCGCACCGGGGTCCGGGTCCGGTCGGTGGCGACGAACCTGGTCACCACCGAGGAGCACGGCGACTTCAGCTGTCGCTCCGCCGTCCTGGCCACCGGGGCGCGGGCCGCCGCCGAACTGCTGCCCGGGCTGCGGGTGCCGGCGTTCCACGAGGTCACCGTCATCCACCACGCCACCGCCGCGCCGCTGCCGTGGGACGGCTCGCTCCTGCTCGACGGCGATCCCCGGTGGCCCGTCGCCCACACCGCGGTGATGAGCGCGGTCGACCCGGTGCGGGCTCCGGCCGGCCGCAGCCTGGTCACCACCACGGTGCTCGGCCCGCCGCCGCCCGCCCGCACGGTCGCCTCGCGCCTCGCCCGGCTGTACGAGACCGGCACCCGGGACTGGGAGCTGCTGGCCGTCCACCACGTCCCGGAGGCCGTCCCCGCGATGCCGCCGCCGTACGACCTGCGCCGTCCGGTCCGGGTCCTGGCCGGGCTGTACGTGTGCGGCGACCACCGCGACGTCAACACCGTCCAGGGGGCGCTGCACTCGGCCCGCCGCGCCGCCACGGCCGTCCTGCGCGACTTCGGCATCCGCCTCCCCGCGAGCGCGGAACCCGCTCTGCCGGCGGTGGCCTGAGAAACCTCCGCCAGGGCCCGGTTCCCGACGGGGACCGGGCCCTGTGCAGGCACCCGCCGACCGCCGGGCGCGCCGTGATCAGGACAGTGCAGCGACCCGGTCGCGGTACGTGCGGACCGCCGAGGCGTCCCGGTACGGCTCCAGCCTGCGCTCGAAGTCCCGTACGTACTCCACCGCCCGCACCGACCGCATCTCCATCGCCTGTTGGGCCGCCTCCGCTCCCAGCGCGCACGCCTGGTCCAGCTCGCCCAGCCCCAGCCGGGCCGTGGCCAGCACCACCCGGCAGAACAGCCGCGAGCGCGCGAAACCCGGCGCCCACAGCTGGAGCGAGCGCTCCGCGTGCTGCGCCGAGGCCCGGTACTGCTGGAGGTCCCGGTGGCAGTGCCCGAACTCGTCCGCCAGCTGCGCCTCGTCGAAGAGCCGCGCCCAGTGCGGTACGTCGTCCCCCGGCCGGGCCGCGCCCAGCGCCCGCTCGGCCCGTACCAGCGAGGCCGTCGCGGCCCGGACGTCGCCCATCACCGCGTGCCCGCGCGCCTCGGCCGAGTGCAGGAGCGCCTGCACCACCGGCGGCGGCCCCGAGCCGACGCCCTGCTGCGCGACGCGCGCCAGCTGCACCGCCTCCCGGCCGTGACCCAGGTAGACGGCCTGCCGGCTCATGGTGACCAGCACGTACGAGCCGTACGGCCGGTCCCCGGCGGCCTGCGCGAGGCGCAGGGCCTGGACGAAGTACCGCTGGGCGAGCCCGTGCGCGGCGATGTCGTACGAGGTCCAGCCGGCCAGCCGGGTCAGGTCGGCGGCGGCCGCGAACAACCGCCGGCCGGTGGTCTCCCCGTACGTGCCGCGGAGCATCGGCTCGGCCTCGTGCTCCAGGTAGCGCACGAGGGCCTGCCGGGCGTGCCCGCCGCCGTACGTCTGGTCCAGGGCCCGGAACAGCTCGCTCACCGACCGCAGCGCCGCGATGTCCCCGCCGGTCACCCGCTGGCCGGGGCCCCTGTCGATCTGCCGCTGCCGGGGCACCGCGGCACGGCCCTGCACCGGGACCCTGGCCGCGGCCGCGGGATCGGCGCCCCGGCCCACCCGCTCGTCGGGGCGCCCGATGAGCCAGTCCCGGCTGGGCACGACCAGCCCGGCCGGGGTGAACGCGATCTTCCGCAGCTCCGCGTGGGAGCCGGAGTCCTTGCGCCACAGCCCGCTGGCGATGTCGACGGCCTCCTCCGGGGTGGCCGCGAACTCCAGGCCGGCGTAGACGGGCGCGCAGGCGTCCAGGCCCAGGTCCTGAGCCGAGAGCCGCCGGCCCAGGCGCCGGGTGAAGACCTCGGCGATCAGCGCCGGAGTGGTCCCGCGCGGCTGCTGCCCACGCAGCCACCGGGTCACGGAGGTCTTGTCGTACCGCAGATCGAGACCGTGTTCCAGGCCGAGCTGGTCGACCCGGCGGGCCAGACCGGCGTTGGAGAACCCGGCTTCCGCGATCAGCGCCGCGAGCTGCCGGTTGGGGACGCGCTGGGCAGGTCGTTCCGTCATCGGCTCCACGGTTTCCTGACGTGACGGACCGGAGTCCCGGCCCTGTGAACGGCGTGAATGTAGCGGCGAACACCGCTCATACCGCCCTGTCTGTCCCACATTCATCCGATCGTGTGCAGAATCGGTAGGGCCCTTTACGGACTGGCCCCCTCCGTCCGCGTACGCTGCGCGACATGACCCGCAGGCCCACCGGGGCGGAGACCTCCGCCGACGCCACCGCGCCACTGCCCGCGCCCGAACTGACCGAGGCCGAGTGCCGTCGCTGCGGTACGTACATCGCGGGGCTCGACGGCCGGTACGCGTGCGGGGTGTGCGGCTGGGTCAACGACCACTCGGAGGGCCACCGGCGGCTGCCGCGGGCGGACGAGGATCCGGACCGCCCGCCCCGGGGCCGCAGGCGGCCCAGGCCGCTGCCCCCGGGCCCCGGGGAGGATCCGCCCCCGGGTTACTGAGGGGTCGGAAGGCGACCGAGGGGCCGGAAACCGCCCGCCGTACCCTTGGCTGGTGCGATGCGTGCACACAGCAGGTTCAACGAGGAGGCGCTGCGGTGGCTGAGCTTGGGTTTGTCCATCTGGGCTTCGGACCCGATTACGTCGAGTACACCCAGGCCTGGGAGGAGCAGCGGCGGGTCCACGCCGCGCGCTTCGCGGACGAGATCGGCGACACCTGCCTCCTGCTGGAGCACGCGCCCGTGTACACCGCCGGCCGGCGCACCGCGGACAGCGAGCGCCCGCTGGACGGGACCCCCGTCGTGGACGTGGACCGCGGCGGCAAGATCACTTGGCACGGCCCCGGCCAGCTGGTCGGCTACCCGATCATGAAGCTGCCCCGGCCGGTCGACGTCGTCGCGCACGTCCGCCGTCTGGAGGAGGCGCTGATCCGCACCGCCGCCGAGTTCGGACTGGAGACCACCCGCGTCGAGGGCCGTTCCGGGGTCTGGGTGCTCGGCGACCCGATCGAGGAGCGCCCCAAGATCGGCGGGCTCTCGCTCGACTTCGACCCGCGGCTGACGGACGAGGAGTTCGACGCCCGCCTGAACGGCCCCGAGTACGCCCCCTCCAACGCCGGGCAGCGCCGTGAGGACCGCAAGCTCGCGGCCATCGGCATCCGCGTGGCCAAGGGCGTCACCATGCACGGCTTCGCGATCAACGTGAACCCGGACAACACCTGGTTCGACCGGATCGTGCCCTGCGGGATCCGCGACGCCGGTGTGACCTCGCTCTCGTACGAACTGGGCCGCGAGATCACCATCGCCGACGTGCTGCCGGTCGTCGAACGCCACCTGAAGGACGTACTGGAGCAGGCCGAGCTGCGACCCCGGGAGATCGAGCCCGCCGCGGGCTGACGACCGGGGGAATGCGTCCGGCCGCCCCCAGGTTGGCCGACGTAAGAGCGTATGAAATTACGGGCGTACCCTGGTGGGCGCCGAAGAATCGAAGTCACAGGGAGCCGGTCGTGTCCGCAGTCGCACCCGACGGACGCAAGATGCTGCGCCTGGAGGTCCGTAACAGCCAGACCCCCATCGAGCGCAAGCCCGAGTGGATCAAGACCCGGGCGAAGATGGGTCCCGAGTACACGAAGATGCAGGCCCTGGTGAAGGGCGAAGGACTGCACACCGTGTGCCAGGAGGCCGGCTGCCCCAACATCTACGAATGCTGGGAGGACCGCGAGGCCACCTTCCTCATCGGCGGTGACCAGTGCACCCGGCGCTGTGACTTCTGCCAGATCGACACGGGCAAGCCCGAGGCCCTGGACCGGGACGAGCCGCGCCGCGTCGGCGAGTCGGTCGTCACGATGGACCTGAACTACGCCACCATCACCGGCGTCGCGCGCGACGACCTGGCCGACGGCGGCGCCTGGCTGTACGCGGAGACCGTGCGCCAGATCCACCAGCAGACGGCGGGCCGCGAGGGCGGCCACACCAAGGTCGAGCTGCTGGCCCCCGACTTCAACGCGGTCCCGGAGCTCCTGGAGGAGGTCTTCGCCTCCCGCCCCGAGGTCTTCGCGCACAACGTCGAGACCGTGCCGCGGATCTTCAAGCGGATCCGCCCCGGCTTCCGCTACGAGCGCTCCCTCGACGTGATCCGCCAGGCCCGCGCCTACGGCCTGGTCACCAAGTCCAACCTGATCCTGGGCATGGGCGAGGAGCGCGAGGAGGTCTCGGAGGCACTGAAGGAGCTGCACGAGGCCGGCTGCGAGCTCATCACCATCACCCAGTACCTGCGGCCCTCGCCGCGGCACCACCCCGTCGAGCGCTGGGTGAAGCCCGCCGAGTTCGTGGAGCTGGCGAAGGAGGCCGAGGAGATCGGCTTCTCCGGCGTGATGTCGGGCCCGCTGGTCCGCTCCTCGTACCGTGCGGGGCGCCTCTACGCCCAGGCGATGGAGAAGCGCAGCCGGGTCTGATCGCAAAGGGAGTGGCGCGCGGCGGTGTGACGCGCGCTACCACACGGACTGTGTGAACTCACGCACAAAGTCTTACCACCCGGTAACACCGCATCGACGCGGCCCCTAGGCTCTTTGTAACGAAGAGTCCGGCGGGCCGCGTAAATGTTTCATCACCGTTTGACCGGCCGGTCATGCCCTGGTAACACCAGTCAGTGACGATAATGCGACGCACCGCGCACGCCGGCGCACACCGTCGCGCCGTCCCGCCGTGCCCGCCCGCCCCCCGATGAACACCGTGAGCACTGTGAAAGGGATCGACATCATGCAGGCCGCGCCCGTACGCGCCATTGCCATTCCGTCGTTCACCGACGCCTTCCGGGGCTTCGAGTCGCTGCTCATGAGCGGCGCCCGCCGCAACGCGTGGACCGCCGTTCTGGAGGACCGCCGCCGAGCCAAGGACCGGGTCGAAACCGAGCACGTACTCGAGGCCGCGGCGACCCGGACCCCGCAGGCCACGTAAACTTCGCTCTATGGCGAGGAAGTCAAACGCAGAGACTGCTGCGAACCCCGGGCGACTGAAGCAGATCGCCCTGACGTACAAGATGACGCGCAAGGCCGACCCGAAGGTCGGTCTGATCGTCGCGGGCGTGGGAATCGTCACCTTCGGTGTCTTTCTTGCGATCGGCTTCCTGATCGACCACCCGGTCTACCTGGGCATCCTGGGCTTCCTGGTGGCGTTCCTCGCGATGGCGATCGTCTTCGGACGACGGGCCGAGCGGGCTGCCTTCGGGCAGATGGAGGGACAGCCGGGCGCGGCCGCGGCCGTACTGGACAACGTGGGACGGGGCTGGACGACCACCCCCGCCATCGCGATGAACCGCAGCCAGGACATCGTCCACCGGGCCGTGGGCAAGGCCGGCGTCGTACTGATCGCCGAGGGCAACGCGAACCGGCTCAAGCCGATGCTCGCCGCCGAGAAGAAGAAGCTGGCCCGGATCATGCCGGACATCCCGGTCCACGACTTCATCGTGGGCACCGGTGAGGGCGAGGTCCCGCTCAAGAAGCTCCGCACGACGCTGCTCAAGCTGCCGCGCGTGCTGGCCGGCCCGCAGATCACCCAGGTCAACGACAAGCTGCGCGCCATGGGTGACCTCATGAGCAACATGCCGCTGCCGAAGGGCCCGATGCCCAAGGGCACGCGGATGCCGCGCGGCGGAAAGATGCGCTGACCCGCTCAGCCGATCGTCGTATACGACAGAAGGGGCGCCCCCGGCCCGGCGGGGCCGGGGGGCCCGGCTGGGCCGTTTTGGGCCGCCGGGGGGGTGTGGGCCCCGGCGGGGGGGTGGGGGGCGGGGGGGGGTTGGGGTGGGGGGGGGGGGAGTGGGGGCC
>NZ_JBIVAL010000004.1:151777-381108 GCF_044745505.1 Streptomyces sp. NPDC086989
CCCCGGCCCCCCCCCCCCCCCCCCCCCCCCCCCCCCCCCCCCCCCGCCCGGGGCCCCCCCCCCCCGGCCCCCCCCCCCCCGCCCGGCCGGGGGCGCCCCTTCTGCGATGTTCTGTCCCGCTGCGATGTTCTGTCCCGCTGCGGCGTTCTGTCGCGCTGCGGTGTTCTGTCGTGCGAGGTCTCAGATGCGGACCTGGACGGCGCGGGCGAGACGGTCGTGCAGGCCGCGCCCGTCGCGGTCCCAGACCAGCGCCGGGATGACGAGGGCGAGCAGCACCGTGCGCAGCACGACCCGGCCGAAGCCGAGGCGGCCGCCGCCCTCCGCGACGACCCGCAGGCCCACGAGCCGCTTCCCGGGCGTGAACCCCACCGTGCCGACGGTGAGGATGCTCAGCAGCACGAAGAGCGCGAGCGTCCAGTTGCCCGTGGCGGTCGGGTTGCCGCCGGTGATCAGCCCGTATGCGATCAGCTGGCAGCCGACCCAGTCGACGGCGACCCCGCCGAGACGGCGGCCGAAGCGGGCCGCGGAGCCGGGCCCCTGCCGGGGCAGGCCGAGCCGCTGACCCGGGTAGCCGAAGTCGACGCCCATGTCCTCGGCGGCCGCGCGGGGGCCGGAGAGCCAGGATCCGAGTGCTTGCCTGTTGTCCACCCGACCACGGTACCTGTGCGGCTCCACGGCCTTCCCGCGGGACCCTGGTTAACTTGAGCGAAACAAATGGGTCATGCTTGAGAAATCCCGCCTGCTTATGGTCGGGTCAGCGTGCGGCACCGCACTGACGCACCACGAGCTATAAAGCCCGCCCTGCCCCGGGGTCGGGAGTAGGAGGAGTTGGATGTTCCAGAACGCCGACGAAGTGAAGCAGTACATCGAGGAGAACGACGTCAAGTTCGTCGACGTCCGCTTCTGCGACCTGCCTGGTGTGATGCAGCACTTCACCATCCCGGCTCGGGCATTCGACCCGGCGGAGGAGCTCGCCTTCGACGGATCTTCGATCCGCGGCTTCCAGGCGATCCACGAGTCCGACATGGCGCTGCGCGCCGACATCACCACCGCGCGCCTGGACCCGTTCCGCAAGGACAAGACGCTCAACATCAACTTCTTCATCCACGACCCGATCACGGGTGAGGCCTACAGCCGCGACCCGCGCAACATCGCGAAGAAGGCCGAGGCGTACCTCGCCTCCACCGGCATCGCCGACACCGCGTTCTTCGGCCCCGAGGCCGAGTTCTACGTGTTCGACAGCGTGCGCTTCGCGACCTCCGCGAACGAGGGCTTCTACCACATCGACTCCGAGGCCGGCGCCTGGAACACCGGTTCCGAGGAGAACAACCGCGGCTACAAGGTCCGCTACAAGGGCGGTTACTTCCCGGTCGCCCCGGTCGACCACTTCGCCGACCTGCGCGCCGAGATCTCCCTCGAACTGGACGCCCAGGGCCTCCAGGTCGAGCGCCAGCACCACGAGGTCGGCACCGGCGGCCAGGCCGAGATCAACTACAAGTTCAACACGCTGCTGGCCGCGGCCGACGACCTGATGCTCTTCAAGTACATCGTGAAGAACGTCGCCTGGCGCAACGGCAAGACCGCGACCTTCATGCCGAAGCCGATCTTCGGTGACAACGGCTCGGGCATGCACGTGCACCAGTCGCTCTGGGCGAACGGCGAGCCGCTGTTCTACGACGAGGCCGGCTACGCGGGCCTGTCGGACACCGCCCGCTACTACATCGGCGGCATCCTCAAGCACGCCCCGTCGCTGCTGGCCTTCACCAACCCGACGGTGAACTCGTACCACCGCCTGGTCCCGGGCTTCGAGGCGCCGGTCAACATGGTGTACTCGCAGCGCAACCGCTCCGCCGCCATGCGCATCCCGATCACGGGCTCGAACCCGAAGGCCAAGCGCGTCGAGTTCCGCGCCCCGGACCCGTCCTCGAACCCGTACCTGGCGTTCTCGGCCCTGCTGCTGGCCGGCCTCGACGGCGTGAAGAACAAGATCGAGCCGATGGAGCCGATCGACAAGGACCTCTACGAGCTCTCGCCCGACGAGCACGCGAGCGTCCCGCAGGTCCCGACCAGCCTGGACGCCGTCCTCAAGGCCCTGGAGGAGGACCACGAGTACCTCCTGGCCGGCGGTGTCTTCACCCCGGACCTGATCGAGACCTGGATCGACTACAAGCGCACGCACGAGATCGCCCCGATCGCCCTGCGCCCGCACCCGCACGAGTTCGAGATGTACTTCGACATCTAAGAAGCACATGCAGCGGCCCCGCCACTCTCTCCGGAGAGCGGCGGGGCCGTTCGCGTTCAGGCGCCAGGGGCCGCCGGTGCCGCAGCCGTTCCCCCGGGCCGGTGGAGCAGGGGCATTGCGCCCGTCAGGTCGCGCAGGCAGCGGACCGCGAGTTCCGCGGGGGAGCCGGGGCCCGCGACCGGGGCGTCCGTGGTCGACCAGAGCTCCAGGGAGATGCGGATGGCGTCCGTGGCGGCCGCCGCCAGGAGGCGCACGCCCAGGGGGTCGGCGTCCTCGCCGGCCAGCCGGGCGATCACCGGGACCAGGCGTTCCTCGGAGTCCTGGTTCACCCGGTACCAGACCGCGCGCAGCGCCTCGTCGGCCTGGGCCGCGCGGAGCAGGCCGCGGGTGACCTCCAGGCCCTCCTCGACCGTGCGGGAGTCGCTGAGCGAGCGGGTCACCGCGCGTTCCAGGGCCTCGTCGAGCGGGGTGCCGGGGTCCTCCTCGGCGAGCAGGGCGCGCCAGGCGTCGCCGCCTCCGGCGAGCAGCGGGGCGACGGCCTCCTGCTTGTTGCGGAAGTACCGGTAGAACGTGCGCAGCGCCACTCCGGCGCGGTGCGCGATGTCCTCGGCGGTGGTGCCGTCGGGGCCGTGTTCGGCGAACAGGGCGCAGGCCGCGCGGGCGATGTCCAGCTGGGTGGCGGCCTTGCGGCGCTCGGTCAGCGACTGGGCTCCGGGGCCTGCCAGGGGAGAGTACGGACGCGGGGATCTCACGGGTGAAGCCTACCTCCCGGAAATGAGATGGATTACATGCTTTGACACTCTGGCAAAACGTGTCGCCCGCTCGATACGCTCGGCCCCATGAACCGTTACGAAGGACGTCGCGTCCTCATCACCGGCGGCGGCTCCGGCATCGGCCAGGCCACCGTCCACCGCATCCTCGCCGAGGGCGGCCGCGTCCACACCGTGGACGTCAACGAGGCCGGCCTGAAGGCGACCGCCGACCGGGCCGCCGCCGACGGGCACGCCGGCCGGCTCACCACCGCCGTCCTCGACATATCCGACGAGGCGGCCGTACGCAGCGGTGTCGCCGCCGCCGTCGAGTCCCTCGGCGGGCTCGACGTCCTGGTCAACGCGGCCGGCATCCTGCGCTCCGCGCACACCCACCAGACCACGCTCGACTTCTGGAACAAGGTCATCGCCGTCAACCTCACGGGCACCTTCCTGGTGATCCGCGAGTCGCTCCCGGCGCTGCTGGAAGGCGACCAGCCGGTCGTCGTGAACTTCAGCTCCACCTCGGCGTCCTTCGCGCACCCCTACATGTCCGCCTACGCGGCCAGCAAGGGCGGCATCCAGTCCATGACCCACGCCCTGGCCGCCGAGTACAGCAAGCAGGGCCTGCGCTTCGTCGCCGTCGCGCCCGGCTCCATCGAGAGCGGCATGACCACCGGCAACGGCCCCGGCCTGCCCGAGGACACCGACTGGAGCCTGTTCGCCAAGCTGGCCCCGGCCATCGGCCAGGGCTTCGCCGGCCCGCAGACCGTCGCCGGCGTCGTCGCCATGCTGGGCTCCGAGGACGGCGCCTTCATCACCGGCACCGAGATCCGCATCGACGGCGGTACGCACTACTAGCCGACTAGCCGACTAGCCGACTAGCCGACCAGCCGGCCCCCGCCGCCTGCTCAGCCCCTGAAGCGGTCCCACAGCCGGGGGAAGCGCTCCGCGAGCACGGCTTCGTTCTCGAAGTCCAGCGGAGTGCCCTCCGGCTCGGCGGCCTGCAGCGGGATCCCCAGATCGGGCGCCACCGCCCCGGTCAGCTGCTCGTACGCCTCGTCGGCCGCGTACCCCAACTCCTCGCCGTCCCCGTCGATCTCCTCGTCGAACTCCTCCAGGAGCTCCGCGAGGGCGTCCGGTTCGTGGACCCCGCCCTCGAAGACCTCCCGGCCCTGGCCGATCAGCCAGCACCGGAAGTAGTCGAACGCGTCGTCGCTCGCCCCGTCGAGCAGCACCCAGGCCGCGCCCCACAGGTCCCAGGTGTACGCCCGGTTGTACCGGGACTCGAAGTGCCGGGCGAAGTCCAGTACGGAGTCCGGGTCGAGCTGGACCAGCCGCTCCACGAGCAGCTCGGCATGCTCCTCGGGGTCGCCCTCGGCGGCCTCGCGGGTACGGTCGACGATCTCCCAGAACTCCGTCTCGTCCATCACCGCTCCAGCATCACGGGTGCGCCCCCTCGCCGCCACCGCGCATACGGCCAAAGGCCGGTGTCCGACCCCCCACGGGTCGGACACCGGCCTTCGGCCTGCCGTGCCTGTGCCTGCCGGCTACAGGCCGTAGCGCTCGCGCGCCTCCTTGATGGCGGACGCCGGCACCTCGCCGCGGCGGGCGAGCTGGGCCAGCGCGGCCACCACGATCGACTGCGCGTCGACGCCGAAGTGGCGGCGGGCGCCCTCGCGGGTGTCGGACAGGCCGAAGCCGTCCGTGCCGAGCGAGGTCCAGTCCTGCTCCACCCACTGGCTGATCTGGTCCGGGACCTGACGCATCCAGTCGGACACCGCGAGGACCGGGCTCGTGACGCCCTCCAGCGCGCGCGTGACGTACGGGGTGCGCATCTCGCCGCGCAGCAGCGCCTCGTCGCACTCCAGCGCGTCGCGGCGCAGCTCGCCCCAGGAGGTGGCGGACCACACGTCGGCGGCCACGTTCCAGTCGGCGGCGAGCAGCCGCTGCGCCTCCAGGGCCCAGTGGATCGCCGTACCCGAGGCCATCAGCTGGATCTTCGGGGCGTCCGCGGCGGGGGCCGCCTCCGCCAGGTCCGCCGCCGTGTTGAAGCGGTAGAGACCGCGCAGGATGCCCTCTTCGACGCCCTCGGGCATCGCCGGCTGCGGCTTCGGCTCGTTGTAGACGGTCAGGTAGTAGAAGACGTCTTCCGGCTTCTCGCCGTACATCCGGCGCAGACCGTCCTTGACGATCACCGCGATCTCGTACGCGAACGCGGGGTCGTAGTTGAGCGACGCCGGGTTCGTGGACGCGATCAGGTGCGAGTGGCCGTCGGCGTGCTGGAGACCCTCACCGGTCAGCGTGGTGCGGCCGGCGGTGGCGCCGACGATGAAGCCCTTGCCGAGCTGGTCGGCGAGCTGCCACATCTGGTCGGCGGTGCGCTGCCAGCCGAACATCGAGTAGAAGATGTAGAAGGGGATCATCGGCTCGCCGTGCGTCGCGTACGACGTGCAGGCGGCGATGAAGTCGGCCATGGCGCCGGCCTCGGTGATCCCCTCGTTGAGGATCTGGCCGTCCTTGGCTTCCTTGTAGTACATGAGCTGGTCGCGGTCGACCGGCTCGTACGTCTGACCCAGCGGCGAGTAGATGCCGGCCGACGGGAACAGGGACTCCATACCGAAGGTGCGGGCCTCGTCGGGGACGATCGGAACCCAGCGCTTGCCGGTCTCCTTGTCCCGCATCAGGTCCTTGACCAGGCGGACGAAGGCCATGGTGGTGGCCATCTCCTGCTTGCCGGAGCCCTTGAGCAGCGGGGCGAAGGAGCGCTCGGCCGGAGCCGGCAGGGCCACGTGGTGGACCTTGCGGGCCGGGGCGGGCCCACCGAGGGCCGCCCGGCGCTCGTGCAGGTACTGCACCTCGGGGCTGTTCGCGCCGGGGTGGCCGTACGGGACCTTGCCGTCGGCGAAGGCGCTGTCCGGGATCGGGAGGCCAAGGAGGTCACGCATGTCCTTGAACTCGTCGATCGTCAGCTTCTTCATCTGGTGGTTCGCGTTCTTCGACTCGAACCCGGCACCCAGCGTGTGGCCCTTGACGGTCTGCGCCAGGATGACCGTCGGCGCGCCCTTGTGCGCCAGGGCGGCCTTGTACGCGGCGTAGACCTTGCGGGGCTCGTGGCCGCCGCGCGAGGAGTGGAAGCACTCGGCGATCTTCGCGTCGGAGAGCACGCCGGCCAGCTGTACGAGCTCGGCGCTGGCACCGAAGAAGTGCTGGCGGATGTAGGCCACGTCGCGGGTCGCGTACGTCTGGAACTGCGCGTCCGGCACCTCGCGGATGCGGCGGACCAGGGCGCCCGTGGTGTCGAGCTGGAAGAGCTCGTCCCAGGCGGAGCCCCACAGGGTCTTGATGACGTTCCAGCCGGCGCCGCGGAACTGGGCCTCCAGCTCCTGGACCACGCGGAAGTTGGCGCGGACCGGACCGTCGAGGCGCTGCAGGTTGCAGTTGATGACGAAGGTCAGGTTGTCGAGCTGCTCGCGGGAGGCCAGGGCCAGGGCGGCGGTCGACTCGGGCTCGTCCATCTCGCCGTCGCCGAGGAAGGCCCAGACGTGCGAGTTGGAGGTGTCCTTGATGTTCCGGTTCTGCAGGTAGCGGTTGAAGCGCGCCTGGTAGATCGCGGAGAGCGGGCCGAGGCCCATGGAGACCGTCGGGAACTCCCACAGCCACGGCAGGCGTCGCGGGTGCGGGTAGGACGGCAGGCCGTTGCCGCCGGACTCCTGGCGGAAGTTGTCGAGCTGCTGCTCGGAGATGCGCCCGTCGAGGAAGGCGCGGGCGTAGATGCCGGGGGAGGCGTGGCCCTGGATGTAGAGCTGGTCGCCCGATCCGTCGGCCTCCTTCCCGCGGAAGAAGTGCTGGAAGCCGGTCTCGTAGAGCCAGGCCGCCGAGGCGAAGGTGGCGATGTGGCCGCCGACGCCGTACTTGGAGCCCCGCGTCACCATGGCGGCCGCGTTCCAGCGGTTCCAGGCGGTGATCTTGGCTTCCATCTCCTCGTCACCGGGGAACTCGGGTTCCGCGGCGGTGGGGATGGTGTTGACGTAGTCCGTCTCCAGCAGCTTCGGCAGGGCCAGGCCGGCGGCCTCGGCGTGCTGGAGGGTGCGGCGGAGCAGGTATTCGGCGCGGCGCGTACCGGCGGCCTTGGCGACGGCGTCGAGGGAGGCCGCCCATTCGGCGGTCTCCTCCGTGTCGCGGTCCGGGAGCTGGTCGAGCTCGCTCGGAAGCTTTCCTACGGGGTCGGACATCGGTGTGCGCCGCCTTCCGGACAAAGGAGAGGTGGTGAAAAATCCCTGACGGGCAGGACAGGGTCGGTGGACCCGGGTGGGGTCCGTCGTCGACTGTAAATCGCTGATCGATGATCGATCAAACGAATGTGGCGAAGAAATGTCCAGCGGGCGAAAGTCGGCACCGGGTGCCATGAAAATAGGCACCCGGTGCCGGGCAAAACAGGGCAGAACGACCCCGTCAGGCGCGCGGGGCGCACCCCAGGACATGCCGCTTGACCAGCACGCCGATGTCCGGATCCTGATTGCGGAACGCCTCCACGAGGGCCGCGTGCTCCTCCGCGTACGACTTCTGGACGGTTCCCAGCCAGCGGATGGACAGCGCCGTGAAGACCTCGATGCCCAGGCTCTCCCAGGTGTGCAGCAGCACGCTGTTCCCGGCCGCCCGCACCAGCTCCCGGTGGAACCCGACGGTGTGCCGCACCTGCGCGGTCCCGTCCTCCGTGCGGTCCGCCTCCCACAGCGCCGCCACGTGCGGCTCCAGCGCCGAGCAGTCCGCCGCCAGCCGGGGCGCGGCCAGCTCGGCCGCGATCTGCTCCAGGCCCGCCCGGACCGGGTAGATCTCCTCCAGGTCGGCCGCCGACAGGTTGCGTACGCGCACGCCCTTGTTCGGCGCCGACTCGATCAGCCGCAGCGTCTCCAGCTCCCGCAGCGCCTCGCGCACCGGCGTCTGGCTGACCTCCAGTTCGACGGCGATCCGGCGCTCCACGATCCGCTCACCGGGCTTCCAGCGCCCGCTGACGATCCCCTCCACGATGTGCTCGCGGATCTGCTCGCGCAGCGAGTGCACGACGGGTGGGGTGATCATCCGGGCTTCATCTCCTGTGACGGCACGCATCGCTTCGATGCGTAGACAATACGGCGCAGTAGCCCGCCGGGATGCCTTCCTGGTCAGGGCCGTTGGGTGAGGCTGGTTACAAGAGCCGTGACCGGGCCCACCGTCAGGCGGTACGGACCCGGCCGCGGCGGCGCGAACGAGACGCTGTAGCGGCCGCCGCCCAGGCCCCGCAGCGGGCGGGCGCTCGCCCGGCCGCCGTCGGCCGGGCGCAGCTGCGCCATCAGGCGCAGCCCCTCGCCGGGTGCCGTGACCGTGACCTCATACGGGGCCCCCGCGGCCAGCACGGCGGGCGCCCGCACGCCCAGCCGGGCCGCCGGGTCCGCGGGTCCCCCGGTCCGGTCCCGCCCGTGGCCCATGAGGCCTTGCAGGGCGACCCGTACGGCCCGGTTGTTCTGGAGCGAGCCGTGCTGCTCGTACACGGCGACGGGCTCGGCGAAGGGCTCGGTGAACCGTTCGGCCGCGGGCCGGGCCACGGACCCGGCGCCCGCTTCGCGTTCGCCCTCGCCGTCGCCGTGAGCCCGCGCCGGGAGGGCCACCTCGCGGGGGACCGCGCCGTCGCCGTCGGCCTCCCGCAGAAGGGTCAGGCGGTCCCCGTCGCAGGCCGCCGCCGTCGCCGTGGGCTGCCCGGCCCCGGCGATCACCAGGAGCTCGGCCCGCGACGGGCCGCTGCGCAGGTCCGCGTGGAAGCGGGCGGCGTCCGCCAGCAGGGCGGCGTCCACGCCGGGCAGCCCCGGCAGGTCGCGGGCGCGAACCGGGCCGTCCGGGCCGGCCATGCACGCGTAGTCGGGGGCCAGCTGGTGCAGGGAGGGCAGGCTGCGGGCGAACCGGCTGAGATCCGGGCCCAGGCCCACGGGGTCACCCCCGTCGACCAGGGCGGCCAGGGCCTCCAGGCAGCCCTGGTGCGGGGTGCCCAGCGTGATCAGCCGGCGGGTGATCTCGTGGCCGCCGAGGCGCTCCACGTAGTGCCGGGCCACCAGCCCGCCCAGCGCATGGCACAGGAAGACCACCCGGGCCCCGCGCCGCTCGGGGGCCGAGGCCCGCCAGCGCTCCAGCTCCAGGTCGATCCGGCCCTTGAGCCGCTCCGCGTTGTACCGGCAGGACAGCCGCCAGTCGTACGGGAAGGTGAGGAGGTTGTCCGAAACGGACAGGGTGAAATGGCGCTCCAGCCAGCGCAGCAGGTCCGTGTAGCCGTCGACCGGGCGCCAGACGCCGGGCAGGGCGTGCAGGTCGGGCATCAGGCCCACGGGCACCACCCCGTCGCCCGGATCCCCGTCACCGATGTCCTTCGGCAGGCGCAGCGCGCTCAGGGACCGGCCGAAGTCCCGCAGGCCGCGTAACAGGTCCGCGCCCGACAGGTCCCAGACCGCCCCGCCGTCGGCGTCCGCCAGCCGGCTGCCCATGATGCCCGGCAGTACCACGACGAGATCCGTCACCCGTGCCCGTGCCATACGACGCCCCCCGAGATGTCACACATGGACCCACCAGGGTATGACGACGGCGCCCCCGCCCGAAGTGGTTCCGGGCGGGGGCGCCGTACGAGTGTCTGCCGGTGCGGCGTGAGCCTTACAGGCCGAGCTCGACCTCGAACTCGCCCGCCTCGAGGATCGCCTTGACGGCCGACAGGTACCGGGCCGCGTCCGCGCCGTCCACCAGGCGGTGGTCGTAGGACAGGGTCAGGTACGTCATGTCGCGCACGCCGATGACGGTGCCCTCGGGGGTCTCGATGACCATCGGGCGCTTGACCGTGGCACCGATGCCCAGGATGGCGACCTGGTTCGGGGGCACGATGACGGTGTCGAACAGCGCACCGCGCGAACCGGTGTTGCTGATGGTGAAGGTCGCACCCGACAGCTCGTCCGGCGTGATCTTGTTGCCGCGGACCTTGGAGGCCAGGTCGGCGGTCGCCTTGGAGATGCCCGCCAGGTTGAGGTCACCGGCACCCTTGATGACCGGGGTCATCAGGCCCTTCTCGGAGTCCACGGCGATGCCGATGTTCTCCGAGTCGAAGTAGGTGATGGTGCCCTCGTCGTCGTTGATCCGGGCGTTGACGACCGCGTGGGCCTTCAGCGCCTGGGCGGCGGCCTTGACGAAGAACGGCATCGGCGAGAGCTTGACGCCCTCACGGGCCAGGAAGGACGCCTTGGCCTGCTCGCGCAGCTTCATGATCTTGGTGATGTCCACCTCGACCACGGAGCTGAGCTGAGCCTGCGAGTGCAGCGCCTTCATCATGTTGTCGCCGATGACCTTGCGCATGCGGGTCATCTTGACGGTCTGACCGCGCAGCTCCGAGACCGCGGCGGCAGCCGGGGCCTTGGCGGCCGGGGCGGCGGCCGGAGCCGGGGCGGCAGCGGCGGCCTTGGCGGCCTCGGCGGCGGCCAGGACGTCCTGCTTGCGGATACGGCCACCGACGCCGGTGCCCGAGACCGAGGCCAGGTTGACGCCGGACTCCGAGGCGAGCTTGCGCACCAGCGGGGTCACGTACGCGCCCTCGTCACCGGCGGAGGCCGGGGCGGCGACCGGAGCCGGAGCGGCCGCGGGGGCCGGGGCGGCGACCGGGGCGGCCGGAGCCGGAGCCGGAGCGGCCGGAGCCGGGGCGGCGGCCGGAGCCGGAGCGGCAGCCGGAGCCGGGGCGGCAGCGGCCGGGGCAGCCGCGGCCGGAGCCGGGGCGGCGGGAGCCGGGGCGGCCGGAGCGGCGCCGGCGGCACCGATGACGGCCAGGACGGCGCCGACCTCGGCGGTCTCGTCCTCGTTGATCCGGATCTCCAGCAGCGTGCCGGAGACCGGCGCGGGGATCTCGGTGTCGACCTTGTCCGTGGAGACCTCGAGCAGCGGCTCGTCGGCCTCGACGGACTCGCCGACCTGCTTCAGCCAGCGGGTGACGGTGCCCTCGGTGACGCTCTCGCCCAGGGCGGGGAGAACGACGTCGGTGCCCTCGGCCGAGCTGCCGCCGACGGCCGCGTCAGCGGTCGGCGCCGGGGCCTCGGCACCGGCCGGGACCTCGGTGGACGGGGCGGCCTGCGGGGCCTCGGCAGCCGGGACCTGCGGCGCGGCCGGAACCTCGGCGACGACCGTCTCGGCCTCGGCGGGGGCCGGGGCGCCGGAGCCGTCGTCGATGACGGCCAGCTCGGCGCCGACCTCGACGGTCTCGTCCTCGGCGACCTTGATGGAGGCCAGGACGCCGGAGACCGGCGAGGGGATCTCGGTGTCGACCTTGTCGGTCGAGACCTCGAGCAGCGGCTCGTCGGCCTCGACGCGCTCGCCCTCGGCCTTCAGCCAGCGGGTGACAGTTCCCTCGGTGACGCTCTCGCCGAGCGCCGGAAGGGTTACGGAAACCGACATGGTTTCAGTTGCTCCTTACGAAAGTGCGGAAGTGGTCGTCGCGCCCGTGACCGTGGATCAGTCGTGGG
Organism: Streptomyces sp. NPDC086989; assembly: GCF_044745505.1. Taxonomy (NCBI): domain Bacteria; kingdom Bacillati; phylum Actinomycetota; class Actinomycetes; order Kitasatosporales; family Streptomycetaceae; genus Streptomyces; species Streptomyces sp. NPDC086989. The sequence goes on from NZ_JBIVAL010000004.1 coordinate 163,288, forward strand.
AGTGAAGCGGCTTGCCGGCCAGGGCCAGGTGGGCCTCGCCGAGCGCTTCGTTCTGGGTCGGGTGCGCGTGGATGAGCTGCGCGACCTCGGCCGGCAGAGCCTCCCAGTTGTAGATCAGCTGGGCCTCGCCGACCTGCTCGCCCATCCGGTCACCGACCATGTGGACGCCGACCACGGCACCGTCCTTGACCTGGACGAGCTTGATCTCGCCCGCGGTCTTAAGGATCTTGCTCTTGCCGTTGCCCGCCAGGTTGTACTTCAGGGCCACGACCTTGTCCGCGCCGTAGATCTCCTTGGCCTTGGCCTCGGTGATGCCGACGGAGGCGACCTCGGGGTGGCAGTACGTCACGCGCGGAACGCCGTCGTAGTCGATCGGGACGGTCTTCAGACCGGCCAGGCGCTCCGCGACGAGGATGCCCTCCGCGAAGCCGACGTGCGCGAGCTGCAGGGTCGGGACGAGGTCGCCGACGGCCGAGATCGTCGGCACGTTCGTCTGCATGTACTCGTCGACCAGGACGTAGCCGCGGTCCATCGCGACGCCCTGCTCCTCGTAGCCGAGGCCCTGCGAGACCGGGCCGCGGCCGACGGCGACCAGCAGCACCTCGGCCTCGAAGGTCTTGCCGTCGGCCAGCGTGACGCGCACGCCGGTCTCGGTGTACTCGGCCTTGTCGAAGAAGGTGCCGAGGTTGAACTTGATGCCGCGCTTGCGGAACGCGCGCTCCAGCAGCTTCGAGCTGTTCTCGTCCTCGACCGGGACGAGGTGCTTGAGGCCCTCGATCACGGTGATGTCGGAGCCGAAGGACTTCCACGCCGAGGCGAACTCGACGCCGATGACGCCGCCGCCCAGGACGATCGCCGACTCGGGGACGCGGTCCAGGACCAGCGCGTGGTCCGAGGAGATGATGCGGTTGCCGTCGATCTGCAGGCCCGGCAGCGACTTCGGCACGGAGCCGGTCGCCAGCAGGACGTGGCGGCCCTGGATGCGCTGGCCGTTCACGTCGACGGAGGTCGGCGAGGAAAGGCGGCCCTCACCCTCGATGTACGTCACCTTGCGGGAGGCGACCAGGCCCTGCAGGCCCTTGTACAGGCCCGAGATGACCTCGTCCTTGTACTTCTGCACACCCGCGATGTCGATGCCCTCGAAGGTGGCCTTCACGCCGAACTGGGCGGCTTCGCGCGCCTGGTCCGCGATCTCGCCCGCGTGGAGCAGGGCCTTCGTGGGGATGCAGCCGTTGTGCAGGCAGGTGCCGCCGAGCTTGTTCTTCTCGATCAGGGCAACGTCCAGACCCAGCTGGGATGCGCGCAGAGCCGCGGCGTAACCGCCACTGCCACCGCCGAGGATCACTAGGTCGAAAACGGTGCTGGCGTCGTTCGCCACGTCACGTCCTCCATGCATGTGCGCCGGGCACCGGTCCTCTGTGACCGGGCGGCGGCTGGTAATCGGCCGCTTGTTTCTTCGGCCCTGTGGTGGGGGCCCTGTCCTGCCGAGAACCCATCTTCGCATTTGTCGGGGGAACGCGGGACGCCGGGCCCGGACTGCGGCAGGTCGATCTGCCCGAAGCAGGGGTTACCGAAGCGTAGAAACCTACGGATTTCGTTGTGGGTGAACGAACCCGGGGCCTCGATCGACTGATCTTCGAGGCCCCGGGGTGCGTCACGCGTCACACATCACGTGTCAGGCGGCCCGCCTGGCACGTGGTAGGTGCCGTGGGCGAGACGGGTCAGCCCAGGTCGCCGGTGGCCGTGCGCTCCGCCAGCCGCACCAGGGTGCGCACGGCCGAGCCGGTGCCGCCCTTGGGGGTGTAGCCGTACGGGGCGCCCTCGTGGAAGGCCGGGCCCGCGATGTCGAGGTGGGCCCAGGTGATGCCCTCGCCCACGAACTCCTGGAGGAAGAGGCCGGCCACCAGACCGCCGCCCATCCGGACACCCATGTTGGCGATGTCGGCGGTGGGGGAGTCCATGGTCTTGCGCAGGTCCTCGGGGAGCGGCATCGGCCAGGAGGCCTCGCCGACCTCCTCGGCGATCTCGTGGATCGCCGTGCGGAAGGCGTCGTCGTTGGCCATGATGCCGAAGGTGCGGTCGCCCAGGGCCAGCACCATGGCGCCGGTCAGGGTGGCGACGTCGACGATGGCGTCGGGGTTCTCCTCGGAGGCCTTGGTCAGCGCGTCGCCCAGGACCAGGCGGCCCTCGGCGTCCGTGTTCAGGACCTCGACGGTCTTGCCGCTGTACATGCGCAGCACGTCGCCGGGCTTGGTGGCGGAGCCGGAGGGCATGTTCTCGGCGAGCGCCAGCCAGCCGGTGACGTTGACCTGGAGGCCCAGCTTGGCGGCGGCGATGACGGCGGCGAACACGGCGGCGGCGCCGGCCATGTCGCACTTCATCGTCTCGTTGTGGCCGGCCGGCTTGAGGGAGATGCCGCCCGAGTCGTAGGTGATGCCCTTGCCGACGAACGCGAGGGTCTTCTCCGCCTTGGCGTGGGTGTAGGAGAGCTTCACCAGGCGCGGCGGGTTCTCGGAGCCCTTGCCGACGCCCATGATGCCGCCGTAGCCGCCCTTGACCAGCGCCTTCTCGTCGAGGATCTGGACCTTGACGCCGTTCTCCTTGGCGGTCGCGGAGGCGACCGCGGCGAAGGACTCGGGGGTGAGGTCGTTCGGCGGGGTGTTGATCAGGTCGCGGGCGACGTTGACCTCGGTGGCCACGACGGTCGCGCGCTCGGCGGCCGCCTTGTGGTCCTTGTCGCGCGGCTTGGCGCCGAGCAGGACCACCTCGGCGAGCGGCTGCTTCGGGCCGCTTCCCCCGGACTTCGTCCGGGAGGTGCCGCCATTGCCGGACGCCTTCTTCTCGCCGCCCTGGTAGGCGGTGAAGGCGTACGCGCCCAGCAGCGCGCCCTCGGCGACGGCCGTGACGGCGGAGGCGTCGTCCAGGGGGAGGGCGAAGGCGGCCTTCTTGGAGCCGTGCAGGGCACGGGCGGCGGCGCCGGCGGCGCGCCGCAGGGCCTCCTCGTCGTACGACTCGTCCTTCTCCGGGACGGAGCCGAGTCCGACCGCCAGCACGACCGGGACCTTCAGGCCGTCCGGGGCCGGCAGCTTGGTGGTCTCGCCTTCGGCGCCCGAGGCGCCGAGTGCGTCGAGCACGGCGGCGAGCTTTCCGTCGTACGCCTTGTCCACGGCCTCGGCGCCTGCGGCGACGACCGGGCCCTTCGGGCCCTTCGCCACGCCGACCACGAGGGCGTCGGCGCGCAGCGTCGCCGCGCCGGCAGTGCTGAGAGTCAGAGCAGTCACGGTGGTGAAGTCTCGCTTCCGTTTGTGTTGTGGGCCGAGTGGGTGGACGGCCATCCGTAGCGATCGTATTCCGGCCCGACGGCCGCCAGAAATGAGCCTACGCGTAGCGGCTCGTCCGTACGCCACTCGAAGGTTTGGCAAGGTGTTCGATCAAGACGCCGACAGGTTCACCCATCTGTGGCTTCTGTTCCAGGTTTGCCCTTCCGACCTGACGAGGTCCGAGAGACTCGGTCCACTCTCGCAAGGGGACGCGGGGTCCCTTTGCATGATTTCCACAGAGCCTCCTCGGCCCGGCCGACCGCCACAGGGCCGTAGTCGAGTGATGCCTGCGGGGGGAAAGGCCGAAATGGTCAACAGGAACCGGATGAACAGGGCTGCCGCCGCAATGGCCGTGGCTGCGCTGATGTCCGTGGCAATGCCCGCCGCGACCGCCCAGGCGGCCGTGACACCGCGCATCGACCTGAAGGTGCTCGTCGTCGACGACGGCGGCAGCTCGGTCGAGGCGATCACCGCCCAGCTCCGGGACACCGGGGTGCCCTACACCCGGGTCGACCTGGGCGGCTCCGGCCGCCCGGTGATCAACGCCGGGTTCCTCGCCGACACGGTCGACGGCCGTCCGCGCGCCAAGTACCAGGGCGTCGTGCTGCCGAACGAGAACCCGTTCGGCGAGGGGTCGGCCGAGATGGCCGCGCTCAGCGCGTACGAGACGACCTACGGCATCCGCCAGGTCGACGCCTACACCTGGGCCCACCCGGGCGTGGGCCTCGAATACACCGACAACGGCGGCTACAGCGGGCAGCTCGACGGCACGCAGGCCGCCGTCACCACCGCCGGAAAGGCCGGCCCGTTCAACTACCTGGCCGGCCAGGTCACCTTCGAGGACAACTCCGCCCTGGTTCCCGAGAGCTACGGGTTCATGGGCAAGCCGCGGGCCGGCTACACCAGCTACCTCGACGCGCCCGTCTCCGGCGGACGGGCCTCGCTCGTCGGCGAGTACGCGCACGACGGCCGCAGCGAACTGGTCGTCACCTTCGGCTACAACCAGTACCAGCAGCAGTTCCGGCTGCTCGCCCGCGGCATCGTCGACTGGCTCACCCAGGGGGTCCACCTCGGCCAGGAGCGCCAGTACTTCGCCGTCCACGTCGACGACGTCTTCGCCCCCGACGCCCGGTGGAGCAAGGACCTCAACTGCACGCCGGGCGACTACGCCTGTGCGGGCGGCGAGGGCAAGGAGAGCACCATCCGCATGACGGCCGCCGACGCCCAGTACGCGGCGCAGTGGCAGACGAGCAAGAACTTCAAACTCGACCTTCTCTTCAACGCCGGCGCCGGCGAGGAGTGGAAGGCCGAGAACGGCGGCACCGACGCGCTCACCGCACAGCTCATCGCGGACCGGGCCAAATACCGCTGGATGAACCACACCTACACCCACCCCTTCCTCGGCTGCGTCCAGGACACCACCACCGTCCCGTGGACCTGCACCAAGAACGCCCAGGGCGCCGTCAACTGGATGAGCCGGGCCGAGATCTCCGCCCAGATCCGCGACAACAACAACTGGGCCGCCGCGAAGGGCATCACCACCGACCGCACCGAGCTCGTCACCGGCGAGCACTCCGGCCTCAAGACCCTCCCGGAGCAGCCCGTCGACAACCCGAACCTGGCGGGCGCCCTCGCCGACAACGGGGTCAAGTGGGCCGGCAGCGACAACTCGCGCGAGCCCGCCCAGCGCGCCGTCGGCGCCGCCCTGACCGTCCCCCGCTACCCGATGAACGTGTACTACAACACGGGCACCTACGCGGAGATGGCCGACGAGTACAACTGGATCTACACGAGCCGCGCCCAGGGCGGCAGCGGCACCTGCGAGGACAACCCGGCGACCTCCACCTGTCTGCCGGCCCCGCTCAGCACCGCCACCGGCTACCTGGACTACATCGTCCCGGCCGAGGCGCGGACCGCCCTGCGCCACGTCCTGGCGAACGACCCGCGTCCGCACTACGTCCACCAGTCCAACCTCGCCGAGGACCGCACGCTCTACCCGGTGCTCAACCAGGTCCTCGACACCTACCGGGCGCTCTACGCGCCCAGCGCCCCGATCGTGAACCAGAGCATGAAGGACACCGGGGTCGAGCTCAGCCGCCGGGCCGCCTGGGACAAGGCCCTGGCCGCCGGCCAGGTCACCGCCTACCGCATCGGCAAGGACGTCACCGTCAAGGCGCCCTCCGGCATCCTCGCCCCGGTGACCGCGCCGAACGGCACCAGGAAGCAGCTCCTGCTGGGCACCGCCGACTTCGGCACCGCCTACGCCGGCAACCGTTCGGCGTGGACCTCGCCCGAGGCGCTCCAGAGCGCGGTCACGCTCAAGCTGCCCAGCTGACCGCCGCGTCACTCCGACGCCAGTACCACCTCGTACCACCTAGCGCCGGCGCTCCGCACACCCACGGGCGCCGGCCCCTTTTCCGTCCTGGGGGGACACAGCGCATGAGCCATGGGCGTCATGTCACCATGCTCACCGAAGGCACCTACCCGCACGTCCACGGGGGAGTCAGCACCTGGTGCGACCAGCTCGTACGGGGGATGCCGGAGGTCGACTTCAACGTCATAGCCCTGACCGGCTCCGGCCGTGAACCGGTCACCTGGGAGCTGCCCCGCAACGTCTACCGGCACACCGCCGTCCCGCTCTGGGGGGCGACGCCGGGCCGCGGCCGCCGCCCGGCCCTGCGGGGCAAGGCGCACCGCCGGTTCACCGAAGCCTACGAAACCTTACTGCTCTCGCTCCTGGACCCGCCTGCGAACGCCGCCGGGGCCACCCCCGGCCGCGACGGTTTCTCCGAAGCCCTGCGCGAACTCGCCGTCCTGGCCCGGGCCGGCCGCCTCGCCCCGGCCCTGCGCTCCGAGACGGTCCTGCGCCTGCTGATGGACGTGTGGACGCGCCCCGGCTGCTCCACCGCCGCCGCCGAGCCCACCATCCACGACGCGCTCACCGCCACGGACCTGATCGAGCACGCGCTGCGGCCGCTCGCGGTGCGGATCCCGCCCGACAGCGTCGCGCACTCCGTCAGCAGCGGCCTCGCCACCCTCCCGGCCCTCGCCGCCAAGTACCTCGACCAGGTGCCCTTCCTCCTCACCGAGCACGGCATCTACCTGCGCGAGCGCTACCTCGGCTACCGCACCGCGCAGCAGCGCTGGCCGGTCAAGGCCCTGCTGCTCGGCTTCTACCGGGAGCTCAACACCGAGGGCTACCGGCAGGCCGACCTCATCACCCCGTGCAACCAGTACAACCGCCGCTGGGAGGAGCGCGGCGGCGCCGCCCCCGACCGGATCCGTACGGTCTACAACGGCGTCGACCCGTACGCCTTCCCCGAGGCCGGACCCGAACCCGACGTGCCCACCCTCAGCTGGTGCGGGCGCATCGACCCGATCAAGGACCTGGAAACCCTGATCAGGGCCTACGCGTTCATGCGCGAGGAGCTGCCCGCGCTGCGGCTGCGGCTTTTCGGCCCGGTCCCGGCCGGCTGCGAGGAGTACCGGCTCCGCCTGGAGAAGCTCGCCGCCGAACTCGGCGTGACCGACGGGATCTCGTACGAGGGCCGCATCACGGACGTCGCCCGGGCCTACGCGGCGGGCAGCGTCGTCATGCTCTCCAGCATCAGCGAGGGCTTCCCCTTCAGCATCATCGAGGCCATGTCGTGCGGCCGCACCACCGTCTCCACCGACGTCGGCGGGGTGCGCGAGGCCGTCGGCGACGCCGGGCTCGTCGTCCCGCCGCGCGAACCGGAGACCATGGCCCGCGCCACACTCGCCCTGCTCCGCGACGACGAACGCCGCGCCGAGCTGGGCCGGCTCTCCCGCCGGCGGGTCGTCGAGAAGTTCACCCTCCACCAGTCCGTGGACGGCTTCCGCCACATCTACCGGGAACTCGCCGGCCAGCCCGTCCTGCCCGTCCGCGCGGGCGACGAATGGACGCAGCGGCTCGCCGACCCCTGGTACCGCGAACTCGCCGCCGACGGGAGCCTGTGGTGAGCGGATCCCTCTGGCTGCGCGTCCCCGGCGGCGACACCCTGCCCGCCATCCCCCGGCCCCGGCGCACCGGGCCGGGGGACCCCGGCCCCGCCGGCGACCCGCTGGACGAACTCGCCGAACGCCTGGGCCCGTTCATCGCGGCGGCCGTCCACCCCGACGAGATCGCCGCCATCCTCGAATCCGACGGGCTGACCGACGAGCACATCCGGCTGGCCTACGGACGCCACGACTCCTTCGGTCTCGCCGAGGAGCTCTACGCCCGCGTGCCCCGCTCCTTCCCGGAACCGGAGCACGTCCCCGACCCCTGGAAGGTCTCCCTCACCGCCTGCCTGCTGCGCGGGGTGATCTTCGCGCTGCCCGGCCTCGCCTACGTCCTGGGCGCCCCCCTGCTGGAGGGCCCCAAGGACCGCCTGGGCCTGCCCGCCGGAACGCTGACCCTGCTCGCGGGGGCGCTCATCGGCTGGGTGTGGGACCAGACCCTGTCCCACCGCGCCTACTCCTGGCTGGGGTTGGGCGACCGGGCCGCCGCCGGACGGACCCTGCTGGCCGGCGCCCCCGTCGGCGCCCTGCTCGGCACCGCCGCCGCGCTGTCCGTGCCCGGCGGGCCGCCCTTCTCGTACGCGTTCGCCGCCGGCCAGGCCCTGTACGTGGGCGCCGCCACCGTGCTGCTGGTCCTCGGCCGGGAGCGGGTGCTGCTTGCCGCGCTCGCCCCGATGGCCGCGGGGTCCCTCCTCGCGCTGTTCACCGACCCGCCCCTGCCGGTACGGGTGGGCCTGCTGCTGGTGTCCCTGCTGGCCGCCTGCATCCTCGCCGTACGGGAACTGCCGCTGGCCCGGGGCGTACGCGCCGGCGTGCGCCGGATCCGGGGCTGGTCCGGATACGGCCCGGGGGAGGGCCCGGTGCGCTGGCGGATGCTGCGGGGCGCCGAGGAGGAGTACGGCCCGCGCGGACCCCGGATCGGGGACTCCGTGCCCTACGGGGTGTTCGGCCTCGGCACCGGCCTGCTCGTGCTGTACGCCGCCCTCGGGGAGGTGCTCGCCGGGGGACCCGCCGAGGCCGTCGCCGCCCCGTCGGCGGTGGCGCTCACCCTCAGCATGGGGCCCGCCGAATGGCTCCTCCACCGGTTCCGCAGCGGAAGCCTCGCCGGGCTGCGGGCGGCCCGCTCAACCCGCCAGTTCTGGCTGCGGATGCTCGGCACGCTGGGCCGCTGCCTCGCCGCGTACCTGGCGGTGCTGCTGCTCCTCGGGGTCGCCGGCACCCTGCTCTGGCCGGGAGCCCCCGGACTGACCGGGGTGCGGGCCGCGACCCTGCTGCTGCTCGGCGCCGTCATGTGGACCGGGCTGCTGCTCCAGTCCTTCGGGGCGGTCCGGCCGGCCGCGGCCGTCTGCGCCACGGCGGCCGTGGCCCAGAGCCTGGCGCTGCTGCTGGGGCTGGGGCAGCCGCGGCTGGTCCAGCTGGTCGTGGCCGCTGCGGCCGCGGCGGCGCTGGGCACGCTGGTGTGCCTCCTGCTCGGCCGTGCGACGGCCCACCGCTGATCCCGTGACCCCGTACGAGAAGAAGGCCCCCATGCTGCTGGTGCCCCTCTACGAGCATCCCGCCGACCGTCCCGAGGACTGGGAGCGGCTGATCCGCTCGGCCGGACGACTGCACTCCGTGGTCCTCAACCCCGCCAGCGGGCCGGGCGAGGCACCCGACGAACGGTTCGCCGCCGTCGCCCAGCGGCTGCGCGACGCCGGGGTGCCCGTCCTCGGCTACACCGACACCGACTACGGCCGGCGCCCCCACTCCGCCGTGGTGCAGGACCTGTTGCGCCACCGCGACTGGTACGGCGCCGACGGGGCCTTCCTCGACCAGGCCTCCGCCGATCCGGCCCTGCTGTCGCACTACGGGCGGCTCGCCGTGGCCGCTCGGGCCGCGGGCGCCCGTACCCTCGTCCTCAACCACGGGGTCCACCCGCACCCCGACTACGCCGCACTCGCCGACCTGCTGGTCACCTTCGAGGGCCCCTGGGACGCCTACCGGGAGGCGGCGGTGCCGCCCTGGACGGCCGACCACCCCGCCCAGCGGTTCTGCCACCTCGTGTACGCCGTCCCGCCGGGCGCGCCCGCCGCCGAGCTGGCCCTGCGGCGGGGGGCCGCGGTGCACTGCGCGGTCCCCGGGACCGGCGCGCACCCGTGGGGGACCCTCCCCTACGCCCTGGAGGCCGCCGGATGACGCGCACGCCCGGACGCGGCCGTGGCCGCCGCGCCCTGCCGCTGGTCCTGCTGCTCCTGCTGGCCGCCTGCACCACCGAGCGGCCGGACGAGCCGGACGACCTGGCGCCCGCCCCGGCGCCCGCCCCGGCGCCGGGGCAGCGCTGGCAGCCGAAACCGGGGGTCAGCTGGCAGTGGCAGCTCACCGGGAGGCTCGACACCTCCGTGAAGGCGGCGGTGTACGACGTCGACGGGTTCAACACCACCAAGGAGCAGGTAGCCGGGCTGAGGCAGGCCGGCCGGCGGACCGTCTGCTACCTGTCCACCGGAGCCTGGGAGGAGTTCCGCCCCGACGCCGGCGCCTTCCCGAAGGCGCTGCTCGGCAAGGGCAACGGCTGGGAGGGCGAACGCTGGCTGGACGTCCGGGGGTTGACCGAACTGGAGCCGCTGATGGCGAAACGGTTCGACATGTGCCGCGACAAGGGCTTCGACGCGGTGGAACCGGACAACATGGACGGCTACCGCAACGAGACCGGCTTCCCGCTCACCGCCGACGACCAGCTCAGGTACAACCGGCTGATCGCGAAGCTGGCGCACGACCGGGGGCTCGCGGTCGGGCTCAAGAACGACCTCGACCAGATCCCGCAGCTGGTGGGGGACTTCGACTTCGCGGTCAACGAGCAGTGTTTCGAGTACGACGAGTGCGAGCGGCTCGCTCCGTTCGTCGCCGCGGGCAAGGCCGTCTTCCACGTGGAGTACGAGGGCCGGATCGGTCAGTGGTGTCCGCGCTCGCAGGAACTGCGGTTCAGCTCCCTGCAGAAGAAATACGACCTGGACGCCTGGCGGCAGTTCTGCCCGCCCAAGAACGAGAACGAGAACGAGAACGGGAACGGGAACGGGGGCTAGCCGCGGGCGCTAAGCGACGGGGAGGACCGCGTGTACCCGGTAGCCGCCGCCGAACCGGGGCCCCGCGAAGCAGGAGCCGCCCAGCGCCGTGGCCCGCTCCCGCATGCCGAGCAGCCCGTGGCCGCCACCCGCGCCGTCGTCCTCGGGGGCCCCGGCGGCGCCGCCGTCGTCCAGCACCGTCACCTCCACCGACGTGCCGAACCGGACCACGCTGACCTCGGCCCGGACCTCGGGCCCCGCGTGCTTGCGGACATTGGTCAGGGCCTCCTGGATCACCCGGTACGCCGCCAGGTCCACGGCCGCCGGCAGCGGGTCCCGGTCACGGCCCAGCTCGACCATCACCTTCACCGGCAGCCCTGCGTGCCGGAAGGTGTCCACCAGCTCGTCCAGGACGGCCAGCCCCGGGGCCGGCTCGGTCGGCGCCTCCGGATCGCCGGACTGCCGCAGCAGCCCGACCGTCGCCCGCAGCTCGTTCAGCGCCGAGCGGCTCGCGTCCCGTACGTGGGCCAGGGCCTCCTTGGCCTGGTCGGGCCGCTTGTCCATGACGTGCGCGGCCACTCCCGCCTGGACGTTGACCAGGGCGATGTGGTGGGCCACCACGTCGTGCAGGTCCCGGGCGATCCGCAGCCGCTCCTCGGCGACCCGCCGCCGGGCCTCCTCCTCGCGGGTCCGCTCGGCCCGTTCGGCCCGCTCCCGTATGGCGTCGACGAACGCCCGCCGGCTGCGCACCGCGTCACCGGCGGCCGCGGCCATCCCGGTCCAGGCGAAGATGCCGATGTTCTCCTGCGCGTACCAGGGCAGCGGGCCGGCCAGCATGGCCACGCCGGTCAGTCCCGCCATCGTCAGCAGGGCGATCCGCCACGTGGTGGGCCGGTCCGTGCGGGAGGCCAGCGTGTACAGGGCGATCACCGTGGACATGGCGACGGGGGCCCGCGGCTCGCCGGTGGCCAGCTCCAGCAGGCACAGCCCGATGGTCACGGCGAGCACCGTGCGGGTGCGCCGCCGCCGGAACACCAGCGCGGCCGCGCCCAGCACCATCAGCAGCAGCGAGAACGGCTCTGGGGTCCGGGTCCCGAAGGTGGGCCCGTGCGGGCCGTGCGGATCCGCGAAGGAGCCGACGACCATGGAGACGAGCGCCCCGAGCGCGAGGACGGCATCGGTGGCGAGCGGGTGGGCCCGCATCCAGTGCCGGGTGGGGGCGAACGGCCCGAGGTCTGTCGTCACCCCGATACGGTACGGCCTGCCTCCGGACGGCAGGGCGGGCCCGTCAGGACCCGGGCCGCTGCGGCGGCAGCGGGGCCGCCGGGGGCGGGCGCCGGCCGAGGGGGGCGCGGGAACGTTCCGGCCCCCACTTCGCGCGGACCACGCACACCGCCATGACGGCGGCGATGGCCGCCAGGTGCTCCTTGCCCGCCAGGTTGTCCTTGACCAGCACCTCGCCGATCATCACTGCGATGACGACGGCGCCGGTCAGGTACGCCCGGTACCGCCAGCACACGTAGATCGCGAGGCCGACCACCGCCGCCGACGGGCCGGTGTCGTTGACGACCCGGTCGGACAGCGGCAGGCCGAAGGGGTGGTCCGGGCCCAGCGAGAGCCCGACCCGCGCGTACGTGGTCCCGGCGAGGGTGGCGACGTAGCCGATGACCAGCGTGCGCCACCAGCCGATGCAGATCTCCGAGATCCCGAAGACCAGCAGGATCTGGGCGAGCGCCCCCCACACGGGCAGGTCGAGGGCGGGGACGAACAGGGACAGCGGGGTGCGCAGCAGGGCCAGCCACAGCGGATCGACGGCCTTGACCGATCCGAGGTTCTGGACCGGCTGGAACCCCCAGGACGTGTTCTGGACGATCTGGAAGACCGAGGTCAGGCAGACGGCCCCCAGGGTCATCGGGGCCGCCCGCCACTTGTCGCGGACCAGGGCGTCCCGGACGGTCCAGAACAGGGGCCCCCACTCGCGGCGGGCGAACCGCCGCAGGGGGGTGGTCGTCCAAGCCGTCAACGATTGGTCTCCAGATGTTTGCGGTTCAGCCACTTCGGCAGCCCGGGTGCCTCCAGGAAGCCCTCGGCCCGGCCCGCCGCGATACCGATCCGCAGGAGGTCGGAGCTCTTCTCGAAGAGCATGAACCGCGGCTCCCAGATCGGCCGGTATTTGGCGTTGGCCCGGTAGAGGGACTCGATCTGCCACCAGCGGGAGAAGAAGCTCAGCAGCGAGCGCCACATGCGCAGCACCGGACCCGCGCCGAGCTTGGACCCCCGCTCGAAGACGGAACGGAACATCGCGAAGTTCAGCGAGACCTGTGTGACGCCGATCTCCTTGGAGCGTTCCAGGAGTTCGATGACCATGAACTCCATCAGACCGTTCTCGGAATCGCGGTCGCGGCGCATCAGGTCCAGCGACAGGCCCTTGGGGCCCCACGGGACGAAGGACAGCACGGCGCGCAGGTCACCGTTGCCGTCGGTGCACTCCAGCATCACGCACTGGCCGTCGCCGGGGTCGCCCAGTCGGCCCAGCGCCATGGAGAAGCCGCGCTCGGTCGCCCCGTCGCGCCAGTCGTCGGCGCGGGTGAGGAGCACGTCCATCTCGTCGGAGGGGATGTCGGCGTGGCGGCGGATGCGCACCGTGTACCCGGCGCGCTTGACGCGGTTGTAGGCCTGCCGGACGGTCCGCATGGCGCGGCCCTCCAGCGTGAACTCGTCGGTCTCGACGATGGCTTCGTCGCCCAGCTCCAGTGCGTCCAGTCCGTGCCGCGCGTAGATCTGGCCGGCTTCCTCGCTGGCGCCCATCACGGCCGGCACCCAGCCGTGCTCGCGGGCCTCGGCCAGCCACGGCTCGATGGCGCCGGGCCAGGCCTCGGGGTCGCCGATCGGGTCGCCGGAGGCCAGCGAGACACCGCCGACGACGCGGTACGTGACGGCCGCCTTGCCGGTCGGGGACCAGATGACGGACTTCTCGCGGCGCAGCGCGAAGTAGCCGAGGGAGTCGCGGTCGCCCTGCCGGGCGAGCAGCGCGCGCAGCCTCTCCTCGTCCTCCGCGGTGAGCGGGTCGACGGCGCGGCGCGAGCGGAAGGCGGCGAGCAGCACGGCGATCAGGAGCAGCGTCGACATGACGTTGATCACGATGTCGACCCAGCCCGGCGTGGTGATCGACGCGTAGTCGCGGGCGTTGGGCTCCAGGGTGATCAGCCGCATCACGCCGTACCGCCAGCGGGCCAGGAACGTGGCGTCGGCGGCGTCCGGGTCGGTGTTGGCGGCGCCGACGATCAGCGCGGCGAGGAGCGAGGTGACCAGCAGGCCGACGGCGCCGACGGCGGTGGCCAGCTTGGGGTTGGAGCGGTCGCCCTTGGCGTAGAACTCGCGGCGGCCCAGCAGCAGGGCGCCGACGAAGCCCGCGGTCAGCGCGAGGGAGACCCAGTTCTGGGTGTGGTCCCGGAACTCCGGGTAGCAGAGGTTGAAGTCACCGCTGGTGCACGGGGCGAAGGCGGCGGTGGCGAAGGCCAGCAGCAGCATGCCGCTGAGCACGAGGTTCAGGATCCACGCGGCGCGCTTGCGGCGGCCCATGGTGACGGCGAGCAACAGCGAGAACAGACCGGACGCGAAGCCGGCCGTGAGCAGGTACGGGGTGTAGAAATCGGCGGTGTTGTGCCGCCGCAGGTCCTGCCCGAGCGAAAGCCACACCGCGCTCAGGAAGTTGACGAAGGTGACGGCACGCAGGTACCAGACCGCGAACGCGGCGCTGCGCCGTGACCGGGCGGACCCCCGGCCGGTCTCCCGGCCGCCCCCTTCGTCCTTCTTGTCGTCTTTCCTGTCGTCTTTCCTGCTGTTCGTGTCCTTGCCGGATCCCCGGGCCGCCTTGGCGGCCTGTGCCTGTGCTGCCTGTGCGGCGGTCCGGTCGGTGTCTGCGCTGGTCAAGCGGGCCTCTCCCATGAAACGCGATGATATGGGGCGTCGCCGTCCATGGGTGGCCCGGTCCGGGGCACTGCGGCCGCTCCCGAGCCACGGCACCCCGGAGCGGACGCCTAAGGCCGTCCCGTAATCCCCGCCTTGCGGTGCACCGCGTCTGACGCCGCGCGCCGACCCACCGCGGATTACGGGACAGCCTTCAGGGGGTCTCCCCCTGGTCCTTCGGCTCCTGTGCCCGCTCCGGGAGTTCCGCCGCGAGTGCGGCGGCCGCCTGGACCAGGGGGAGAGCCAGCAATGCCCCGGTTCCTTCTCCCACAGTGACGCCGTGGTCGAGGACCGGGTTGAGTGCCATCCGGTCCAGTGCCTTCGCCTGGCCCGGTTCGCCGCTGGCCTGCCCGGCCAGCCACCAGTCGGGGGCCCGGAACGCGGCGCGCTGGGCCACCAGTCCGCAGGCCGCCGAGACGACGCCGTCGAGGATGACCGGCGTACGGCGGACAGCGCACTGGAGCAGGAAGCCGGTGATCGCGGCCACATCGGCGCCGCCTACCGCGGCGAGCAGGGCCACCTGGTCGCCGAGGACCGGGCGGGCCCGGCGCAACGCGTCGCGGATCGCCGCGCACTTGCGCATCCAGGTCAGGTCGTCGATGGGCCGCCCGCCGCGCCCGGTGACCACGGAGGCATCGGTTCCGCACAGGGCGGCGACGAGCGTCGCCGCGACCGTGGTTCCACCGACGCTCAAGTCCCCCAGCACCACGAGGTCGGTGCCCGAGTCGGCCTCCTCGTCGGCGATCCGCATGCCGAGCCGCAGGGCCGCGTCGGCTTCCTCGCGGGTGAGCGCGTCCTCGACGTCGATCCGCCCGCTGCCGCGCCGCACTCGGTGGCGCACCACGTCCTCGGGCAGCAGGGAGGGCTCGCAGTCCAGGCCGGCGTCGACGATCCGCACGCCGGCGCCGAGGCGCGCCGCGAGGATCGACACGGGGGAGCTCCCGTCGAGGACGGCGCGCACCAGCTCGTGCGCGCTGCCGGCGGCGCGGGCGGACACCCCCTCGGCGGCGATCCCGTGGTCCGCGGCGAACAGCACGACGCGCGGCCGCTCGACCGGCCGGACGGGCACCCGCCCCTGTGCGGCTGCGAGCCACTCGGCGAGCTCGTCGAGCCGCCCCAGCGCCCCGGCCGGCACGGCCAGCCGCTCACGGCGTTCCTCGGCGTCACGCCGGACGCCCCCGTCGGGGCGCTCGATCAGATCGGAGAAGTCGTCGAGATTCAGCGTGGTCATCTGCCAGAGCGTACAGCGGGTAAGGCCCTCCCCAAGCCCCGTCCGGGGTCCCCGCCGGCCGGGCCGCGGGTCAGTCCTTCAGGACCACCGCCTGCCCGGCCACGACCAGCAGGACGTGCTCGCACTCGGCGGCCACCAGGTTGTTCAGGCGCCCGAGTTCGTCACGGAACCGCCGGCCCGACGCCGTCGCCGGAACGACCCCCGAGCCCACCTCGTTGCTGACGGCCACCACCGTGCGGCGGGTCGCCCGCACGGCCGCCACCAGCTCGGCCACCCGCCCCCGGAGCTCCCTCTGCCCCTGCCCTGCCCAGACGGCGTCGTCCCAGGCCCCCGCCCGGTCCATCGCGTCCGTCAGCCACAGCGCGAGGCAGTCGATCAGCAGCGGCGGGCCGCCCTCCACCAGCAGCGGCACCAGCTCGCAGGTCTCCACCGTCCGCCAGCTCCCCGGCCGGCGATCCCGGTGCAGGCCGATCCGCGCCGCCCACTCGGCGTCGCCGTCGCGCGAGCCGCCGGTGGCCACGTAGACCACCTCCGGGAACCCCGCCAGCCGCCGCTCCGCCTCGAAGGACTTCCCGGAGCGGGCCCCGCCGAGCACCAGCGTCCGGCGCGGCAGGTCCGGCACCGCGTGGTACTCGCCGACCGTCAGCGTCGCCCCGTCCGGCACCACCCGGGCTCCGGCCGCCGCGCACCGGCGCTCCAGCTCCCGGCCCGGCGGGGTGCCGTGGTCCAGGTGCACGGAGATCACGTCCGTGGTCGGCCCGGCGGCGCCGCTCGCCCGCAGCCGCACCAGCGCCTCCGGCCGGCCCAGTA
Organism: Streptomyces sp. NPDC086989; assembly: GCF_044745505.1. NCBI lineage: Bacteria > Bacillati > Actinomycetota > Actinomycetes > Kitasatosporales > Streptomycetaceae > Streptomyces > Streptomyces sp. NPDC086989. The sequence goes on from NZ_JBIVAL010000004.1 coordinate 179,676, forward strand.
CGTCCGCGAGGACCATGTCGTACGGGCGCTGCACCTCGCCGTTGTCCGTCCCGGCCGGTGCCCCGCCGGGCGGGAGGTACAGCAGCCGCGTCCCGTCGGGCCCGGTCACCTCGTACCCGGTGCCCGGCGCGTCCATCGGCACCGCCCGCACCCGGTGCCCGCTGATCACCGCGAGCTCCCGCCCGTCCGGCACCCGGCCGGCGGCCGGCAGCCCGGGCGGCAGCTCGACCGGCGGGCCGTCGTGCGGATGGGTGAGCAGGACCTGGCGCACGCCGGCCAGCGAATGGCCCGCACGGGCGCCGGCGAGCACCGCCCCGGGGGTCAGGTCGAGCAGCAGCGCACCGTCGACGAGCAGGGAGGTGGCGGCGCGCGCCCGGGGGCCGACGGAGACCGCGCAGACCGCGCAGGAACAGCCGGGGCGGGGCAGTCCTTCGGGTGTGCCGGTGCCGAGCAGAGTGAGTTCCACAGGAAGATCCTCCCGCGTCCCCGAGACTGCTGCGCGCCCGGCTACTCTGCGGGCAGACTCTAGGCGAGATGCGGACGAGCAACGGAGGCGGACATGGCGTGGACGTGGCGGTTCGAGACGGCCGACGGCAGCGAGACGAGCCCGTCGGTGCAGCCGGAGGAGTTCACGACGCAGGGCGACGCGGAATCCTGGATCGGTGAGTACTGGAAGGAGCTGCTGGAGGGCGGCACCGAGAAGGTGAAGCTGTCCGACGACAACGGCACCGAGCTGTACGCGATGAGCCTGCGCGAGGCGCTGGACGCCTGAGCGGCGCCCGCCGACGCATGCACGGAGCCCGGGCCCCCAGGGGGCCCGGGCTCCGTCGTTCCCGGGTGTGGGCTCGTGTGCGCCCGTGTGCGCGCCCGTCAGTGCGCCGGGGTCAGCCGCGGACGCCGCACAGGTGCAGCAGTGCGGCGACCCCGCGGTACGGATCGGTCCGCCCGGCGCGGTCCTCGGCGGCCAGCAGCCGCTCCAGCTCCTCGTCGGGGGGCAGCGTCGCGCCGGCCTCGGTCCCGTCGGTGAAGACGCGCACGCCGTACCAGGCCTGCAGCGGAGCGCCGATCCCGGAGAGCGTGGCCGTGAGCCCGGACAGCCGGTCGGCCCGTACGTCCAGGCCCAGCCGGTTCGTGTAGTCGACGGTGTCGAAGGCGGCCAGCGCACCCGCCCAGTCGGCGTCCAGGCCGGGCCGCATCGCGAGGGCGTCGCCGTTGCGGACCAGCAGGGACAGCAGGCCGCCGGGCGCGAGCATCCGGGCCAGCCCGGCCAGCATCGCGTCGGGCTCGGGCACGTACATCAGGACGCCGTGGCAGAGCACCACGTCGAAACTGCCGGGCGTGAAGTGCGCGCCGGTCTCCCGGCCGTCGCCCTCCAGGAGCTCGACCCGGTCCTGGATCCCGGCGGGCTCGGCCGCCAGCGCCGCATGGGCGACGGCGAGCATGGCCGGGTCCTGCTCCAGGCCGGTGACCTTGTGCCCGGCACGGGCCAGACGCAGCGCCTGGGTGCCCTGGCCCATGCCGACGTCGAGGACGCGCAGCCGCTGCCCGACCGGGAAGCGCTGCGCGATCTGTTCGTCGACCTGTCGGCCCACGAGTTCCTGGCGGACGGCGTTGCGCAGTCCGCCCAGTCCCTCGAGCCACAGCCTGGCGCCCCCCGCGAAGCCGTCCCCCGACGCTCCGGGCTTCCCTCCGCTCAGGGCCGTTCCCCGCGCTTGACCTGCGGCTTCGGCAGACGCAGCCGGCGCATCTGGAGGGTGCGCATCAGGCCGTACGCGACGGCGCCGCGGCGCGGCTCGTCGGGGAAGCGCTGGGCGAGGGCCTTGCGCAGGCGGAAGCCCAGGCCGATGGAGTCGAGGATGATCAGGGCGATCACCGCGAGCCACAGCAGCAGGGCGATGTTCTGGATCGACGGGACCCGCACCATGCTCAGCACGAGGATGATCACCGCGAGCGGCAGGAACATCTCGGCGACGGAGAAGCGGGAGTCCACGAAGTCGCGGACGAACTTGCGCACGGGGCCCTTGTCGCGGGCCGGCAGGTAGCGCTGGTCGCCGTTGGCGAGGGCCTCGCGCTGCCTGGCCATCTCTTCGCGACGGCGCTCGCGGGCGCGCTTTGCATCCTCCTTGCGATTGCCGGTCGAGGCCACGACGGCCTTGCGCTGCGACTGGGCCACAGCACGCTTCGGCGTCGGGCGGCCCTTCGGGGCCTGCGGGTGACGGGGCTGCGAGAGGTCGGCGCTCACCTTGTCGGTGGCGGCGGTCTTCTCTTCCTTGGAGGAACGGCTACCAAACACAAAACCCAAGCCTACGTGGTCACGGCCGGGTACCCCACTTTCCCGGGGAACGATCCGGCAACGGCGGGCGTCTTCCCTGTGCAGGGTTCGCACTGCGGGCGGCCCCTCGTCCCGGACCCCCGGCACCGTCGGGGAAGCACCTACTCCCTACGCCTGACAAGGGCGGGGGTGGAGTCGTCCTGGAGGAGGAGCACATCCGTACACGAACAGTGCGGTAATGGAGACAGGGCCCGTACTGTGGGTTCTGATGGCGGTCGGCCCGGGGGACCGGGATGATCGCCATGGCTGGTGACCTGGAGCGAAGTCCGTCAGAAGGGGGCGCGCGAAGCCCATGAGCGGTGTCATGAAGCGTATGGGGATGATCTTCCGCGCGAAGGCGAACAAGGCCCTGGACCGGGCCGAGGACCCGCGCGAGACCCTCGACTACTCGTACCAGAAGCAGCTGGAGCTGCTTCAGAAGGTGCGTCGCGGCGTTGCCGACGTGGCGACCTCCCGCAAGCGCCTGGAGCTGCAGCTGAACCAGCTCCAGGGCCAGTCCGCCAAGCTGGAGGACCAGGGCCGCAAGGCCCTCGCCCTGGGCCGCGAGGACCTGGCCCGCGAGGCGCTGTCCCGCCGCGCCTCGCTGCAGCAGCAGGTCAGCGACCTGGAGGTGCAGCACCAGACCCTCCAGGGCGAGGAGGAGAAGCTGACCCTCGCCGCGCAGCGCCTGCAGGCCAAGGTGGACGCCTTCCGCACGAAGAAGGAGACCATCAAGGCCACGTACACGGCGGCGCAGGCCCAGACCCGCATCGCGGAGTCCTTCTCCGGCATCTCCGAGGAGATGAGCGACGTCGGCCTGGCCATCCAGCGGGCCGAGGACAAGACCGCCCAGCTCCAGGCCCGGGCCGGCGCGATCGACGAGCTGCTGGCCTCTGGCGCCCTCGACGACCAGAGCGGTCTGGGCTCCAAGGACGACATCCAGGCCGAGCTCGACCGCCTCTCCGGCGGTACGGACGTGGAGCTGGAGCTCCAGCGGATGAAGGCCGAGCTGGCGGGCGGCCCGTCGGCGCAGCAGCAGGCCATCGAGGGCGGCGCGCCGGGCAGCGCCCAGCCGTCGCAGACCCAGCACCGCTTCGACAAGCAGTAGGACGGGGTCCGTCATGATTGTCCGCATCATGGGGGAAGGCCAGCTGACGGTGGCCGACGGTCACTTCGCCGAGCTCAACACGCTGGACGACGATCTCCTCGCGGAGATGGAGTCCGGTGACGAGGAGGGCTTCCGCCGGACGCTGGGCGCGCTGCTCGACGCCGTACGGCGGCTCGGCGAGCCCCTGCCGGACGACGCCCTGGAGCCCTCCGAGCTGATCCTCCCCGCGGGCGACGCCTCGCTCGACGAGGTCAGGGAGATGCTCAGCGACGACGGCCTGATCCCGGGCTGAGTCCCGGCGGCAGGACCCGGACGCGACGGCGCCCGGCCGGTCCCCTCCGCGGGGGCGGGCCGGGCGCCGTCGCGTCCGCTCAGTGCTTGGTCGGCTTCGAGACCGGCGCCCGCGCCGGGTCCGGGGTCCCGCCGATGAAGTTCTCGAACTTGCGGCGCGGGCCCGCCCAGCGCCGGTCGTGGTGGAAGGCGCGCAGCCTGGCCTTGGCGCGGGCCCGCGGGCGCTTCGCGTAGAACCGCTTCGCGTACGGGGAGCCGGGCCGGGCCAGGCGGATCGCCCCGACCAGCGCCACGAACGGGATGACCATGCCGAAGAGCGCGGTGCGGGCCTTGCCCTTCCACAGGGCGATCAGGGCCAGGAAGAAGTTGGTGGCGGTGTTCATGATGATGAGGCCCCGGCTCTGGCGCTCCTCGGAGGTCAGGTCGTTGACGCCGAACGGCAGGAAACCGCCCAGGATCAGCGCCACCAGGGCGGCCGTCAGCACCACGATCTCCACGCTCTTGCGGCCCTGCTCGCTCCAGTAGACGTCGTCGAGGTGCAGGATCAGCGCGAACTCGTCCAGTACCAGGCCCGCGCCCAGTCCGAAGATCACGGCGGAGGCCATGGCGCCGAACCCGCGCCCGCCGCTGCCGACCGCTCCGAAACCGCCGATGATCACGAGGATGACCCCGGGCACCACGTGGTGGATGTGGACGCCGCCCGGGGTGATGTTCTTGAAGGGCCCCCGCCCCGCCCGGATCAGCCGGGTGATCACACGGGTGACCAGGAACGACATAACGAACGAGAGCAGGGCGAGGAGCAGCGGGAGTTTCCCCGGTTCGACGATGTTCCGGTACCACCAGTGACCCATACCGCCGGCTCCCCTGTCATGGCAGCTCCCCATTTTTCCCGTATGGGGCAATTTACCGCTCGCGGCGAGCAGGTAGCGTTCGCGCCGATGAAAGATTCGTTCGATGACCAGCCCCCCGAGCCTCCCGAGCCGCCGCTGACGCCGCCCGCCGAGTGCGCCTCGCTGCGCGACGGCGTGCGCTTCGCATTCGGCACGCTCACCGTGCTGCCCGCCCGCATCACCCGCTGGGACCGGCCCGCGGCCCGTACCGGCATGGCCTGTGCCCCGCTGGCCGGGCTCGCCGTGGGCCTCCTCGCGGCAGTGCCGGGGGTGCTGCTGCTGGTCCTGGGCGGCGGGCCGCTGCTGGCCGCGGCCGTCACCGTCGCCGTACCGGCCGCCCTGACCAGGGGGCTGCACCTCGACGGGCTCGCCGACACCGCCGACGGGCTGGGCAGCGCCAAGCCGGCCGCGGTGGCGCTGCGCATCATGAAGCAGTCCGACATCGGCCCCTTCGGGGTGGTGGCGCTGCTGCTGGTGCTGCTGGTCCAGGCCGGGGCGCTGGCGGACCTCTACGCCGAGAGCTGGGTCCACGGCGCCCTCGCGACGGTCATCGCGGCCGTCACCGCCCGGCTGGCCATGACCCTGGCCTCCCGCGACGGCGTACCGCCGGCCCGCCCCGAGGGGCTCGGGGCGGCCGTCGCCGGGGTGCTCCCCAAGGGCTCGGCCGCCGGGCTCGCCGCTGTGGTGGCCGTGCTGGCCGGGGCCGCCGCCCTGCCGGTGGGGCCGGGCGCCGCCGTCCAGTGCGCCGGTGCGGTCCTGATCGCCCTGGCGACCGCGGAGCTGCTGCTCCGGCGGTGCGTACGCCGTTTCGACGGGGTCACGGGCGACGTCTTCGGCGCCCTCGCCGAGGTCGCGGGGACCACCGCCCTCGTCGTCCTGGCCCTGGGCTGACCACCCTGCCCCCCGAGGGGACCGCGTAGGGTGCGGGGCGTGGAAGAGACGCCGACGCCCATCAGGGTGCTGCTCGCCGACGACCAGGCCCTGCTCCGCAGCGCGTTCAAGGTGCTGGTCGACTCCGAGCCCGACATGGAGGTCGTCGGCGAGGCCTCCGACGGCGCCCAGGCCTGCGAACTCGCCCGCCGGTCCCGGCCCGACGTGGTCCTCATGGACATCCGGATGCCCGGCACCGACGGGCTCGCCGCCACCCGCATGATCAGCGCCGACCCCGAACTCGCCGCCGTCCGGGTGGTCATGCTGACCACCTTCGAGGTCGACGAGTACGTCGTGCAGTCCCTGCGGGCCGGCGCCTCCGGCTTCCTCGGCAAGGGCGCCGAGCCCGAGGAACTCCTCAACGCCATCCGCGTCGCCGCCGCCGGCGAGGCGCTGCTCTCCCCGGCCGCCACCAAGGGGCTCATCGCCACGTTCCTCGCCCAGGGTGGCGGCGCCGACCCCACCGCCCCCGCCGCGCACGCCGAGCGGCTCGCCGCGCTGACCGTCCGCGAACGCGAGGTCCTCGTCCACGTCGCCGCGGGACTGTCCAACGACGAGATCGCCGGACGGCTCGAAGTCAGCCCGCTCACCGTCAAGACCCACGTGAACCGGGCCATGGCCAAGCTCGGTGCCCGCGACCGGGCCCAACTGGTGGTCATCGCCTACGAATCGGGACTGGTCCGGCCCCGGGCCGAGTGAGCACGCGCCCGCGGGGCACGGCCACGCAGTACGCCCGCGTACTGCGGACGCGGTATGCGGCGCATAAAGACGCGGCACCTGGGAGCGACGCAGCGCCGCCCCCGCGTACGGAAGGCTGAAGGCCCGCGGCCTTCAGGCCACGCCCCGCGCACGCCACTGCAGAGAGATCCCACACCCATGTCCTGGCTGTCCCGCTTCAGCCTGGCCCAAAGAGCGCTGATCGGCCTCGTGTCGATCACCGCACTGCTCTTCGGCGCCATAGCCATCCCGCAGCTCAAGCAGCAACTGCTGCCGTCCATCGAACTGCCGATGGTGTCCGTGCTCGCGCCCTACCAGGGCGCCTCGCCCGACGTGGTGGAGAAGCAGGTCATCGAGCCGATCGAGGCCACCCTCAAGGGCGTCGACGGCATCACCGGCATCACCTCCACCGCCAGCGAGGGCAACGCCCTCATCATGGCCAAGTTCGACTACGGCGACGAGGGCACCAAGCAGCTCGTCGCCGACGTCCAGCAGGCCGTGAACCGGGCGCGCGTACGACTGCCCGCCGAGGTGGACCCGCAGGTCGTGGCCGGCTCCACCGACGACATCCCCACCGTCGTCCTCGCCGTCACCTCGGACAAGGACCAGCAGGCGCTCGCCGACCAGCTGGGCCGCTCCGTCGTCCCCGTCCTCGAGGACATCGACGGCGTCGGCCAGGTCAGCGTCGACGGCGTCCAGGACCTCCAGGTCGCCGTCACCCCCGACAACGCCAAGCTCGCGGCGGCCGGCCTCGACGGCGCCGCCCTCGCCCAGGGCCTCCAGGCGGGTGGCGCGACCGTCCCCGCCGGCTCCTTCGACGAGGCCGGGAAGAACCGCACCGTCCGCGTCGGCGGCGGCTACACCTCCCTCGCCCAGCTCCAGGACCTGCGCCTGAGCGCCCCCGGCAAGCCGGCCGTACGCCTCGGGGACGTCGCCACCGTCACGCAGGAGCCCGCCAAGGCCGTCTCCCTCACCCGCACCAACGGCAAGCCCAGCCTCGCCCTCGTCCTCACCATGGACAAGGACGGCAGCGCCGTCGCGATCTCCGACGCCGTCCGGGACAAGCTGCCCGAGCTGCGCTCCGCCCTCGGCGCCGGCGCCGAACTGACCGTCGTCAGCGACCAGGGCCCGCCCGTCGCGAAGTCCATCTCCGGGCTCACCACCGAAGGCCTCCTCGGCCTGCTCTTCGCGGTGATCGTGATCCTGGTCTTCCTGGCCTCGCTGCGCTCGACGCTGGTCACCGCGGTCTCCATCCCGCTGTCCGTCGTCCTCGCGCTGATCGTGCTGTGGACCCGCGACCTGTCGCTCAACATGCTGACCCTCGGCGCGCTCACCATCGCCATCGGCCGCGTCGTCGACGACTCGATCGTGGTCCTGGAGAACATCAAGCGCCACCTCGGCTACGGCGAGGAGCGCGAGGCCGCGATCATCGCCGCGGTCAAGGAGGTCGCCGGCGCGGTCACCTCCTCCACGCTCACCACCGTGGCCGTCTTCCTCCCCATCGGCTTCGTCGGCGGCATGGTCGGCGAGTTCTTCGGCCCGTTCTCCCTCACCGTCGCCGCGGCCCTGCTGGCCTCGCTGGTCGTCTCCCTGACGGTCGTCCCGGTGCTCTCGTACTGGTTCCTGCGCGCTCCGAAGGGCGTCGACCCCGCGAACGCCGAGAGCGCGGCCAAGGCGCGCCGCGACGCCGAGGAGAAGGAGGCGAACAGCCGCCTGCAGCGCTTCTACGTACGGACCCTGGGCCTGGTCACCCGGAGGCGGATCGCCACCCTCGTGGTCGCGGTCGTCGTCCTCTTCGCCACCTTCGGGATGGCCCCGCTGCTGAAGACGAACTTCTTCGACCAGGGCGAGCAGAGCGTCCTGACGGTCAAGCAGCAGCTGCCCCCGGGCACCTCGCTGGCCGCCTCCGACGCGGCGAGCCGCAAGGTCGAGAAGGCCCTGACCGAGGTCAAGGGCGTCAAGGACTACCAGGTCACCGTCGGCTCCTCGGGCTTCCTGGCCGCTTTCGGCGGCGGCACGGGCTCCAACCAGGCCTCGTACCAGGTCACCCTGGAGGACTCCGGCGACTCCGAGGGCGTCAAGAAGCGCATCGAGGACGCGCTCGGCACGCTCGACGGCATCGGCGACACCAGCATCTCGGCCGGCGGCGGCTTCGGCAGCCAGAACCTCAGCGTGGTCGTCAAGGCGGGCGACGCCGGCGTCCTCGCCAAGGCCGCCGAGCAGGTCCGCGCCGAGGTGGCCACGCTCGACGACGTCACCGACGTCCAGAGCGACCTGTCCCAGTCCGTGCCCCGGATCTCGGTGACCGCCACCCCGAAGGCCGCAGAGGCGGGCCTGAGCCAGGCCGCCCTCGGCGCGATCGTCGCCCAGGCCGTACGCGGCACCCCGGCGGGCAAGGCCGTACTGGACGACACCGAGCGCGACATCGTCATCAAGTCCGCGCACCCGGCCACCACCCTGGCCGAACTGCAGGCGCTGCCCGTCGGCCCGGTCAGGCTCGGCGACGTGGCCGAGGTCAAGGAGGTCCCCGGCCCGGTCTCGATGACCCGGATCGACGGCGCCCGCGCCGCCACCGTCACCGCGAAGCCGGTCGGCGACAACACCGGCGCGATCGGCGCCGCGCTCCAGACGAAGATCAAGGCACTGGACCTGCCCGACGGGGCCACCGCCACCATCGGCGGCGTCTCCTCGGACCAGGACGACGCGTTCGCCTCGCTGGGCCTGGCCATGCTCGCGGCCATCGCGATCGTGTTCATGCTGCTCGTGGCCACGTTCCGCTCGCTGGTCCAGCCGCTGATCCTGCTGGTGTCGATCCCGTTCGCGGCGACCGGCGCACTCGGCCTGCTGCTGGTGACCGGCACCCCGCTGGGCGTCCCGGCGATGATCGGCATGCTGATGCTCATCGGCATCGTCGTGACCAACGCGATCGTCCTGATCGACCTGGTCAACCAGTACCGCGCCCAGGGCCTCGGGGTCGTCGAGGCCGTCATCGAGGGCGGCCGGCACCGGCTGCGCCCGATCCTCATGACCGCCCTGGCGACGATCTTCGCGCTGCTCCCGATGGCGCTCGGCGTCACCGGCGAGGGCGGATTCATCTCGCAGCCGCTCGCGGTGGTGGTGATCGGCGGCCTGGTCAGCTCGACCCTGCTGACTCTGCTGCTGGTCCCGACGCTGTACACGATGATCGAACTCCGCAAGGAGCGCCGCCGCACGAAGCGCGAGGCCAGGCGCACGGCCCGCCTGACGGTGGTCCCGGAGGTGTCCGAGGAGACGCCGGCCGGGGTCTGACCGCCTGCCCGAACCGAAAGGGGCGCCCCGCACGGCGGGGCGCCCCTTTCGTCGAACCGCTGCGGCCGGCTACGGGAGGGCGAGCATGCGCTCCAGGGCGAGCTTCGCGAAGCTCTCCGTCTCCTTGTCGACCTGGATCTGGTTGACGAGGGTGCCCTCGGCCAGCGACTCCAGGGTCCACACCAGGTGGGGGAGGTCGATGCGGTTCATCGTCGAGCAGAAGCAGACCGTCTTGTCGAGGAAGACGACCTCCTTGTCCTGCGCGGCGAACCGGTTCGCCAGGCGGCGGACGAGGTTCAGCTCGGTACCGATGGCCCACTTGGAGCCGGCCGGGGCCGCCTCCAGCGCCTTGATGATGTACTCCGTCGAGCCGACGTAGTCCGCGGCCGCCACGACCTCGTGCTTGCACTCGGGGTGGACCAGGACGTTCACACCGGGGATCCGGGCGCGCACGTCGTTGACGGAGTCGACCGAGAACCGGCCGTGCACCGAGCAGTGGCCGCGCCACAGGATCATCTTGGCGTCCCGCAGCTGCTCGGCGGTCAGGCCGCCGTTCGGCTTGTGCGGGTTGTAGAGCACGCAGTCGTCCAGGGACATGCCCATGTCGCGGACGGCGGTGTTGCGGCCCAGGTGCTGGTCCGGCAGGAAGAGCACCTTCTCGCCCTGCTCGAACGCCCACTCCAGGGCCTTCTTCGCATTGGACGAGGTGCAGATCGTGCCGCCGTGCTTGCCGGTGAAGGCCTTGATGTCGGCGGAGGAGTTCATGTACGACACGGGGACCGTCGCCCCGGCTATGCCCGCCTCGGTCAGCACGTCCCAGCACTCGGCGACCTGCTCGGCGGTGGCCATGTCGGCCATCGAGCAGCCGGCGGCCAGGTCCGGCAGGACGACCTTCTGGTCGTCCGAGGTGAGGATGTCCGCGGACTCCGCCATGAAGTGGACGCCGCAGAAGACGATGTACTCGGCCTCCGGCTTGGCGGCCGCGTCCTTGGCCAGCTTGAAGGAGTCGCCGGTGACGTCCGCGAACTCGATCACCTCGTCACGCTGGTAGTGGTGGCCGAGGATGAAGACCTTGTCCCCGAGCTTCTCCTTGGCCGCGCGGGCGCGCGCGACCAGGTCCGGGTCCGACGGCGACGGCAGGTCGCCCGGGCACTCCACCCCGCGCTCGCTCTTGGGGTCGGCCTCACGGCCGAGCAGCAGCAGGGCGAGGGGCGTCGGCTGGACGTCCAAAGGCTGGGCGGTGGTCACGACACGCACCCTTTCTGTTCCGCGACAAGGGACTTCCGAAGCAGGGCTTCTGAAGCCGGATTCGACTTCTCGTCTATTTGACGTTATCTATGATAGCCGCTTCACGTCACTTTGACGATGCCGATAGTGTCGATGTGACGAATTCGCCCCGTGACGCAGCCCGGGGTCCGTCGGGGCCACCTCCCCGCGCCGGTGTGCGAGCATGAATGTGAAACATGCGTCGGGTCCGGAATGAATCCGCGGCCCCGCTCGTTGCCATCGACGGCAAGAGTCCGACGTTTCCCCGCCCGCGGCGGGGAGCCGCCCACTTCGGGAGTGAATGCAGATGTCCGTACAGGACGACAAGACCACTGTGAGCGACGGCATCCTCCTGTCCGACGCCGCCGCCGAGAAGGTCAGGACCCTGCTGGAGCAGGAAGGCCGCGATGACCTGGCGCTCCGCGTCGCCGTCCAGCCCGGCGGCTGCTCCGGCCTGCGCTACCAGCTCTTCTTCGACGAGCGCTCCCTCGACGGCGACGTCGTCAAGGACTTCGACGGCGTGAAGGTCGTCACGGACCGGATGAGCTCCCCGTACCTGCACGGTGCGTCCATCGACTTCGTGGACACCATCGAGAAGCAGGGCTTCACGATCGACAACCCCAACGCCACCGGCTCCTGCGCCTGCGGCGACTCGTTCAGCTAAGCCTGGACGGCCCCCGTACGACGAAGGCCCCCGGCACCGAGAGGTGCCGGGGGCCTTTCGTGTGCGCCGGGGCTACTGCCGGGGGAGCGGCTTGCCCGTGGTCGCGTCGATCACCTTGCGCTCGCCGAGGGGCTTTCCGAGGGTCGTCGACACCGTCATGTCCTTGGCGAGCATGATGCAGGACCGGCCCGGCTCGTTCGGGGTCTCGGTGATCCTCACCGACACCGACCCGGCCTCCTCGCGCGCCTCCAGGGCGTAGGTGCTGCACACCCCGCCCCAGAAGTTGACGGTCAGCTTCCGGTCGTCCTCCCTGTACGAGAACCCGGGCACGGTCTTCCCGCCCTTGGGGGCCTGCGGAGCCCCGGTGGCGTCCTCGCCGGCCGGCTGGACCACCGTGCGCCCGGGGGCGCCGTTGCCGCCCGCCACCTCGAACAGCCAGGCCGGCACCAGGCCGCGCGTCCCGTCCACGGTCCCGGGCGCCAGCCCCAGCACCGCCCCCTTCACGGTCTCGGTCTTCGGCGGCTTCATCGGACGCGGCTCCGGGTTGCAGGGCAGCGTGTCCGACGGGCCGACCGGGGTGTCCGGCGTCAGCGGGACGGAGGTCGCGCAGCCGCTGGGCCCGGGATCCGTACCGCCGGACCCGGCCGAGGAGCGGTTCAGCCGCGCCAGCGCCTCGACGGCCCCGACCACCGGCCGCTCCGCCGCGCGGACGGGCGCCTTCAGCTCGCCGCTGCCGGCCACCACCTGGGCGTCCGCCCCCACGCTGACCTTCGTGGCCCAGCCCTGCGTGGGGAACCCGTCGATCACCGGGTCGGCGTTCACCACGCGTACGCCGCCCTGCGTGAGCCGGGCGTCCAGCTTGGCGCCGCCCTGGCCGAGGGCCGCCAGCACCGGGGCGGCGGCGGCCTTGGCGGCCTCCTCGCTCACCGGGGTCCCGCCCTTGCCATCCGCGGCGGCGCCCGCCGCCGCGTCCGCCGCCGCGTCCGCCCCAGGGGCGTTCCGTGCGCCCTCGGGCAGGGTGGCGGGGCCGCAGGTGTCCTTGCCGCGCTTGCAGTCGTCCCCGGCGCCGCCCGTCCCCGCGAAACGCGAGAAGTTCCAGGTCCCCGGGGCCGTGCGGTTCACCGTGAGCCGGGGCCCGCTGCCGTCGGCGCTCTCCCCGGCCTGCCAGACCTCGCCCGTGAGCCGCGGGGTGCCGGGGATGCCGAGGGCCGTCGCGAGCCGGGCCACCTCCTCCGAGGTGACCTCGCCCGTCGCGGCGAAGGCCGGCGCGGTCGCCGGGGCCTCGGGCAGCGCCACGTCGGCCCGGTACGTCACCCCGCTGCCGTGCGGATCCGGCTCCCCGGGGGCGATGCCCGGTCCCGGGGTACCCGGCGCGACGCGGGGCGCCGAGGCCGCACTGTCACCCCTACCGCCGGCCCGCCCGCCGTCGCCGTAGGCCGTCGACGCCCAGTACGCCGTACCGCCGCCCGCGAGCAGGACGGCGGCCGCGATCGAGCCGATGGCCCAGGCCGGCCGCCGCCGTGTGGCGCGTGATGTGTCGGGTTGTTCGCTGGTCACCGCTGGCTCCTTCGCCCTCGCCGCACTGACTGATGCGGCTGTGACGGAACAGACGGCGAACCGGTTCCCCGGCTCCGCAAGAGGCTCCGGAAAGGTTCCGAAAGCTCCCGGAAGGTCCCCGAAAGGACGACTCAGTCGCCGTACTCCGCCGTGGAGGCGATCAGCCGGGCCGAAGCCGCCGGGACCCTGATCCCGTGGATCTGGGAAGGGGCCACCCGGTCCGGCCGGGGATCCGCCGGGACCGCCCAGTGCGGTGCCATCCTGGCGCAGTCACCCAGCAGCCGGGCGAAAGCGGGCCGCGTGTCGGCGGCGTTCCCGGCCGTGCCGGCGTACCCGAAACCATCGGTGTAGGTCATGGAGGCACGGTAGGCACGGCGCCGCGGGCGGAGAAAGACCTACTACGGGGTAGTTTCGTGCGTTCGGCTGCCGGGCCGCGACCGGGTAGTTTTGACTGTCCCCCTCGCCGTCCTCCGCAGGAGCATCCACGCCGTGCGCATCGCAGTCACCGGCTCCATCGCCACCGACCACCTCATGACCTTCCCCGGCCGCTTCGCCGACCAGCTGGTCGCGGACCAGCTGCACACGGTCTCCCTCTCCTTCCTCGTCGACAACCTCGACGTACGGCGGGGCGGCGTCGGCCCGAACATCTGCTTCGGCATGGGCCAGCTCGGCACCCGCCCGATCCTGGTCGGCGCGGCCGGCTACGACTTCGACGAGTACCGGGCGTGGCTGGACCGGCACGGCGTCGACACCGCCTCCGTGCGGATCTCCGAGGTGCTGCACACCGCGCGCTTCGTGTGCACCACGGACGCGGACCACAACCAGATCGGCTCCTTCTACACGGGCGCGATGAGCGAAGCCCGCCAGATCGAGCTGAAGGCGGTCGCGGACCGGGTGGGCGGGCTCGACCTCGTCCTCATCGGCGCCGACGACCCCGAGGCGATGCTGCGCCACACCGAGGAGTGCCGGACCCGGGGGATCCCGTTCGCGGCGGACTTCTCGCAGCAGATCGCCCGGATGGACGGCGAGAACATCCGCACCCTGATGGAGGGTGCGACGTACCTCTTCTCCAACGAGTACGAGAAGGGCCTCATCGAGACGAAGTCCGGCTGGTCCGACGAGGAGATCCTCGCCAAGGTCGGCACCCGGGTGACGACGCTGGGCTCGCGCGGCGTGCGCATCGACCGGGCCGGCCAGGAGCCGATCGTCGTCGGCTGCCCCGAGGAGACGTCGAAGGTGGACCCGACGGGCGTCGGCGACGCGTTCCGCGCCGGGTTCCTGACCGGTCTGGGCTGGGGCGTCGGCCTGGAGCGGGCGGCGCAGGTCGGCTGCATGCTGGCCACGCTGGTGATCGAGACGCTGGGCACCCAGGAGTACACCCTGGCCCGCGCCCACTTCATGGAGCGCTTCACGAAGGCCTACGGCGAAGACGCCGCCTCCGAGGTCCGCTCCCACCTGGCCGCGTAGCCGGCCGCGGCCGCGCGTCCCGGACGCCGGCGGGGCCGGACACCGGCCCCGCCGGGCGTCAGACCTGCCGGCGTCAGACCTGCCGGCGGACCGTGTAGGCCACGCCCGCCGTGCGGGGTGACTCGCCCAGGTAGGCGTGGCCGCGCATCGCGCACCAGGCCGGGATGTCCAGCCGGGCCACCTCGTCGTCCGACAGGACGGTCACCGTGCCGCCGACCGCGACCGACGAGATGACCCGGGCCAGCTCGATCACCGGCTGCGGGCAGCGCAGCCCCAGGGCGTCGATCTCCAGCGCGTCCGACACCGGCTCCACGGCCTCCGGTTCGCCCACGCCGAGCGTGGCCCGGACGCCCGCCACCACCCCGGGCAGGACCTCCAGGAAGCCGTTCACCTCCTCCGCCGTCGTCCCCCGCGGCAGGGAGACCCGTACGTTGCCCTCCGACAGCACGCCCATCGCCCGGAGCACATGACTCGGGGTCAGCGTGGAACTCGTACAGGAGGAGCCGGACGAGACGGAGTAGCCCGCCCGGTCCAGCTCGTGCAGCAGCGTCTCGCCGTCGACGTACAGGCAGGAGAACGTGACCAGGTGCGGCAGCCGCCGCTCCGGGTCCCCGACCACCTCCACGTCCGGCACCAGGCGGGCCACGCGCCGCCGCAGGCGGTCCACGAGGATCCGCAGCCGGGCCGCCTCCGCGTCGGCCTCGGCCCGTACGGCCCGCAGGGACGCCGCGGCCGCCACGACGGCCGGGAGGTTGGTGAAGCCGGGGGAGCGGCCCGACTCCCGTTCGTCGGCGGGTCCTTGGGGCGAGAACCGGACTCCCTTGCGGACCGCGAGGAGCCCGACCCCAGCCGGGCCGCCCCACTTGTGCGCGCTCGCGGTGAGCACCGACCAGCCGCCCTCCACGGGGCCCCAGCCCAGTGACTGGGCCGCGTCCACCAGGAGCGGGACCCCCGCCGCCGCGCAGACCTCGGCGACCTCCGCCACCGGCTGCACCGTGCCCACCTCGTGGTTGGCCGACTGGAGGCAGGCCAGGGCCGTCGAGTCGTCCACCGCGGAGGCGTACCCGGCGGGGGAGACCGCGCCCGTGCGGTCCACGGGGACCTGGGTCACCGTCCCTCCGGCGGCTTCGTGCGCCGCCCCCGCGTGGAGGACGGAACTGTGTTCGACCGCCGATACGACCAGATGACCGCCGACGCGTCGGCGTCCCGCGAGCACCCCCGCGATGCCCGTGTGAACCGCGTGCGTCCCCGAAGGAGTGAACACGAGCTCGTCGGGCCGGCAGCCGACGGCTTCCGCGGCGGCCTCCCGGGCCGCGTCGAGCAGCAGTCGGGCGCGCCGGCCCTCCCGGTAGAGCCGGGCGGGGTCCGCCCAGCCCTCGTCCAGGGACGCCTGCAACGCCTGCCGGGCCACGGGGTGCAGGGGGGCGGCGGACGCGGTGTCGAAGTACGGCATCCGGCCACGCTAACCGGCGGCCGGGGACGTTCGAGGTCAGGGGCCGTCAGATGCCCTCCGGAGGGCTCCATTCAGGGGGGGTTGGGCCGTCCCCCGTACGGCGGATCCATCCCTTCGGGGGCAGTAGCGGCGCGTTGGGCACCCTCCCCGCGCGACCCCAAATAGCGTCCAGTAGGGTTTGGTCCGCATAAACATCCAAACCCCTGCCTGCGTCAGGGCCGGCGACCGACCCGAATACGGCCGCGGCCGGCCGCGCGGGCCGAGACTCTCGGGAAGGCGCTACGTGAGTCCCTACGGCTCCGACCGCTCGCCGCGGCGCCCGATGCGGCGGAAGCTGCTGCAGGCGCTGACTGCGGGCGCGGTCCTGGCGACCGCCACTGGTTGCTCGTACAACTGGCAAGACTTCCCCCGGCTCGGAATGCCCTATCCGGTCACGGAGGAGGCGCCTCGCATCCTGTCCCTGTGGCAGGGGTCGTGGGCAGCTGCCCTCATCACGGGCATCCTGGTCTGGGGCCTGATCATCTGGAGCGTCATCTTCCACCGGCGCAGCCGGACGAAGGTGGAGGTCCCCCCGCAGACCCGGTACAACATGCCCATCGAGGCGCTGTACACCGTGGTCCCGCTCATCATCGTCTCGGTGCTCTTCTACTTCACCGCGCGTGACGAGTCGAAGCTGCTCGCCCTCACCCCGAAGCCGGCGCACACGATCAACGTGATCGGCTTCCAGTGGAGCTGGGGCTTCAACTACGTCGAGAACGTCGACGGCGATGCGGCGACCCCGAAGGCCGGCGAGGTTCCCAAGGAGCTCGCCAACATTCCGGACCGCTTCACCAAGGACTTCCCCGCGGGCGCCGAGGGCGTCTACGAGAAGGGCGTCCCGAGCGACCGGAACCCCCAGACCGGGAACCCCGGGCCGACCCTCTGGCTGCCCAAGGGCGAGAAGGTCCGCTTCATCCTGTCGTCGAACGACGTCATCCACTCCTTCTGGGTGGTCCCCTTCCTGTTCAAGCAGGACGTCATCCCGGGCCACACCAACGTCTTCGAGGTCACCCCGTCCCAGGAGGGCGTCTTCGTGGGCAAGTGCGCCGAGCTCTGCGGCGTCGACCACTCCCGGATGCTGTTCAACGTCAAGGTCGTCTCGCCCGAGGCCTACCGGGCGCACCTCAAGGAACTGGCCGAGAAGGGGCAGACCGGCTTCCTCCCGGCCGGCATCAAGCAGACTGACCCGGCCCGGAATGCGGAGACGAACAAACTGTGAGCATCCTCAACGAATCTCAGGGTGCCGCCGCCGACTCGTATGAAAACGAGCTTCCGGTGCGGCGCAAGCGGCCGGGCAGTGTCGTCGTGAAGTGGATGACCACTACCGACCACAAGACCATCGGCACGATGTACCTGGTCACGTCGTTCGTGTTCTTCCTCATCGGCGGTCTGCTGGCGCTCCTCATGCGCGCCGAGCTGGCTCGTCCGGGCACGCAGATCATGTCGAACGAGCAGTTCAACCAGGCGTTCACCATGCATGGCACGATCATGCTGCTGATGTTCGCCACCCCGCTCTTCGCGGGCTTCGCGAACTGGATCATGCCGCTGCAGATCGGCGCGCCCGACGTGGCGTTCCCGCGGCTGAACATGTTCGCGTACTGGCTGTACCTTTTCGGCTCGACCATCGCGGTGGCCGGCTTCGTGACGCCGAACGGCGCCGCCGACTTCGGCTGGTTCGCCTACTCCCCGCTGTCGGACGCGGTCCGTTCGCCGGGCATCGGCGCCGACATGTGGATCATGGGTCTGGCCTTCTCCGGCTTCGGCACGATCCTCGGTTCGGTCAACTTCATCACCACCATCATCTGCATGCGCGCTCCCGGCATGACGATGTTCCGCATGCCGATCTTCACCTGGAACGTGCTGCTGACCGGTGTCCTGGTCCTGCTCGCCTTCCCGGTGCTGGCCGCCGCGCTCTTCGCGCTGGAGGCCGACCGCAAGTTCGGTGCGCACGTGTTCGACGCGTCCAACGGCGGCGCGTTGCTGTGGCAACACCTCTTCTGGTTCTTCGGACACCCAGAGGTGTACATCATCGCGCTACCGTTCTTCGGAATCGTCTCCGAGATCATTCCGGTCTTCTCGCGCAAGCCGATGTTCGGTTACATCGGCCTGATCGCCGCGACGATCGCGATCGCCGGCCTCTCCGTGACCGTGTGGGCCCACCACATGTACGTCACCGGCGGTGTGCTGCTGCCGTTCTTCTCCTTCATGACCTTCCTGATCGCGGTACCGACCGGTGTGAAGTTCTTCAACTGGATCGGCACCATGTGGAAGGGCTCGCTGTCCTTCGAGACCCCGATGCTCTGGACGATCGGCTTCCTGGTCACCTTCACCTTCGGTGGTCTGACCGGCGTCATCCTGGCCTCGCCCCCGATGGACTTCCACGTCTCCGACTCGTACTTCGTCGTCGCGCACTTCCACTACGTCGTCTTCGGCACCGTGGTGTTCGCGATGTTCGCCGGCTTCCACTTCTGGTGGCCGAAGTTCACGGGCAAGATGCTGGACGAGCGCCTGGGCAAGATCACCTTCTGGACGCTGTTCATCGGCTTCCACGGCACGTTCCTGGTGCAGCACTGGCTGGGTGCCGAGGGCATGCCGCGTCGTTACGCGGACTACCTCGCGGCCGACGGGTTCACCGCCCTGAACACGATCTCGACGATCAGCTCGTTCCTGCTGGGCATGTCGATGCTGCCGTTCATGTACAACGTCTGGAAGACGGCGAAGTACGGCAAGAAGATCGAGGTCGACGACCCGTGGGGCTACGGCCGTTCGCTCGAATGGGCGACGTCCTGCCCGCCGCCGCGGCACAACTTCCTCACCCTGCCGCGGATCCGCTCCGAGTCCCCGGCGTTCGACCTGCACCACCCTGAGATCGCGGCCCTCGACCACCTTGAGGACCACGGCGTGGCCCCCAAGGCCGTCGCGGGTGGCAAGGAGGCCGGCAAGTGAAGATCCAGGGCAAGATGTTCCTCTGGCTCTCCTTCTTCATCCTGATCATGGCCGTCGTGTACGGCGTGTGGTCGAAGGAGCCCGTCGGAACCACCGCGCTCTTCCTGGCCTTCGGCCTGAGCGTCATGATCGGCTACTACCTGGCCTTCACGGCCAAGCGCGTGGACGAGATGGCCCAGGACAACCTGGAGGCCGACGTCGCCGACGAGGCGGGCGAGCTGGGGTTCTTCTCCCCGCACAGCTGGCAGCCGCTCTCGCTGGGCATCGGCGGTGCGCTCGCGTTCATGGGCGTCATCTTCGGATGGTGGCTCATGTACTTCTCGGCCCCGATCATCGTGATCGGCCTGTGGGGCTGGGTGTACGAGTACTACCGCGGTGAGAACCAGAACCAGTAGGACCGCAGTCGCGCAGCAGTGACCAGGGGCCCGGACACCTCCGACGGAGGAGTCCGGGCCCCTCGTTTGCAGTCACCCCGCGCGCAGTAATGGTCATATCTTCATAGCGTTGGCTCCATGAAGCACTCACCGCGTCTTTGGACGGTAGTCGGCTGCTCCGTGCTGGTGGCGTCCCTCGGGGCAGGCGCCACCGGCTGCGGGCCCGGAGAGAACCCGCTGTCAGCCCGCCCGTACGACGCGGGCGAGCAGGTCGTCTTCAACCAGCCCCCGGGCGGCCGGCCGGTCGACCCCGAGCGGCCGCTGGAGATCACCGCCAAGGGGACCGGCGGCAGCCGGATCACCGACGTCACCGCCGTGGACACCCAAGGGCGCCGCCTCGCGGGCGAGCTGAGCGCCAAGGGCGACCGCTGGCACAGCACCGCCCCGATGGCCGCCGGCACCCAGTACACGGTCCTGGTGGAGACCGAGGACGAGCGCGGCGCCCCGGGGCAGCGCAGGCTGACGTTCAAGACCACCCCGGCCCATGAGGTCCTCAAGGTCGAATTCGGGCCGGACGAGGGCAAGTACGGCGTCGGGCAGCCGATCACGGCCGAACTCAACGAGCCCATCCAGGACAAGGCGGCCCGCGCCCTCGTCGAGCGGGGCCTGGTCGTCGACGCGCCCTCGGGCGTCGAGGGCGCCTGGCACTGGGTGGACGACAAGCACCTGCACTACCGCCCGAAGGAGTACTGGCCCGCGCACTCCACCGTCTCCGTACGGAGCAACCTGGAGGGCATCAAGATCTCCGACAACCTCCGCGGGGCCGCCAGCAAGTCGCTGACGCTGGAGATCGGGGACCGCGTCGAGGTCACCACCGACGCGTCCTCCCACTACCTCACGTTCGAGCGCAACGGAGAAGTGATCAACACCATTCCGGTGACCACCGGAAAGCCCGGCTTCTCCACCCGCAACGGGATCAAGGTGGTGCTCGGCAAGCAGTACTTCGTCCAGATGCGCGGCGACACCGTGGGCATCGGCGGCAGCGAGTACTACAACCTGCCCGTCTACTACGCGACCCGCGTCACCTGGAGTGGTGAATACGTCCACGCCGCGCCGTGGTCCGTCGAATCGCAGGGTTCCGAGAACGTCAGCCACGGCTGCACCGGTATGAGCACGGGCAACGCCGCCTGGTTCTACGAGAACATCACCGAGGGCGACATCGTCAAGGTGATCAACAGCATCGGCGACGAGATGGAGCCCTTCGGCAACGGCTTCGGCGACTGGAACCTGGACTGGAAGGAATGGCGCGACGGCAGCGCCCTCCTGAAGGGCACCACGGAAGGCCGCAGCCCGGTCGACCGGACCCGCCTGCGGCCCACCGTCTGAGCATCCCCGCAGGGCCCGCGCCGCACGCCGCGCCGGCTCCGCCGACCCCGCACGGGGACGGCGGAGCCGGCGCGGGTCAGGCGGCGTTGTGGGACAACCGCGAACGCAGCAGGGCCGCCAGGGCGTCCGCGAACTCCACGGGATCGACCGGAAGGGTCACCGCCGCGTCCGCGCGGCTCCAGGTGGCCAGCCAGGCGTCCTGCGGACGCCCCATCAGCAGCAGCACCGGCGGGCACCGGAAGATCTCGTCCTTGATCTGCCGGCACACGCCCATGCCGCCCGCCGGGACCGCCTCGCCGTCCAGCACGCACACGTCGATCCCGCCCGCGTCCAGCTCGCTCAGGACGGCCGGGAGCGTGGCGCATTCCACGAACTCGACCGGCGGCAGGTCCGCGGCCGGCCTGCGCCCGGCCGCCAGTCGCACCTGCTCCCGGGTGCTCGCGTCGTCGCTGTAGACCAGAACCCGTGCAGTCGACCGCATTTCGTTCCTCCACGGTGCCGTGAATCACGTTGATGTTGCGCGGGATGCTACTCCGTCCGACCCGATGTCAACATCGGTTCGAACAGCCCCGCCGGTGTGCGTACCGGGCCGATCTGATGGGCCGTTCGGGCCTTGCACACGCCCCTGACACTCCGAACGGCACCCCCCGGGGTGAGGGCGGGATAAGCGACCGACATAATGTCGGTCGTGGCGACAGCAACGACAGTAGATACCGGGCACGCGCACCCGACGGTCAACCGGCCGAACCTCGTCAGCGTCGGAACCATCATCTGGTTGAGTTCCGAGCTGATGTTCTTCGCGGCCCTCTTCGCGATGTACTTCACCCTGCGATCCGTGACAGGCGCCGAGTACTGGTCAGAGCAGGCTTCGGCCTTGAATCTGCCCTTCTCGGCGACGAACACGACGATCCTGGTGCTTTCCTCCCTCACCTGCCAGCTCGGCGTATTCGCCGCAGAGCGCGGTGACGTGAAGAAGCTCCGGACGTGGTTCATGATCACTTTCGTCATGGGTGCGATCTTCATTGGCGGCCAGGTGTTCGAGTACACCGAGCTGGTCAAGCACGAGGGCATGTCTCTCAAGTCAGGTCCGTACGGCTCGGTGTTCTACCTGACCACCGGCTTCCACGGTCTGCACGTGACGGGCGGTCTCATCGCCTTCCTGCTGGTCCTCGGCCGGACGTACGCGGCCAAGAGGTTCACCCACGAACAGGCCACGTCGGCCATCGTCGTGTCCTACTACTGGCACTTCGTCGACGTCGTCTGGATCGGCCTCTTCGCGACGATCTACCTGATCAAGTAGCGAACACGTCACCGGGCCCAGACCCGGCACTCCATCCAGACACACCGACGCAGAAGATCCTGACACCGGGGTAATCCGTGAAAAAGCTCTCCGCACGACGACGCCATCCGCTGGCGGCGGTCGTCGTTCTACTCCTCGCGCTGGCGGCCACTGGGGGGCTGTACGCCGCCTTCGCCCCCGCGGGCAAGGCGCAGGCCGATGAAACCGCCCAGTCCCTCGCCATCGACGAGGGCAAGAAGCTCTACGCCGTGAGCTGCGCAAGCTGCCACGGAGCCAGCGGTCAGGGTTCCACTGACGGCCCCAGTCTGGTCGGCGTCGGCTCCGCGGCCGTCGACTTCCAGGTGAGCACGGGCCGCATGCCCGCCCAGCAGCCCGGCGCGCAGGTGCCGAAGAAGCCGGTCGTCTACGACCAGGCCCAGATCGACCAGCTGGCCGCGTACATCGCCTCCCTCGGCGCCGGCCCGATCACGCCGACCGAGAAGCAGTACGACCCGGCGGGTGCCGACATCGCCAAGGGTGGTGAGCTGTTCCGCAACAACTGCGCGCAGTGCCACAACTTCACCGGCGAAGGCGGCGCACTGACGAACGGCAAGTACGCCCCCAACCTCGAGGGCGTCGAGCCGAAGCACATCTACGAGGCCATGCTCACCGGCCCGCAGAACATGCCCTCCTTCCCGGACAGCACCATGCCGACGAAGGAGAAGAAGGACATCATCGCGTACCTCCAGCACGTGAACGGCGAGAAGTCGGTCAGCCCTGGCGGCCTGAAGCTCGGTGGCCTCGGCCCCGTCTCCGAAGGTCTGTTCGGCTGGATCTTCGGCCTGGGTGCGCTGATCGCTGTCGCCGTCTGGGTCGCGGCCCACACCGCTAAGGCCAAGAAGTCATGAGTAGCCAAGACATTCCCGAAGAGAAGCACCTGCCGAGCGAGCAGGGCGACGCGCACCACGGTGGCGTAGCAGTCGCGGACGATCCGTTCGCCGACCCGGGCCTGCCGGTCCACAAGCCCCGTATCCAGGACATCGACGAGCGGGCCGCGAAGCGCTCCGAGCGCACCGTGGCGATGCTGTTCACGCTGTCGATGCTGGCCACGATCGGCTTCATCGCCTCGTACGTCATCATTCCGGTCGACAAGATCGTCTACATCTTCCCGATCGGGAAGGTGAGCGCGCTCAACTTCGCCCTCGGTCTGACCCTGGGCGCCGCGCTCTTCTGCATCGGCGCGGGCGCGGTCCACTGGGCCCGCACCCTGATGTCCGACGTCGAGGTCGCCGACGAGCGCCACGAGATCGCGGCGTCGCCGGAGGTCAAGGCGAAGGTCCTGTCGGACTTCGCCGACGGTGCCAACGAGTCCGGCATCGCCCGTCGTCCGCTGATCCGCAACACGATGCTGGGCGCGCTGGCCATGCTGCCGCTGTCCGCCGTCATGATCATGCGCGACCTGGGCCCGCTGCCCGAGGACAAGCTGCGCAAGACCGTGTGGGCCAAGGGCAAGCTGCTCATCAACGACAACACGAACGAGCCGCTGCGTCCCGAGGACGTCCAGGTCGGTTCGCTGACCTTCGCCCGGCCCGAGGGCCTGGAGGAGGAGCAGCACGACTTCCAGACGCAGATCGCCAAGGCTGCCCTGATGATCGTCCGGATCAAGCCGGAGGACATCAAGGACAAGCAGGAGCTGGAGTGGTCCCACGAGGGCATCGTGGCCTACTCGAAGATCTGCACCCACGTCGGCTGCCCGATCAGCCTGTACGAGCAGCAGACGCACCACGTGCTCTGCCCGTGCCACCAGTCCACCTTCGACCTCTCCGACGGCGCCCGTGTCATCTTCGGCCCGGCCGGCCACGCGCTTCCGCAGCTGCGGATCGGCGTGAACGGCGAAGGCTTCCTTGAAGCGCTCGGCGACTTCGAAGAGCCCGTCGGTCCTGCATTCTGGGAGCGCGGATGAGCACTGCCACCGATTCGAAGCGCAAAGCGCCGGCCGGCGAGCGGGTAGCCGACTGGGCGGACGGCCGCCTGGGCATCTACAGCCTGGCCAAGTCCAACATGCGCAAGATCTTCCCGGACCACTGGTCCTTCATGCTGGGTGAGATCTGCCTCTACAGCTTCATCATCATCATCCTCACGGGTGTGTACCTGACGCTGTTCTTCCACCCGAGCATGAACGAGGTCGTGTACCACGGCTCGTACGTGCCGATGCAGGGCGTCCAGATGTCCGAGGCCTTCGCCTCGACGCTGGACATCAGCTTCGACGTCCGCGGCGGTCTGCTCATCCGGCAGATCCACCACTGGTCGGCGCTGATCTTCGTCGCCGGCATGGTCGTGCACATGATGCGCGTCTTCTTCACCGGCGCGTTCCGCAAGCCGCGCGAGGTCAACTGGATCTTCGGCTTCCTGCTGCTGGTCCTCGGCATGTTCACCGGCTTCACCGGTTACTCCCTGCCGGACGACCTGCTCTCGGGTACCGGTGTCCGCTTCATGGAGGGCGCGATCCTGTCCGTGCCGATCGTCGGCACGTACATCTCGTTCTTCCTCTTCGGCGGCGAGTTCCCCGGCGGCGACTTCGTCGCCCGGTTCTACTCGATCCACATCCTGCTGCTGCCCGGCATCATGATGGGCCTGCTGGTGGCCCACCTGATCCTGGTCTTCTACCACAAGCACACCCAGTTCGCGGGTCCCGGCAAGACGAACAACAACGTCGTCGGCATGCCGCTGCTGCCGGTCTACATGGCCAAGGCCGGAGGCTTCTTCTTCCTGGTCTTCGGTGTCATCGCGGCCATCGCGGCGATCGCCTCGATCAACCCGATCTGGGCGCTCGGCCCGTACCGCCCGGACCACGTGTCCACCGGTGCGCAGCCCGACTGGTACATGGGTATGCCGGAAGGCCTGATCCGTGCCATGCCCGGCTGGGAGATCAACCTGTGGGGCCACACGCTCGTCCTGGGCGTGTTCGTCCCGCTGCTGCTCTTCCCGCTGGTGCTGGGCTCGATCGCCGCCTGGCCGTTCATCGAGTCCTGGGTCACCGGGGACAAGCGCGAGCACCACATCCTGGACCGCCCGCGCAACGTCCCGACCCGTACGGCCTTCGGTGTCGCCTGGATCGCGGAGTACATCGTGCTGCTGATCGGCGGTGGAAACGACATGTTCGCGCAGTACTTCCACCTCTCGATCAACAACATCACCTGGTTCGTCCGGATCGGCTTCTTCGTCGTCCCGGTCCTCGCGTTCATCGCCACCAAGCGCATCTGCCTCGGCCTCCAGCGCCGGGACCACGACAAGGTGCTGCACGGTCGCGAGACCGGCATCATCAAGCGCCTGCCGCACGGTGAGTTCGTCGAGGTCCACGAGCCGCTCTCGCAGGGCAAGCTGCACACGCTCACCGCGCACGAGCAGTACAAGCCGGTCGAGATCGGCCCGACGGTCGACGAGAACGGCGTCGAGCGCAAGGTCGGCCGCATGGAGAAGCTCCGCGCGAAGCTCAGCAAGGGCTTCTACGCCGAGAACAACCAGATTCCGAAGCCCACGGTGGAGGAGTACAAGGAGATCCAGAGCGGCCACGGCCACCACTGATCCCACCTGAGGGGCTGATTCAGGTCAGTCCCGGTGTCGCCACGGCGAGAGCCCCGTCCAGTGTCTGGACGGGGCTCTTTGCCGTCCCCGGGGCTGGATAGGCTGATCTCCTTCCCATTCGAGTGGGCCCCGGGACCGGGTGGCCGACGGACAGCAGGAGCGGACCATGAACGTTGCGACCCCGGCAGGCGGCGACAGCGTGGCGGCCGGCAGCTGGCCGGGTCTCCTCGACGCCCTGCTGACCGGTCAGGACCTGCGCGCCGAGGAAACGGCCTGGGCCATGGACCGGATCATGCGCGGCGAGGCCACCGACGCCCAGATCGCCGGTTTCGCGGTGGCACTGCGGGCCAAGGGGGAGACCGTCGCGGAGATCAACGGCCTCGTCCGGTCCATGTACGGGCACGCCAACCTGATCGAGGTGCCGGGCCGGACGGTGGACATCGTCGGCACCGGCGGCGACGGGGCCAAAACGGTGAACATCTCGACGATGTCGTCGATCGTGGTGGCCGGTACGGGCGCCAAGGTGGTCAAGCACGGCAACCGCGCCGCGTCCTCCGCGAGCGGGTCCTCGGACGTGCTGGAGAAGCTCGGCGTCAACCTGGACCTCACCCCGGCGCGGGTGGTCGAGGTCGCGGAGCAGGCCGGCATCACCTTCTGCTTCGCGGTGAAGTTCCACCCGGCGCTGCGGCACGTGGCCGCGGCCCGCAAGGAGCTGGGCATCCGGACCACCTTCAACTTCCTCGGCCCGCTGACCAACCCGGCGCGGGTGCGGGCGCAGGCCACGGGCGTGGCGGACCCGCGGGTGGCGCCCATCGTGGCGGGCGTGCTGGCGGAGCGCGGCTCCTCGGCGCTGGTGTTCCGCGGCGACGACGGCCTGGACGAACTGACGACCACGGCCACCTCCCGGGTGTGGTGGGTCCGCGACGGCCGGGTGGACGAGCAGCCGTTCGACCCGCGTGACGTGGGCATCCCGCTGGTCGACGTCTCGGCGCTGCGCGGCGCGGACGCCTCGTACAACGCGGACGTCGCCCGCCGCCTGCTGGCCGGCGAGACCGGCCCGGTCCGCGACGCGGTCCTGCTGAACTCGGCGGCGGCCCTGGTGGCGCTGGACCCGGGCACGGGCTCCCTGGAGGACGAGATCCGCGCGGCGATCACCCGCGCGGCCGAGTCCATCGACTCGGGGGCGGCGAAGGCGGCCCTGGACCGCTGGGTGGCAGCCAGCAACGCATAGGCCCCCGGCTACGGCGCCCATGACCCCGGTCCAGCATGCGGACCGGGGCCTTGTGCGCCGGGGATCTTGTGGCAGGATGCTGACCAGGTCACGAGTGACAGCGTTTCGGCCCCGGCTTGCTGTCCGGCAACCCTCCTTCCGTGGCGGGGTGCCCCGGGTGATGACCAGGTCGTAGCCACAAAGGCCTACGGCAAGCGCGGATCCCTCGACACCAGGGGTCCTGGTCTCCCGAGGAGCTTTTCCGTGAGCAAGCGAATGCGATAGGGCGACTCCGCCCCTTCTTCACCCTCCGTGCGGCCCCGAGTCGTCCGCGCGTCGAGGCAACTCCCGTACCACTGGCACACGTGCATCCGCGTACCCGCGCGCCGTGCATCCGTGCACCCACGTACGGGCCCTCCGAAGCCATTCAGCCTGTCCTGCCGGGAGATACCGCCATGTCCACGTACCCGAACACCGTCGTCGCCACCACCGCCTCCGCCGTGCCCCCCACCGCCGGCCCCGCCTGTGCCCGGCCGCTGCCGGTCCTCGGCCGGGACGTGACCGTCCCCCTCGTCACCGGCGGCGAGGTCACGTACGCGGCCCTGGACTACGCGGCCAGCGCCCCCGCCCTCCAGCGGGTCTGGGACGACGTCGCCGCGTACGCCCCCTACTACGGCAGCGTCCACCGCGGGGCCGGGTACCTCTCCCAGCTCTCCACTGACCTCTTCGAGCAGAGCCGGGCCACCGTCGCCGAGTTCCTCGACTGCCGGCCCGCCGACCAGGTGGTCTTCACCCGCTCCACCACCGACTCGCTGAACCTGCTCGCCGCCGCACTCCCCGCGGACTGCGAGGTGTTCGTCTTCGAGACCGAGCACCACGCCTCGCTGCTGCCGTGGACGAACGCCCAGGTCACCTACCTCGACGCCCCGCGGACCCCGGACCAGGCCGTCGAAATCCTGGAGCGCGCGCTCGCCGACCGCGAGCCTTCCCCGGGCTCCCTGCCTCGCTCGGGCAGGGGAGGCCCCCAGGGCCCGGCCCTGGTCTGCGTCACCGGCGCGTCCAACGTCACCGGTGAACTGTGGCCGGTGAAGGAGCTCGCCGCGGCCGCGCACGCCCACGGCGCGCGGATCGTCCTGGACGCCGCCCAGCTGGCCCCGCACCACCCCGTCTCCGTACAGGAGCTGGACGTGGACTGGGTGGCCTTCTCCGGGCACAAGCTGTACGCGCCGTTCGGCTCGGGCGTGCTGGCCGGCCGCGCGGACTGGCTCCAGCAGGCGCAGCCGTACCTGGCCGGCGGCGGCGCCTCCCGCAAGGTCGCCCGTCGCGAGGACGGCGGCGTCGACGTCGAGTGGCACACGACGGCCGCCCGCCACGAGGCCGGCTCCCCGAACGTCATCGGCGTCTACTCCATCGCCTCGGCCTGCAGGGCCCTGACCGAGGCCGGCTTCGAGGACCTCGTCGCCCGCGAGCGGCACCTCATCGCGAAGGTCCGCGAAGGCCTGGCCGAGGTCCCCGCCGTGCGCGTGCTCTCCCTCTTCGGCGACGACGCCCCGCGCGTCGGCGTCATCTCCTTCGTCGTGGGCGGCTGGAACAGCTCGCACTTCGCTGCCGCGCTGTCGGCGGAGTACGGGATCGGCGTCCGCGACGGCCTGTTCTGCGCCCACCCGCTGGTCCGCACCCTGCTCGGCAGCGAGCCGCAGGCCCAGGGCGAGTGCGGAGCCCCGGAGGCCGGCCCGGGCGAGCTCGCCCAGACTTCGTCCGGGGGGACCCCCACCCTCAACGCCATCCGTGTCAGCTTCGGCGCCGGTACCCCCGACGAGCACGTGGAGCGGTTCGTGCGGGCCGTCAAGGAGCTCGTCGCGGACGGCGCCAAGTGGCAGTACCGCACCGAAGAGGGCCGCTGCGTCCCGGCGGTGTGACACGCTGCCGACCATGACGTGCGGGGCCCGGTACCGGCCGTCCGCGCGAGCGTGGGCAGGCCGCTGCCCGGTGGGGCCGGGGCGCGGCCCGGTGCGGCGCGACCGGAGTGGCCCTGGGCCGGAAGTGGCGGGTTTCGGAGCGGGGTGACGGGCGGGGGCGGGCGCCGGGGTCCGCGCATACGTCGCCCGCATCGGCGGTGGCCTCGCCGGATACCTGCGCGGCTGCGTCTTCCGGCCGGCCGACGGCCGGGTGGCGCCGCCCGGCGGGAGTCTTCCGGGACCGTGACCCGGCCCGGAGTGTCGGGCTACGCGCTACGCGTCCAGGCCGATGGCGAAGGCCGCTTCCAGGTCGTGCTGGGAGTAGGTGCGGAACGCCACGTGGGTGTCCGTCGCCTCCACGCCCGGGATCTTGCTGATGCGGCCCGGGATGATGTCCGCCAGGTTCTCGTGGCGGGCCACGCGGACCAGGGCGATCAGGTCGTACGTCCCGGTGACGGAGTAGACCTCGCTGACACTGTCCAGCGCGGCGATGGACTCGGCGATCTCGGGGATGCGGTCCACGCTGGTCTTGATGAGCACGATCGCGGTGATCACGGCTGGCTGTCTCCCTCGGTGGCCGTCGCTGGTCGCCTCACTCTAGTCGTACGCCGATAGCGCACCCACGCGTAGACGAAGCCCAGCGAGAAGCCCACGACGTGGGCCAGGTACGCCACCCCCGGACCGCTCCCCGCGCGGTGCGCCGCCAGCCACTGCAGGCCGAACCAGAACATCAGCACGATCCACGCGGGGAACCGCAGCGGCAGGAAGAAGAGGAACGGGAACAGGCTCGTCACCCTCGCCCGGGGGAACAGGCACAGGAACGCGCCCAGGACCGCCGAGATCGCGCCCGACGCGCCGACCAGGGTCTGGGCCGAGGCGGCGTTGGCCGCCGCGTACGCCGCCAGCGCCAGGTAACCCGTACAGATGTAGAAGGCCAGGAACTCCGGCCGCCCCATCCGCTCCTGCGTCATCACGCCGAAGACGTAGAGGAAGAGCATGTTGCCGAGCAGGTGGAGCCAGCTGCCGTGCACGAACAGCGCGGTGAGCGGAGTCAGCAGGGCCCGCGCGGAGCCGCCGAACAGTTCGTCCGGGACCACGCCCCAGCGCCGGAAGTACGCGGTCCCCGTCTCCAGTAACCCTTGGCCCGTCCCGTACGAGGGATTCAGCCCCGAAGCCGGGCCGAGCAGGAACACCGCGCAGCAGCCGGCGATCAGTGCGTGGACGACCACCGGGCCCCGCGCGGCCTCCCGGAGGGCCTGCCACCTTACGATCATGCGATCGAGCATGACCCAAGCGGACCCGCCCCGGGCACCGGCAGGCCGTAGGGTTACGTGCTGCGGTCCGCCGATTGACGCGGACGGCGGCTTTAATTGAAAGCACTACGAAGGAGAGAGCGGCCTGATGACGGTTCCCCTGCCGACCGACACCACCCGGTGGCGCTGCACGCTGTGCGGCAACCTCACGCGTTTCGACGTCACTCGTTCGTCGAAGGTCGTCGAGTACGTCCACCTGGATCTCGCCGGGGAGCCCAAGGTCGAGGAGCGCGAGGTGGTCAATGAGACCATCGAGTCGGTCCGCTGCCGCTGGTGCAACGCGGTGGACCAGATCGAGCTCGTGGACAGGCCGGGCGCGGACTCCTGAAGGAGCCGGGCCCACAGTAGATCACGGTAGGGGTGACGGATTGTGGAGCCAGCAAGCGGCGCTGAGCCGGCCGGTGCGGCCGGCGACGCCGCCGAGGTGCTCGACCGCCCGCTGCCGGAAGGCGTGCGGCGCCGGGTCGTCGCGCTCGTCTCGGACGCCTTCGGCGGCCTGACGGTCGCGGACCTCCCGGCACAGCTGCGCCAGTACGCCCGGTTCACCCCGACCCGGCGCGCCAAGTTCGCGGGCAACGCGATGGCCGCCGCCGTGGAGACGGACGCCGTGTTCCGCGGCCGCGTCGCCGAGAAGCTGCGCGAGGCCCAGGCCGAACTGGCCGGTGCGCTGGAGTCCGGCGCACCGCCGGCCGCCGCGGACCCGCTGGACGTGGCGGCCGCCGCGTACGTGCTGCGGCCGGTCGGCTGGGTGAAGCTGGTGGCCGCCGCGGGCGAGGAGGCGCAGCGCGCCGACGCCGAGCGGGTCGGCGAGGAGACCCGGCGCGAACTGGACCGGCTCCGCGAGGAACTGGCGCACGCCCGGGACGTACAGCGGCTCGGTGGAGAGCAGGTGCGGGCCGAGCTGGACGCGGCGCGCAGGGAAGCGGAATCGCTTCAGCGCAAGCTGCGCAGTGCCCAGAGCGACGTGAAGCGCGGGGAGGCGGCCCTGCGCAAGGTCACCGCCGAGATCGACGGGATCCGCGGCGAGGCGGCCGCGCAGGTGGCGGCCGCCGAGAGCGAGAGCCGGCGCCTGAAGTCCCGCCTCGCCGAGGTGGAGGCGGCGCTGGAGACCTCCCGCCGGGCCACCCGCGAGGGCCGCAGCGTCGAGGACATGCGGCTGCGGCTGCTGCTCGACACCGTGCTGGACGCGGCCCAGGGGCTGCGCCGCGAGCTGGCGCTGCCGCCGGTGTCGACGCGGCCGGCCGACACCGTGGACGCGGTGGAGCCGGGCCGGATGACACCGAAGGACATCGCGGCGCGGGCGCTGTCGGAGACCGATCCGGCGCTGCTGGACCAGTTGTTGGCGCTGCCCCAGGCCCATCTGGTCGTCGACGGCTACAACGTGACGAAGACCGGCTATCCGACGATGCCGCTGGAGAAGCAGCGGCTGCGGCTGCTGGGCGGGCTGTCGATGCTGGCCGCGCAGACCGGCGCGGAGATGACCTGCGTCTTCGACGGTGCGGAACTGGCGGCCCCGGTGCTGCTCGCGCCGCCGCGCGGGGTGCGGGTGCTGTTCTCCAAGCCGGGGGTGACGGCGGACGAGCTCATCCGCCAGCTGGTGCGCGCGGAACCGCCCGGCCGGCCCGTGGTCGTGGTGTCCACCGACCGCGAGGTGGCCGACGGTGTGGCGAAGGCCGGCGCCCGGCCGGTTGCGTCCGCCTTGTTGCTGAAGCGGCTTTCGCGCGTTTCGTAACTCCTCGGCGGTATGCCCGATTTGGTGGGGCGGTTGGGGAACGTACCGTCAAGTGCCCTGCACGGAGCGTGGGCTGTTGGTAAAGAACCTGGTCGGGGGGCCACTTTTTTCCCGGCAGGATTTGAACTGATCACAGCAAGGTCACTAAGGTCACCTCAAACCTTCGTGCGGTAAGTCACTCATTCGGGGTGACGGCGGAGGCGCGCTGCCGAGCCTTGCGACCGTCTTCGGCGGCTCCAGGAATGAAGGAGCTCGCGTTCGTGGCGTCCCACCGTCGACCCAAGCCGCCGACCCGCACCCGCGTGAGCGTGCTCACCGCCCTCGCCACCGCGGCCGTCGCCCTCTCCTCCCAGTCGGCCATGGCCGCCCCGGACAAGCCGAGCAAGGACGAGGTCAAGAGCAAGGTCGACGCCCTCTACGAGGAGTCCGAGCAGGCCACCGAGAAGTTCAACGGGGCCAAGGAGCGCCAGGACCAGCTGGAGAAGGAGATCTCCCAGCTCCAGGACCGGGTCGCGCGCGGCCAGGACGAGCTCAACAGCCTGCGCAACACGCTCGGTTCGATGGCCACCGCCCAGTACCGCGGCGGCGGCCTCGACCAGTCCGTGCTGCTCCTGCTGTCCGACGACCCGGACGGCTACCTCGACAAGGCCTCCACGCTCCAGCAGTTGAGCGGCAAGCAGGTCGAGGCGATATCGAAGATCCAGGCCAAGCAGCGCAGCCTCGCGCAGCAGCGCCAGGAGGCCACCGGCAAGCTCGCCGACCTCGAAGCCGTCCGCAAGGAACTCGCCGAGAAGAAGTCGGCCGCCCAGGCCAAGCTCGCCGACGCCCAGGCCCTCCTCAACACCCTGACCGCGGACGAGCGCAGCCAGCTCAAGAGCGACGCGGCCAAGGACGGTCAGGCCGCCGCGGACGCCGCCGGCGGGGGTGCCAAGGGGGGTGCGGTGAAGGGCTCGGGCCGGGCCGGCGCGGCCCTCGCCGCGGCGATCACCCAGAAGGGCGACCGCTACCACATGGGCGACACGGGTCCCGACTCGTGGGACTGCTCGGGCCTGACCCAGTGGGCCTACGGCCAGGCCGGCGTCGACATCAGCCGCACCACCTACACGCAGGCCAACGACGGCACGCGCATCGGCATGAGCGAACTCCAGCCCGGAGACCTGGTCTTCTTCTACAGCGACCTGCACCACGTGGGCCTCTACGCGGGCAACGGCCAGGTCTTCCACGCCTCCAACCCGACCGGCGGCGTCCGCTACGAGGCCATGAAGAACATGCCCTTCCAGTTCGGCGTCCGCGTCGGCTGACCCGTTCTCCCCGGCCCGGGGAGACGCGCCGCACACCGCCCATCCGGGCGAATTCCGCGGCCCCGCTGTGACCACACGCCCC
Source organism: Streptomyces sp. NPDC086989 (assembly GCF_044745505.1). NCBI lineage: Bacteria > Bacillati > Actinomycetota > Actinomycetes > Kitasatosporales > Streptomycetaceae > Streptomyces > Streptomyces sp. NPDC086989. The sequence continues at coordinate 212,823 of NZ_JBIVAL010000004.1, forward strand.
GCCGGTGACCTGCGTCTCCGGCGGGGCGTCGGCGTGCACGCCCTCCGGCGGTCGTTGGCCGGTGCGTGGTGGCGCGGTTACTGTCTGCCAGCGCGGAACCCGGCACACGTCCGTCCACGGAGGGCGGACCCGGGCCCGCGCAGCGGAAGGGAGCGGTTCCACGTGGCGTCCCATCGCCGGACCGGGCTCGGCAGCCTCGACCGGAACACCAAGGTCACCGTCCTCGCCGTCGCCGCAACCGCCGCGGCAGCCATGACGGGGGCGACGGCGAGCGCCGCCCCGGCCCTGCCGCAGGAGCCCCCGGCCGGTGCCCGCGCCCAGGTCGACCGGCTCTTCGAGGAGGCCGAACAGGCCACCGAGCGCTACAACCGGGCGGGCGAGCGGGCCGAGCGGCTGCGCACCGAGATCGACCGCGTCCAGGACGCGCTGGCCCGCGGCCAGGACCGCATCAACACCATGCGCGGCGTCCTCGGAGCCTTCGCCGGAGCCCAGTACCGCTCCGGCGGCATCGACCCCGCCGTCCAGCTGATGCTCTCGAACGACCCGGACGAGTACCTCGACCGGGCCTCCCAGCTGGACAGGCTGACGGACCGGCAGGCCCGGCAGCTCGACGAACTGCGCAAGGAGCAGCGCCGACTGGGCCAGCAGCGCCACGAGGCCTCGCAGAAGCTGTCCGAACTCGACACCGTCCGCGCCGACGTGGCCCGCCAGAAGCGCGCCGTCACCGCCAAACTCGCCGAGGCCCGCCGGCTGCTCAACGCCATGCCCTCGCAGGAGCGGGCCGACTTCGAGCGGGCCTCGCGCTCCGGCGACCGGCCCGGGGGACTGCCCGACCTGGGCGCGGCGGTCCCCTCCTCGGGGCGGGCCGCCGCCGCCGTGATGGCCGCCCGGTCCGCCGTCGGCCGCCCCTACGTCTGGGGCTCCACCGGGCCCTCCGGCTTCGACTGCTCCGGGCTGATGGTGTGGTCGTACCGGCAGGCGGGCGTCTCCCTGCCGCGCACCTCGCAGGCCCAGCGGTACGCCGGCCGCCGGGTCCCGCTCTCGCAGGCGCAGCCCGGCGACCTGGTCACGTACCGCTCGGACGCCAGCCACGTCGGCATGTACGTCGGCAACGGCCAGGTGGTCCACGCCCCGTACCCGGGGGCGCGGGTGCGGTACGACCCGGTCGGGATGATGCCGGTGTCCTCCGTCACCCGGCCCTGACGCGGCCGTGCGTACGATCGACGGATGTCCCCGCTCCGCCGGCTCCTCGTACGCGCACTGCCGCTCCTGCTGAGCGTGCTGCTCACGGGGTGCGGTGCGTCCGTCGCGCCGGACGCACCCGGCACCGCCGAGCGGGACGTCCGGGAGGCCGTCGCCGCCTGGTCGCGGACCCCGCCCGCACAGCTCGCCGGGATCCCCCTGGAGGGATGGGCGTACGAGGTCTCCGCGGTCAGCCGCAGCGGCGACCGGGCCACCGCCCGGGCACAGCTGCACTACCGGCTCACCGGCTACGACAAGGCCCCCGCGGGTTCGGCGCGCGAGGTGCGGCTGAGCCGCGACGGCGGCCGCTGGCGGGTCAGCGGGGACGGCCCGGCGCCGGGTGCCCCGCCCGAGCTGTGGGACCAGGGGCCGGTGGCGGTGGTCCGGGGTGCGCACTCCCTGGTGCTGGGCGGCGGGCAGGACGCCGGGACGCTGTCCGCGGTCGCGGCGGAGGCCGACCGGGCGGTGCCCGCGGTGAGCGCCGGCTGGCCGCGGCCGTGGGCGGGCCGGGTGGTGGTGCTGGTACCGGCCTCACTGGAGCGGATGGCGCAGCTGCTGGGCCGTCCGGCCGCCGAGTACCGGGGCATGGGGGCCGTGACGACGGGCCGCGTCGGCGCGGCCGCGGCCCCCGCCGACCGGGTCGTCGTCAACCCCAAGGGGTGGGCGGAGCTCAGCGGGGCGGGGCGCGGGGTCGTCCTCACCCACGAGGTCACCCACGTGGCCACCCGCGCCGCGACCACCGCCCGGACCCCGCTGTGGCTGTCGGAGGGCCTCGCCGACTGGGTGGCGTACCGCGGCACCGCCACCACCCCGCAGCAGGCCGCGCCGGCCCTGGGCCGGGCCGTACGCCGGGGCGTGCTGCCGGGGGCGCTGCCCGCCGACGGGGAGTTCGCCTTCGGCGGCGACCCGGAGGCGCTGGCCCGCGCGTACGAGGGCGCCTGGCTGGCCTGCCGGCTGATCGCGTCCCGCTGGGGCGACGCCGTGCTGGTCCGCCTGTACGAGCGGGCGGGCCGCGAACCCCTGGCGAGCGCCCTGGAGGAGACCGTCGGCGGCGATCCGCCCGGTCTGACCCTGGCCTGGCAGGCGGCCCTGCGCCAGGAGCTGGGCGCGCCCTGAAGGCCTTCCCCGCCCGGCTCGCGGCCGGGGAGGGAGGGTGCGGGGGCGTCCGGTACTTTGGCTGGCGATGCACAAGACGCTGATCGTGACCAACGACTTCCCGCCGCGCCCGGGCGGCATCCAGGCCTTCCTGCACAACATGGCACTGCGGCTGGATCACGACCGGATCGTCGTCTACGCCTCCACCTGGAAGCACGGTGCCGAGGGCCGGGAGGCCACGGCGGCCTTCGACGCCGAGCAGCCGTTCCAGGTCGTGCGCGACCGGACGACGATGCTGCTGCCGACCCCGCGGGTGACCCGGCGGGCGGTCGGGCTGCTGCGCGAACACGGCTGCGAGTCGGTGTGGTTCGGGGCCGCGGCCCCGCTGGGTCTGATGGGCCCGGCACTGCGCCGGGCCGGCGCCCGGCGGATCGTGGCCACCACCCACGGGCACGAGGCCGGCTGGGCGCAGCTCCCGGCGGCCCGGCAGCTGCTGCGCCGGATCGGCGAGGGCACGGACACGCTGACGTACCTGGGGGAGTACACGCGCTCGCGGATCGCCTCGGCGCTGACGGACCGGGCGGCGGCGCGCATGGTGCAACTCCCGCCGGGGGTGGACGAGAAGACCTTCCACCCCGGGTCGGGCGGTGACGCGGTCCGGGCCCGGCTGGGGCTGTCGGACCGGCCGGTGGTGGTGTGCGTCTCGCGGCTGGTCCCGCGCAAGGGGCAGGACACGCTGATCGAGGCGATGCCACGGATCCTGGCCGCGGTGCCGGACGCCGTGCTGCTGGTGGTGGGCGGCGGCCCGTACGAGGCGGACCTGCGGGCGCTGGCGGCCTCCACGGGGGTCGCGGACGCCGTGGTCTTCACGGGCGCCGTCCCGTGGGGCGAACTGCCCGCCCACTACGGCGCCGGGGACGTCTTCGCGATGCCCTGCCGGACCCGGCGGGGCGGGCTGGACGTGGAGGGCCTGGGCATCGTCTACCTGGAGGCCTCGGCGACGGGCCTGCCGGTCGTCGCGGGCGATTCGGGCGGCGCGCCGGACGCGGTACTGGAGGGCGAGACGGGCTGGGTCGTCCGCGGCGGTGTCCCCGAGGACGCGGCGGACCGCGTGATCGCCCTGCTGCGGGACCCGGAGCTGCGCCGGCGCATGGGCGAGCGCGGCCGCGCCTGGGTCGAGGAGAAATGGCGCTGGGACCTGCTGGCGGACCGCCTGCGCGACCTGCTCTGACACTCCGCGCAGCTGCCGGGTGGCTGCGCCGACGCTCCCGCAGCTGCCAAGTGGCTGTCCCGACGCTCCCGCCGGCCGCCTCGGGCGTGCGGCCGCGGGGCCCACGGAGCCCCCGCCCCCGCCCGCCCCAGCCGCAGGGCCGGACGGCGCCCCCGCCCGCGCCAGCCGCGGGGCCGCACGGCGCCCGCGCCCCTCCGTGCCGGTGGCCGCGTCGGTCAGGGCGGCCGGACGGTGCGCGGCACCGCCAGGTGATCCTTCGCCACACCTGACTGTTCCTCAGATGTCTGTCAACACCGCCTCTGGGTGGACGGCCTGATTCCGCCCATGATGCGGCCATGACACCTCAGCTGACGCGCCGTCACTTCCTGGGTATCGGCGCCCTCCAGACCGCCGCAGCCCTCGGCTTCACCCGCATAGGGCTCCAGTCGGCCGCCGCCGCCGAGCCCCCCGCCGCGCAGTACGCCCCCGCCATCGTCGTGGGCTCCGGCTACGGCTCGGCGGTCGCCGCCCTCCGGCTCGGGCAGGCCGGCGTACGCACCGTCGTCCTCGAAATGGGCCGGCTCTGGAACACCCCCGGCCCCGACGGCAAGGTCTTCCCCTCCACGTCGGCGCCCGACCAGCGCTCCATGTGGTTCCGCACCCGTACCGAGGCCCCGCTCGCCCAGTTCCTCTGGCTCGACGTCGTCAACCGGGACATCAGTCCGTACCCCGGCGTCCTCGACCGGGTGAACTACGGCGACATGTCCGTGTACGTCGGCCGCGGCGTCGGCGGCGGCTCCCTCGTCAACGGCGGCATGGCCCCGACCCCGCGCCGCTCCTACTTCGCCGAGGTGCTGCCCCAGGTCGACGCCGACGCGATGTACGGCACCTACTACCCGCGCGCCCGCGCCGCGCTCGGCGTCAACGACATCGACCCGGGCTGGTTCGAGTCCACGGAGTGGTACCGGTTCGCCCGGATCTCCCGCAAGCACGCCCAGAACACCGGCCTGAAGACCACCTTCGTGCCCAACGTGTACGACTTCTCGTACATGCAGCGCGAGGCCGCGGGCACCGCCACCCGCTCGGCGCTGGCCGGCGAGGTCATCTACGGCAACAACCACGGCAAGAAGAGCGTCGACAAGACCTACCTCGCGGCCGCGCTCGGCACGGGCAACGTCACCATCGAGACCATGCAGCGCGTCGTCGGCGTCCGCCAGGACCCCGCGGGCGGCTACGTGCTCACGGTGCAGACCGGTGATCTGACGGGGAGGGTCACCCAGGTCAGGGAACTCGGCTGCAAACAGCTCTTCCTCGGCGCCGGCAGCCTCGGCACCACCGAGATCCTGCTGCGCGCCCGCGAGCGCGGCACCCTGCCCGCGCTCAGCGAGAAGGTCGGACTCGGCTGGGGCCACAACGGCAACGTGATGACCGCGCGGGCCAACCACCTCTGGGACACGGTCGGCGCCAACCAGGCCACCATGCCCGCCCTGGGCATCGACGACTGGGACAACGCCGCCAACCCGGTCTTCGCGGAGATCGCCCCGCTGCCGATGGGCTTCGAGCACTGGATCTCGATGTACCTGGCCATCACCAAGAACCCCGAGCGCGGGCACTTCACGTACGACGCCGCGAGCGACTCGGCGCGGCTCAACTGGCGGCGGGACCAGAACACCCCGTCCGTCCAGGCCGCCAAACGCCTCTTCGACCGGATCAACCGGGCCAACTTCACGATCTACCGGTACGACCTGTTCGGCGACAACAGGAACTTCGCCGACAACTTCACGTACCACCCGCTCGGCGGCTGCGTCCTGGGTGACGCGACCGACGACTACGGCCGCGCCAAGGGCTACCGGGGGCTGTACGTCGTCGACGGCTCCCTCGTCCCGGGCTCGCTCGGGGTGAACCCGTTCGTCACCATCACCGCACTCGCGGAGCGGAACATGGAGAGGATCCTTGCCGAGGACCCCCGCTGATCACCCGGAGGGGCGATCAGCCCCGGTACAGGGCCTCGATCTCGTCCGCGAAGTCCTTCGCCACCACATTCCGCTTGAGCTTCAGCGAAGGCGTGATGTGACCCGACTCCTCCGTGAACTGGGAGGGCAGAATGCGGAATTTCCGCACCGATTCCGCCTTGGAAACCGCCGCGTTGCCGTCGTCCACGGCCTTCTGGACGGCGGCGATGAGGTCCGCGTCCTGGCGCAGCTCCGCCGCCGTGACCCCGGCCGGCTTGCCGTTCTCCGCGGCCCAGCGGCCCAGGAACTCCTCGTCGATCGTGACCAGCGCGGCCACGAACGGCCTCGCGTCGCCGACCACCATGCACTCCGCGACCAGCGCGTGCGCCCGGATCCGGTCCTCGATCACCGCGGGGGCCACGTTCTTGCCGCCCGCCGTGACGATGAGCTCCTTCTTGCGACCGGTGATCGTCAGGTAGCCGTCCTCGTCGAGGGTGCCGACGTCGCCGGTGTGGAACCAGCCGTCGGTCAGCGCCTCCGCGGTCGCCGTCTCGTTCTTCCAGTACCCGGTGAAGATCTGCTCGCCGTGCAGCAGCACCTCGCCGTCGTCCGCGATGCGCACCACGGAGCCCGGCATGGGCTGGCCGACCGTACCGATCTTCTGCTTGTCCCACGGGTTGAAGGTGGTCGCCGCACAGGACTCGGTCAGGCCGTAGCCCTCCAGGACCGTGAAGCCGATGCCGCGGAAGAAGTGGCCGAGCCGCTCGCCCAGCGGGGCGCCGCCGGAGATCGCGTACTCGCCGCGGCCGCCGAGGACGGCGTGCAGCTTGCTGTAGACCAGCTTCGAGAAGACCTTGTGCTTGAGCTTGAGCCCGAACGACGGGCCGCGCGGGGTGTCCAGCGCACGGCTGTAGGCGATGGCCGTGTCGGCCGCCGCATCGAAGATCTTCCCCTTGCCCTCGGCCTGCGCCTTGGCGCGCGCCGAGTTGTAGACCTTCTCGAAGACCCGGGGGACGCCGAGGATCAGCGTGGGGCGGAAGGACTGCAGCTCGTCGGTGAGGTTCTTGATGTCGGGTACGCAGCCCAGGCGGATCGGCGCCAGGACGGCCGCCACCTCCACGAGCCGCCCGAAGACGTGCGCGGCCGGCAGGAACAGCAGCACCGAGCACTCGCCGGTCTTGAACAGCGGGCTCAGGCGCTCCACCGCGTTGCCGCACTCCGCGAAGAAGTTGCGGTGGGACAGCACGCAGCCCTTGGGGCGGCCGGTGGTGCCCGAGGTGTAGACGATGGTGGCCGGGTCGTCGGCGTTCGCCAGCGAGCTGCGCGCGTCGACCTCGGCGTCGGTGACGTCCGCACCGGCGGTCTTCAGCGTGGCGAGCGCGCCCTGCTCGATCTCCCAGACCTCGCGCAGCTCCGGCAGCCGGTCGCGCAGCGAGGCCACGGCCGCGCTGTGCCCCGGGCTCTCGACGACGGCGGCGACCGCGCCGGAGTCGCCGAGGATCCACTGGATCTGCTCGGGCGAGCTGGTCTCGTACACGGGGACGGTGACGCCGCCGGCCGTCCAGATCGCGAAGTCGACGAGCACCCACTCGTAGCGGGTGCGGGAGACGAGCGCGACGCGGTCGCCGGGCCGGACGCCGGCCGCGATCAGACCCTTGGCGACGGCGCGCACCTCGGCGAGGAACTCGGTCGCGGTGACGTCCTGCCACCGGCCGTCGACCTTGCGGGCCATGACGGCGGTGTCGGGATGCTGGGCGGCGTTGCGGCGGATGAGATCCGTCAGGTTCCCGTCCGACGGGACCTCGTACAGGGCCGGAAGGCTGAACTCGCGCAAGACTGCTGCTCCTCTGGGCGCCATCGCCACCATGTGGACCGACCGGACGTTACCCACCGGTAGTGGGTTCCGGATAGGGGGAACCGGCCAGATGTTCCGTGCGTCACATGACGCGGCCGTGCCATGCCGACAGTAGTCGACCCCTCGGAGGACTCGGAAGTAACCGCAGGTAGGCCGCCTGTGCCACCCGCTCTACCCGCATCCCCCGGGCCCCCCTAGGGTGGAGCGCATGGGTGGCAGGAAAAGCAGCACGCGGGTCCATGTCGTCAGCGACGTCCACGGCAACGCCGAGGCCCTCGCCCGGGCCGGAGAGGGCGCCGACGCCCTGATCTGCCTCGGCGACCTCGTGCTCTTCCTCGACTACGCCGACCACTCGCGCGGCATCTTCCCCGACCTGTTCGGCGTCGAGAACGCCGACCGGATCGTGGAGCTGCGCACCGCGCGTCGCTTCGACGAGGCCCGGGACCTCGGGCGGCGGCTCTGGGCCGGCCTGGACCGCGAACAACTGATCGAGGGCGCCGTGCGCCGCCAGTACGCCGAGATGTTCGCCGCGTTCCCCCACCCCACGTACGCCACCTACGGCAACGTCGACATCCCCGGTCTGTGGCACGAGTACGCCGCCCCCGGCACCACCGTCCTCGACGGGCAGCGGGTGGAGATCGGCGGCCGCGTCTTCGGCTTCGTCGGCGGCGGACTGCCCTCCCCGATGCGCACCCCGTACGAGGTGGACGAGGAGGAGTACGCCGCCAAGGTCGAGGCCCTCGGCGAAGTCGACGTGCTCTGCTCGCACATCCCGCCGGAGGTGCCCGAGCTCTGCTACGACACGGTCGCGCGCCGGTTCGAGCGCGGCAGCGAGGCCCTGCTCGCCGCGATCAGGCGGACCCGCCCCCGGTACGCGCTGTTCGGGCACGTGCACCAGCCGCTCGCCCGGCGGATGCGGATCGGCGGCACGGAATGCGTGAACGTCGGGCACTTCGCCGCCACCGGAACGCCCTGGGCCCTGGAGTGGTGACCCCCACACGCACGGTAGCCTGCACGCGGCGGCCGTAGGCCGCACACTTCCTCGAACTCCCCCAGCCACCGCTGGGAGGTACCCCCAGCCTGGAGGGCGGACTGCCATGGCCGAACACACCAGCTCGACCATCACGATCGAGGCGTCGCCGGCCGACGTGATGGCCGTGATCGCCGACTTCGCCCGCTACCCCGACTGGACCGGCGAGGTGAAGGAGGCCGAGGTGCTGGCCACCGACTCCGCGGGCCGCGCCGAAAAGGTCCGGCTGCTGCTCGACGCCGGCGCCATCAAGGACGACCACACCCTCGCCTACACCTGGAAGGGCACGGACGAGGTCAGCTGGACCCTGGACAAGTCGCAGATGCTGCGCCAGCTCGACGGCTCCTACCGGCTCGCCCCCCTGGAGGGCGGCAAGCGCACCGAGGTCACCTACCAGCTGACCGTCGACGTCAAGATCCCGATGCTGGGCATGATCAAGCGCAAGGCCGAGAAGGTCATCATCGACCGCGCCCTGGCCGGCCTGAAGAAGCGCGTCGAATCCACCGAATCTGCCTGAGGCGCGGGGCCGGGGCCAGGACCCGGGTCCGGACGGAGCCCCGCTCCGCCGGTGCGCACGAGGAGCACCTGCACCATGCACACACTGTTGATCACCGGTCCCGGCGGGGCCGGCCGGACCACCGTCGCCGCGGCGACGGCCCTCGCCGCCGCACAGGCCGGGCAGCGGGTGCTGCTGCTCTCCGGCGACCCGGGCGACCCCGTGGCCGCACTGGTCGGGGAGCCCGGCGGACAGCCCGTCCAGGCCGCGCCGGGGCTCACCGCCGTACCCGCCGACGGGGTCCTCGTGGCCCGCGTCGACTCCGGCGAGGAGTTCCGCGAGGAGCTCGTCGCCCTCCAGGAACGCGGATCCGCCCTGCTCGGCATGGTCGGGGCCCGGCCGCTGGGGGCCGAGGAGCTCACCGAGCTGCCCGGCGCCGAGCAGTTCGCCCTGCTCCGCGCCCTGCGCCGGGCCGCCGCCGCACCCGGCGTCGACCTCCTCGTCGTCGACATGCCGCCGCTGCACCGGGCCGTCGCCACCCTCGCCCTCCCCGCCCAGCTGCGCCGCTACCTGGCCCGGCTGCTGCCGGCCGAGCGGCAGGCGGCCCGCGCCCTGCGCCCCGTACTGGCCCAGCTGGCCGGCGTACCCATGCCCGCGCAGTGGCTGTACGAGGCCGCGGCGCGCTGGGACGAGGAGCTGGCCGCCGTCCAGGCCGTCGTCGAGGCCGACACCACCTCGCTGCGGCTGGTCGCCGAGCCGGGACCGGGCGCCGACGCCGCACTGCGCACCGGACTGCTCGGCCTCGCCCTCGAACAGCTCCCGGTCGGCGCGATCGTCGCCAACCGGATGGTGCCGCAGGGCTCGCCCGACCCCTGGCTGGCCGGGATCGCCGCCCAGCAGGAGAAGTACGCCGCCCAGTGGGCCGGTGACACCCCCGTGCTCCCGCTCGGCCACCTCGGGCGCGACCCCCTGGGACCGGAGGACCTCACCCGCCTCCCCGGCGCGGAGGCGCTCGTTCCGCAGGCTCCGGCGGAGGCGTCCCCGGCCCGCAGGGCCTGGGTCGTCGAGGACCGCCGCGCCGAGGACGGGGTACTCGTCTGGGTGGTACCGCTGCCCGGCGCCCACAAGCGGGACCTCGACCTCGTACGGCGCGGCGACGAGCTGCTGCTCGCGGCGGGCCCGTACCGCAGGATCGTTCCGCTGCCCTCGGCGCTGCGCCGCTGCACGGTCTCCGGCGCCGCCCTGGCCGACGGGGAGCTGCGCATCCGCTTCACCCCCGACCCGGACCTGTGGCCCCGCAGGCCCTGAACCGCGTACCCCCGTTCGGGTACCGTCGAAGGTAGTACGTACCGCACGCCCAGCAGCTGCCGCAGGAGAGTCCGCCATGAGCGAGGCCACCGACCGTCCCACCGACGACGACGCCTGGGCCAAGGCCTGCGCCGAGGACCTCGCCGCGGAACAGGAACGCCGCCGGGCCCGGCAGGGCGGCGCCGGCACCGGCACGGGCACCGCCGCAGAGGAACTGTTCAGGCTCTTCGAGGCCGTCGCGGACAAGGTCTCCGCGCTGAACAACCCGGTGCTCGGCGCCGCCGCCCAGGGCGCCGTACGACAGTTCGTCAACCAGGCGAAGGCAGCCGCCAAGCCCGTCGTCGAGCGCAACCCCGAGGTCTTCGACCACCTCGCGGCCGCCGGCTCCGAGCTGCTCGCCGCGTACCGCTCGGCCGTGGAGGGCCACGAACGCCGCTGGACCCGCGACGAGCCCGCCCCCGGCGCCCCCTCGGACCGGCCCTCCGGTGACCGTTCCGACCCCCGCGACGACCCCGGGGACGAGGGCGGAAGCGGCCCGACGCAGCGGATCGATCTCGACTGAGACCCTCAGGGGCGTCCGGCGGATCATGGCCGGGCCCGGGGGCCCGGCCGCGGTGGCTCTCTCCTCCGCCCTGCGATCCACGGCACCGCACCCCCCGGGCTTTCCGGCCCTGATCCGCCGGATGCCCCCTCGCCCTCGGGTACCGTTGGCCGTGGCGGGGTTTGACCGGAAACCGAGGGACTAATGGGACTCACCATCGGCGTCGACATCGGCGGCACGAAGATCGCGGCCGGCGTGGTCGACGAAGAGGGCACCATCCTTGAGACGTACAAGGTGCCCACCCCGCCGACCGCGGACGGAGTGACGGACGCGATCTGCGCCGCAGTGTCCGAAGTCAGCAGCAGCCACACCATCGAGGCCGTCGGCATCGGCGCCGCCGGATACGTGGACGACAAGCGCGCGACCGTGCTCTTCGCGCCGAACATCAACTGGCGGCACGAGCCGCTCAAGGACAAGGTCGAGCAGCGCATCGGCCTTCCGGTCGTCGTCGAGAACGACGCGAACTGCGCGGCCTGGGGCGAGTACCGCTTCGGCGCCGGCCAGGGCCACGACGACGTCATCTGCATCACCCTCGGTACGGGCCTGGGCGGCGGCATCATCATCGGCAACAAGCTGCGCCGCGGACGCTTCGGCGTGGCCGCCGAGTTCGGGCACATCCGGGTGGTCCCGGACGGCCTGCTGTGCGGGTGCGGGAGCCAGGGCTGCTGGGAGCAGTACGCCTCCGGCCGCGCGCTCGTCCGGTACGCGAAGCAGCGCGCCAACGCCACCCCCGAGAACGCGGCGGTCCTCCTCTCCCTCGGTGACGGCACCCCCGAGGGCATCGAGGGCAAGCACATCAGCGAGGCCGCACGGGCCGGCGACCTGGTCGCCATCGACTCCTTCCGCGAGCTGGCCCGCTGGGCCGGCGCGGGCCTGGCCGACCTGGCGTCGCTGTTCGACCCGTCGGCGTTCATCGTCGGCGGCGGGGTCTCCGACGAGGGCGACCTCGTCCTCGACCCGATCCGCAAGTCCTTCAAGCGCTGGCTGATCGGCGGCGCGTGGCGCCCGCACGCGCAGGTGCTCGCCGCGCAGCTCGGCGGCAAGGCCGGACTCGTCGGCGCCGCGGACCTGGCCCGCCAGGGCTGACGACGTTCGCCCACGCCGTTTCGTCGACGCCGGCGGCACGCGCCGTTCGCTCGCGCCGTTCGCTCGCGCCGTTCGCTCGCGCCGTTCGTTCACAGAACTGCCCGCCGCGCCCTCTGGGGCACGGCGGGCAGTCTGGCTATGTTGCCCTTCATGCTGCCGAACTCTGCGACGGAACCCGACGGCTCCGCGGTGATCCGTGTCCTCAGCTACAACATCCGCTCGATGCGGGACGACGAGGAGGCGCTGGCCAGGGTGATCCGCGCATGCGCCCCCGACCTGGTCTTCATCCAGGAGGCCCCGCGGTTCTTCCGCTGGCGCAAGCACGCGGCGCGGCTCGCCGCGAAGACGGACCTGGTGGTGCTGAGCGGCGGCGCCACCGCCGCGGGCCCGCTCCTGCTGTGCTCACTGCGGGCCTTCGTGGAACGGACCGAGGACGTCCTGCTCCCGCTGACCCCGGGCCGGCACCGGCGCGGCTTCGCCACGGCCGTGGTCCGCTTCGGGGGTGTGCGCGTCGCGGTGCTGAGCGCACACCTGTCGCTCGACGGGGCCGAACGCCGGGCCCAGGCGGACCTCCTCGTCGACCGCCTCACGGCGGCGGACGTCCCGTACGCCATCGCGGCGGGTGACATCAACGAGACCCCGTCCGACCCGGCGTTCCGCCGCCTCTCCACGGCCCTCCAGGACTGCTGGACGGTCTCCCCCTGGGGCGGCGAGCACACGTTCGTCCGCTCGGGGCCGCCCCGGCGAATCGACGCGATCTTCGCGACGCCCGGGGTGGAAGTCCTGGGCTGCGGCGTCCCCACGCCCCTGCCGGGCATCACGGAAACGGACCTCGGGGCGGCCACGGACCACCTTCCGGTGCTGGCCGCCCTCCGCCTCCCCGCGACCCGCAACCCGACGGCCCCGGCGCCCCCGACCACATCCGGCTCCACCGCGGCATGACACGCGGCCCCGCCCGGACCGCCCCTGCCCCCGCCTCAACGTCCCCCCGGCACAGCCTGGCCCCGGCGCAGCGGGGCCCTGAAACAGCCGGGCTTCCGGCACGGCCGCGCCCCGGCCCAGCCTGGCCCCTGGGACCGCGTGGCTCCGGCACAACCTGCCCCTGGCGCGGCGGTCCTCCGGCACAGGCAGGCCCCAGGCCCAGCCGGGCCTTTGGCGCCGGCCGGCCCTGGCACCGCCTGGCTTCCGGCACCGCCCGGCCCTGGCACAGCCGGGCCTCTGGGGCAGCGTCTGGCCTCCGGCACCGCCGGGCCCCTGGCACCGCCGGGCCCCTGGCACCGCCGGGCCCCTGGCACCGCCGGGCCCCTGGCACAGCCGGGCCTTTGGGACTGCCGGGCTCCTGACACCGGCCAGCCCTAACCTGTCGGCCCCGGCACAGCCGACCGCTGGCACCGGCCGCCTCCGGCGCCGTCGGGCCTCTGGTACGGCCGGCCCCGGCAGCGCCGGACCCCTGGCAGCGCCGGGCCTCGGGGCCCGGCACAGCCCCCCGCACAGCCTGACCCTTGGCACAGCCGGGCCCCTGGGGCCGCCTGGCCTCGGGCGCCGGCCGGCCCTGGCACAGCCCCCCGCACAGCCTGACCCTTGGCACCGCCGGGCCTCTGGGACCGCCGGGCCCCTGGCACCGGCCGGCCCTGGCATCGCCTGGCTCCTGGACCCGCCGGGCTCCTGGCAGCGCCCGGCTCCGAGACGCGCCGGGTCTGTGGCAGCGCCGGGCCTCCGGCACCGCCGGGCCTCCGGCACCGCCGGGCCCCTGGCACCGCCGGGCCCCTGGCACCGCCCGGCCCCGCAGCGCCGGGCCCGTGGCACCCGCCGGGTTCGGCGGCGGCGGGGGCGAAGGCGTCGCGGCCGGCGCCGGGCCGGGGCCGCCGTGCCAGCGCGCCGGGGGACGGGAGAAGGGCCCGCGCAGGTACACCGTGCGCCGCCGGGGTCCCCGGACCCCGTCCGGGGGTTCCTCCGCTACACCACCGCGCCGCGGCCCGGGTCGTCGTCCTCGTCGTCGCCCTGCGACATCCTGGCCACGAGCGTCGCGAAGCCGCCCAGGAAGCCGCCGATGCCCAGCGTCGTGAGCCACCACGTCATGTCCCACTGCAACAGCACGGCCACGAGCAGCAGCACCGGCCCGCCCACCACCGCCAGCCACGCGAACTTCGCCGTCGTGTCCGCCGGCGGCAGCTCCGGCTCCGGGGGCACGAAGTGGCCCTCGTCCTTCTCGTCCGGCTCCGCCGGGGTGTGGTCCCGGGGCCCGGCCACGGTGCTGTTCGCCCCCACGCCCACGCCCGGGGCGAACACCACCGAGCTGCCCAGCGCGGGCGGCGCCGGCGGCTCGGCGGACGGCTCCTGCGGAGCGTCCGCCGCCCGGGCCCCAGCGGCCTCAGGGGCCTCCGGGGACGCCGCCGCGGACTCCGGAGCCGGCTCCACGTCCTCCTCCGGCAGCATCAGGTTCTCGATCGGCCGGAACGGCCTGGCCCCCGGCGGATCCGGCGGCTCCTGCCCGTACCCGGCGACGATCGCCGCCCAGGCCGCCTCCTCGTCCAACGGGGGCACACCCCCCGGGGACTCCTCGTGCTCAGCCACCGCTGGCCGCCCCCTCCCTGCCGACGCTCTCCGCGAGCCGCCCGACGAACGCATAGCTGTCCGCGAAGATCTGCTCCGCGTCATGGTCCAACGTCGCGACGTGGTAGCTCTGTTCCAGCAGCGTCTCGGTGACGTCCGTCGACGAGATCCGCGCGAGGATCCGCGCCGAGTCGGCCGGCGACACGACATGGTCCTGCCGGCTGTGCAGCAGCAGCACCGGCTGCGTGACCTGCGGCAGCTCGGTGTCGACCAGCTTCAGGAACTGCCGCAGCGAGGCCGCGGCCCGCGTCGGCACCCGGGCGTAGCCGATCTCGGCGACGCCCGGCTTGGCGATGTCGCTCGCGATGCCCGCGGTGGACCGCAGGAAGTGCTGTGCCACCGGGAGGGCGAAGGCCATCGGGTCCTTGATCTTGTTGACGGGGTTGACCAGGACGATGCCGCTGACGGCGTCCCCGTGCCGGGCGGCCAGCCGCAGGGTCAGCGCCCCGCCCATCGACAACCCGAAGACGAACACCCGCGTGCACTGCTCCAGCAGCTCCCGCAGCGCCCGGTCCACCTCGGCGTACCAGTCCTGCCAGCCGGTGAGCTGCATGTCCTGCCAGCGCGTACCGTGCCCGGGCAGCAGCGGTACGGAGACCGTCAGACCCTGCTCGGCCAGGTACTCCGCCCACGGGCGCATGGACTGAGCGGTACTGGTGAAGCCGTGGCAGAGGAGGACACCGACCTCTCCGCCCTCGTGGCGGAACGGCTCGGCTCCAGGGAGGACGGGCACCAGGGTCTCCTTCGACGGGTGGGGGTGCGTAGCGCTGTGTGACTTCACCGTACGCGACAGGGGTGACACCGACCAGGGTCGTCGACCGCTCCGCCCCGAGCCAGGGGTTAAGGTCTGTTCGACAGACACAGGAAGGCTTTCGAGTTGATCTACGGCGCAATGAAGTTCTCCATCGGGGGTTCCCTGAAGCTCGCCTTCAGGCCGTGGGTGGAGGGCCTCGAGAACATCCCCGCCGAGGGGCCGGCGATCCTCGCGAGCAACCACCTGTCCTTCTCCGACTCGTTCTTCCTGCCGGCCGTGCTGGACCGGAAGGTCACCTTCATCGCGAAGGCGGAGTACTTCACCTCCCCGGGCGTCAAGGGCAAGCTGACGGCCGCCTTCTTCAAGGGCGTCGGCCAGCTCCCGGTGGACCGCTCCGGCGCGCGCGGCGCGGGCGAGGCCGCGATCAAGAGCGGTATCGAGGTCATCGAGCGCGGCGAGCTGTTCGGCATCTACCCGGAGGGCACGCGGTCGCCCGACGGGCGCCTCTACCGCGGCAAGCCCGGCGGTCTGGCCCGCGTGGCCCTGGCCACCGGGGCGCCGGTGATCCCCGTGGCGATGATCGACACGGAGAAGATCCAGCCGCCCGGCAAGGTCGTCCCGAAGCTGATGCGCCCCGGCATCCGGATCGGCAAGCCGCTGGACTTCAGCCGCTACCAGGGCATGGACAGTGACCGTTTCATCCTGCGCTCGGTGACCGACGAGGTCATGTACGAGATCATGAAGCTGTCCGGCCAGGAGTACGTCGACATCTACGCGACGGCCGCCAAGCGGCAGATCGCCGACGCGGAGAAGGCCGCCAAGGCGGCCAAGGGCGAAAAGGCCGCCGACGCCGACAAGAGCGAGTAGAGCGAGCAGAGCAGGCAGTTCGCGGGACACGGGCAGGTCCGCCCGCGGGGGTGGGGGAGTTGGCGAAGCGCGAACGTGTCGTGCGCATGTCCGTGGAGCAGCCGCTGTGGCGCGCCCTGACGGCGTACCGGCTGCTGACCATGGTCTACGCGGTGCTGCTCTTCCTTTCCGCGTACCGGAAGTTCGACCACCCCGGCGTCGCGGCCGGCTACCTCGGCGGCCTCGCGGTGTGGACCGTGGTCACCCACCGCAAGGTCGCGAACGCGGCCGCCTGCACCAAGCGCTTCCTGGGCGCGGACCTGACCGTCGCCATGGCCGGCATCCTGCTCACCCCGTACGCGGACACCCACGAGCGGATCGCCGCGGGCGGCCCCACCCTCCCCAGCATCTGGACGGCGGGCTCCGTCCTCGCCTTCGCCCTCAAGGGCGGCTGGCGCTGGGCCGGGTTCGCCTCGACCTTCGTGGCCGCCGCCAACATCCTGGCCCACGGCGGCCAACCCAACCGCGACACCCTGCACAACGTGCTGCTGGTCTGGGTCGCCTCGATAGCCATCGGGTACGTCGTCGAGGTCGCCCGCGCCAGTGAGGCCACCCTCGCCCGCGCCCTGGAGATCGAGGCCGCCACCCGCGAACGCGAACGCCTCGCCCGCGACATCCACGACGGGGTCCTCCAGGTCCTGGCCATGGTCCAGCGGCGCGGCACCGAGCTGGGCGGCGAGGCCGCCGAGCTCGGCCGGATGGCCGGGGAGCAGGAGGTGGCGCTGCGCACCCTGGTCTCCAGCGGACTGCTGCCCGCCTCCCGGGTCTCCCGGGACGAGTCGCTCGGCGCGCTGGTGACCGCGTACGAGGTGGAGGAGCCCGGCGCCGACGAGGGCGAGCTGGATCTTCGGACCCTCCTCGCCCCGCACGCCGGATCCCGGGTCAGCTTCGCCGAGCCGGGCACCCCGGTGCTGCTGCCGGTGCCCGCGGCGAAGGAGCTGGCCGCGGCCGTCGGTGCCGCGCTCGACAACGTGCGCCGGCACGCCGGGGACGGGGCCAGGGCCTGGATCCTGGTGGAGGACTGGGGCGACGAGGTGATCGTGACCGTCCGCGACGACGGCCCGGGCATCCCGGCGGGCCGGCTCGACCAGGCCGCCGGCGAGGGCCGGATGGGCGTGGCCCTGTCCATCCGCGGCCGGCTGCGGGACCTCGGCGGCAGCGCCGAGTTGGTGTCCGTCCCCGGGCAGGGCACCGAAGTGGAACTGAAAGTACCGAGGGGGAGAACCCAGTGAGCCAGACCGACGGGCCGGACGCGTCCACCGCGAACACCGCGAACACCGCGAACACCGCAACGAACGAGCTCGGTGCGATCAAGGTGATGGTCGTCGACGACCATCCGATGTGGCGCGACGCGGTCGCCCGCGACCTGTCCGCCGCGGGCTTCGACGTGGTCGCCACCGCCGGCGACGGCCCCGAGGCGGTCCGCCGGGCCGTGCCCGCGGCCCCCCACGTCCTGGTCCTGGACCTCAACCTGCCCGGTATGCCCGGCGTGCAGGTCTGCAAGGAGCTCGTCGGCGCCAACCCCGCGCTGCGCGTCCTGGTCCTGTCCGCCAGCGGTGAGCACGCCGACGTCCTGGAGGCGGTGAAGTCCGGCGCGACCGGCTACCTGCTGAAGTCCGCGGGCGCCCAGGAGCTGATCGACGCGGTCCGCCGCACCGCGGCCGGCGACCCGGTGTTCACCCCGGGCCTGGCCGGTCTGGTGCTCGGCGAGTACCGGCGCCTGGCCACCGACCCGGCGCCCGCCGCCTCCGACGAACCGAAGGCCCCCCAACTGACCGAGCGGGAGACCGAGGTGCTGCGGCTGGTGGCCAAGGGGCTCTCGTACAAGCAGATCGCGGAGCGCCTCGTCATCTCGCACCGCACGGTGCAGAACCACGTGCAGAACACCCTGGGCAAGCTCCAGCTGCACAACCGGGTGGAGCTGGTCCGCTACGCGATCGAACGCGGCCTCGACGACGCCTGACCCGCGTGAGCGGTGGCGTACGTCGTACTTACGTCCTCATACGAGTGAACCCGGGTACACAAGGCCCTTCGATTTCACCGGAATTGGCCCTTCCTGGCGCCTTGTCGCGACCTGCCCCGCCGCTAGCGTGGGTGATGCGGCGAAGGGAGATTCCTGCTGCGCGGCTTCGAGCCGGGGACTCCCAGACAAGGAGATTGGCATGAAGGTCGGAGTGCTGACGGGCGGCGGAGACTGCCCCGGGCTCAACGCGGTCATCCGGGCCGTGGTCCGCAAGGGCGTCCAGGAGTACGGGTGCGGGTTCATCGGGTTCAAGGACGGCTGGCGCGGCGCCGTCGAGGGGGACACGGTCCCGCTCGGCATCCCCGCCGTCCGCGGCATCCTGCCGCGCGGCGGCACCATCCTCGGCTCCTCCCGGACCAACCCGTTCAAGCAGGAGAACGGGGTCCGGCAGATCAAGGAGAACCTCGCCAAGTACGAGGTCGACGCCCTCGTCGCGATCGGCGGCGAGGACACCCTGGGCGTCGCCGCCAAGCTGTACGGGGAGTACGGCATCCCCTGCGTCGGCGTCCCGAAGACCATCGACAACGACCTGTCGGCCACCGACTACACCTTCGGCTTCGACACGGCCGTGGGAATCGCCACGGAGGCCATCGACCGGCTGCACACCACGGCCGAGTCGCACATGCGGGTGCTCGTCGTCGAGGTGATGGGCCGGCACGCCGGCTGGATCGCCCTGCACTCGGGGCTGGCCGGCGGCGCCAACGTCATCCTCATCCCAGAGCAGCGCTTCGACCTGGACCAGGTGTGCGCATGGGTGACCTCCCGGTTCAAGGCGAGCTACGCGCCGATCGTGGTGATCGCCGAGGGCGCCATGCCCAAGGACGGGGAGATGGTGCTGAAGGACGCCACCACCGACTCGTTCGGGCACGTCCGGCTGTCGGGCGTGGGGGAGTGGCTGGCCAAGGAGATCGAGGCGCGGACCGGCAAGGAGGCCCGGACCACGGTGCTCGGGCACATCCAGCGCGGCGGTACGCCGAGCGCCTTCGACCGCTGGCTGGCGACGCGGTTCGGCCTGCACGCGATCGACGCCGTCCACGAGGGCGACTTCGGGAAGATGGTCGCGCTGAAGGGGACGGACATCGTGCGGGTGCCGATCGCCGACGCGACGGCGAAGCTCAAGACGGTCGACCCGGCGCTGTACCAGGAGGTCGGGGTGTTCTTCGGCTGACCCGGAGCGGGTGGGCGGGCGTGCCCCTCGTGCCGGGAGTTCGGCCGGAGTTCAGCCGTACGTCATCCGCGCCGCGCGGGTCCGGCGGCTAGATTTTGCCACGTGAACATACCCGTGGTGGCCCGCTGGGCGCTGCTCGCCCTCGCCCTCCTGCAGTTCCTCCTCGCCGTCCGCGCGCTGCGCCGGGCGCTGCGGGCCCGCCCGGGCGAGCGGGCCGGGCCGTGGCTGGACACGGCCGACCACGGCCTCGGCATGCTGCTGGCCGCGTCCCTCGCAACGCCCGGCGCGTACGACGGCCTCGCCCTCGGCGCCCTGCTGCTGCTCGCGCCGGTCATCGTCTGGAAGGGCGTCCGGGACGTCCGGGCCCGCCGCGGGGCGAAGGCCGCCACCGGGGCCGCCGGGGCCGCCCCCGGCGACCACGGCCCGGCGGTGGGCGCCGCCGACTGAGACGCGTCCCGTGGCGGGCCTGTCGCGGGCCCGTCGCGCCGCGGCCGGCCGGGTGCCCGGACCGGGCGCCCCGGCCGGGCGGAAACCGACCGGCGCCGGGCCCGGCCGCCCGCCGGACCGGGGCAGCCGGAGGGAGGCCCGCAGGAGGCAGGCCCGTTCGCGCGGTGGTCAGGCCGGGGCCGCGGTGCGCAGGCCCGTCAGGAGCTCGTGCAGCAGGTCCGCGCCGCGCAGGGTGAGGACCGACTCCGGGTGGAACTGGACCCCCGCGAAGCCGCCGGACGCCGAGCGAAGGGCGTGCACCTCGGCCGTCACCGGGTCCCGGGAGACCTCGACGCCCGACCGGGCCAGCCGGCCGGCGAGCTCGTCGGGGCAGTGCGCCGTGTACGTGTTGTAGAAGCCCACCACCTCCTGCGTTCCGAAGAGGTCGATCCGCGTCTGCGCCCCCTGCGCCGGCTCCGCCTTGCGGATCAGCGGCAGGCCCAGCTCGGCCGCGAGCAGCTCGTGCCCGAGGCAGACGCCCAGGATCCCGGACCGGTGCCCCGCCAGGAGTTCCGCCGTCAGCCCGCGCAGCATCCGCATCTTCGGGTCGGCGGCGTCCGCCGGGTTGCCCGGTCCCGGGCCCAGGACGACCGGGCCGGCCCACGACAGGGCCGCCTCCCGCAGCCCGGGCTCGTCGTAGCGGCGTACGGTCACCTCCAGCCCCGACACCCTCAGCACGTGGGCCAGCATCGCCGTGAAGGTGTCCTCGCCGTCCACCACCAGGGCGTGCCCGTCCGGCGCGGCCGGCCGCTCCTGCATCCGGAGCCAGAACGGCGCCAGGTCCTGGCGCCGGGCCGCCAGGGCCGCCTGGACCCGGGGGTCGGCGGCCAGGCCCGGCGCGGCGGAGTCCGGCCGCGGCGCCGCCGGGCGGACCCCGAGCGCCGCCAGGACCCCGGCCGCCTTCGCGTGGGTCTCCGCGACCTCGCCCGCCGGGTCGGAGTGGCGGACCAGCGTGGCGCCCACCGGCACCCGCAGCGCGCCGTCCGCCGCGATGTCCGCGGTCCGGATCAGGATCGGGGAGTCCAGTGTCTGCGCCCCCGCCTCGTCGAGGCCGAGCAGCGCCAGCGCGCCCGCGTAGTAGCCGCGCCCGCCGGCCTCGTACCGCTCGATCACCCGGCAGGCGTTCTGCACGGGGGAGCCGGTCACCGTCGCCGCGAACATCGTCTCGCGCAGCACCTCCCGCACGTCAAGGGAGGACCGGCCGCGCAGCTCGTACTCGGTGTGCGCGAGGTGCGCCATCTCCTTCAGCCGCGGCCCGACGACGACCCCGCCCTCCCCCTCGCTTCGCTGGGGGGACCCCCAGTCGCCGACCGTGCACATCATCTTCAGCTCCTCGTCGACCACCATCGACAGCTCCTCGGTCTCCTTGCGGTCGCCGAGGAAGGCGAGGAGGGACTCGGCCGTCGGGCCCCCGGCCGGATGGCGGTACGTCCCGCTGATCGGGTTCATCACCACGGTGCCGCCGGACATCCGCACGTGGACCTCGGGGCTGGCCCCGACCAGCGTGCGCTCCCCGGTGTGGACGACGTACGTCCAGTACGCGCCCCGCTCGCCCAGC
Source organism: Streptomyces sp. NPDC086989 (assembly GCF_044745505.1). Taxonomy (NCBI): domain Bacteria; kingdom Bacillati; phylum Actinomycetota; class Actinomycetes; order Kitasatosporales; family Streptomycetaceae; genus Streptomyces; species Streptomyces sp. NPDC086989. The sequence continues at coordinate 234,206 of NZ_JBIVAL010000004.1, forward strand.
AGCAGCCGCCGGAACAGCGCGAGCGCGTCGGCCGGGCCGAATCCCTCGATGCGGCCCTCGTACGTGCGCCGGATGACGAAGTTCGCGCCCTCGCCGCGGCCGATCTCGTCCCGGACGACCCGCTCGACGGTGGCCGCGTACTCCTCGTCGGGCACGTCGAAGGCGCCGCCCCCGACCCGTACCGCGTGGTCCGGCAGCACGGCCAGCGCCTCCGCGAGGGGGACCTCGTACGCCTCCTCTGCGGCGAGCACGGTCAGCGGCGTGCCGTCGTCGCGTACGTCGAACCCGCGCTCGCGGATCTGCCGGAACGGGACGAGGGCGAGGGTGGGAAGCGATCGTACGGGCAGCTCGGCGAGCAGCCCGGCCTCGTGGACCGGGCCGGTCAGCACCTCGACGGTGTCGTGGTCGCGGCCGGGGGTCCGGCGGCGCAGCAGGGCGAACGGCGGGCAGGAGTCGTCTAGCAGGTCGAGCAGGCGGCTGGGTTCCATGGGGCGGGCGTCCTTCTCCGTCGGCGGGGTGAAGAGGAACGGCCGGGCCCGGAAAACACCGAAGGCCGCCCCTCGGGCGGCCCTTCGCGTCGTGCGTGTCAGTGGGTACGCGCGAGGAGTGGGCCGCCGGAAGCGGGCCACCACCAGTTCTGGTTCGAGTGCGCGTACATGCGGCCGACCATAGCCCACCCGGCGCGGCGCCCGCAGCCCCCACGCGCCCCGGGCGCCCCGGAGAGACACCCGTCTCACGGAGTGGGCACCGGGCTGGACGTGGCGCAAGACGCCGTAATGTGTACGAGGTGACCGTGAACGCTGAAACCCAAGCCCCCGCCGCCAAGGCGACCTGGCGAGACCTTCCCGCGGCGCAGCAGCCTTCGTACCCCGATGCCGAGGCACTGCGCGCTGTCGTCGCGGACCTCGAGTCGTATCCTCCGCTCGTTTTCGCGGGCGAGTGCGACCAGCTGCGCGCCCGCCTGGGAGCCGTCGCCAAGGGCGAGGCGTTCCTGCTGCAGGGCGGCGACTGCGCCGAGGCCTTCGACGCCGTGTCCGCCGACCACATCCGCGCCAAGCTGAAGACGCTGCTCCAGATGAGCGCCGTCCTGACGTACGCGGCCTCCGTGCCCGTCGTCAAGGTCGGCCGCATCGCGGGCCAGTACTCCAAGCCGCGCTCCAAGGACACCGAGACCCGCGACGGCGTCACCCTGCCGACCTACCGCGGCGACTCCGTCAACGGCTTCGCCTTCACCGAAGAGGCCCGCGTCCCGGACCCCGAGCGGCTCAAGCGCATGTACCACGCGTCCGCGTCGACGCTGAACCTGGTGCGCGCCTTCACCACCGGTGGCTACGCCGACCTGCGCCAGGTGCACGCCTGGAACCAGGACTTCGTGAAGTCCTCCCCGTCCGGGCAGCGCTACGAGCAGCTCGCGCGGGAGATCGACAACGCGCTGAACTTCATGAAGGCCTGCGGCACCGACCCGGCCGAGTTCAAGGCGGTGGAGTTCTACTCCTCCCACGAGGCGCTGCTGCTGGACTACGAGGGCGCCCTCACCCGTACGGACTCCCGCACCGGGAAGCTGTACGACACCTCCGGCCACATGGTCTGGATCGGTGAGCGCACCCGCCAGCTGGACCACGCGCACATCGAGTTCTGCTCGCAGATCGCCAACCCGATCGGCATCAAGCTCGGCCCGACCACCACCGTGGACGAGGCGCTGACGTACATCGACCGCCTGGACCCCGAGCGCGAGCCGGGCCGGCTGACCTTCGTCGTCCGCATGGGCGCCGACAAGGTCCGCGACAAGCTCCCCGAGCTCGTCGAGAAGGTCACGGCCTCGGGTGCGACGGTCGCCTGGGTCACCGACCCGATGCACGGCAACACCTTCGAGGCGGCCTCCGGCCACAAGACGCGCCGTTTCGACGACGTGCTCGACGAGGTCAAGGGCTTCTTCGAGGTCCACAAGGCGCTGGGCACCCACCCGGGCGGCATCCACGTCGAGCTCACCGGTGACGACGTCACCGAGTGCGTGGGCGGCGGCGACGAGATCTTCGTCGACGACCTGCACCAGCGCTACGAGACGGCCTGCGACCCGCGGCTCAACCGCAGCCAGTCCCTGGACCTGGCCTTCCTCGTCGCGGAGATGTACCGCGATCAGTAAGTGGCTTCGTACGACGACGGGGCGCGGATCGATGTGATCCGTGCCCCATCGGCGTTCCGGGGGCTTTTGGGCAAGCCTCGCTTTGGGTACGGTTAGGTAAGCCTCACCGAATAGGGATGGCTGCAGAAACCATTCCTTCCAGGGAGGTGAACCGCGTGTACGTCTGCTCTTGCTTCGGGATCACCGACAAGCAGGTCAAGGAGCACGCGGCCGCCGGCGCCTGCACCCCCCGCCAGATCGCCTCGGTCACCAAGGCCGGCACCGACTGCGGATCCTGCGTGCGCACCATCCAGGGGATCCTGGGCCGCGGGGCCTGCCCGCGCCGTGAGCTCCTGGAGAAGGGCAACGCGGCCGCCGTGCTCGCCGCGGACCCGGAGCTCGTGGAAGCCGCGTAGGGCTCGCGCGCGGGGCTCAGCTCTCCGGCTGCTCCAGCAGCTGCGCGATGTAGAGCGGCTCGCCGATGCTCTCGATCAGCTCCAGCTGGGTGTCGAGGTAGTCGATGTGGTGCTCCTCGTCCCCCAGGATGTCCTCGAAGAGCCGCGCCGAGGTCACGTCGCCCTTGCCGCGCATCACCTCGATCCCGCGCTTGAGGCGGTCGATGGCCTCGACCTCGACCTGCCGGTCCGCCTGGAACATCTCCGTCAGGGTCTGGCCCACCCGGACGTGGAAGAGTCGCTGGTAGTTCGGCAGCCCGTCCAGCATGAGGATGCGCTCGGTGAGCTTGTCCGCGTGCTTCATCTCGTCGATGGACTCGGAACGCGTGTAGTTCGCGAGCTTGGTCCAACCCTTGTTGTCCTGGATCCGGTAGTGGAGCCAGTACTGGTTGATCGCCGTGAGCTCGCCGGTCAACTGCTCGTTCAGAAACTCGAGGACCTCGGGGTCGCCCTGCATCGCAGAGGCTCCTTCCAGGCAATGTCAGCTGTGTGACGGGGCTGGGATATCGCCCCAGCCGTGGCTGGGGGAGTGCGCGCATCCTCGCACCGCCGCAGGGGGCCGTCCAGTAAGTGCCTCCTTAGTGTGAGTTGGTGTGACTTGCCCGTATAGGGGCGTAGCTGGTCGTGACCACCCTGCCGCGTCTGTCACCATGGAGTCATGGGTCAGCCGGAAAGCCGGGAATCTCCGGGAGCAGAGCAGCCGGAGCTTCCACCGGGGCAGCGGTTGCAGCGCGGCTGGCCGGTCACCCATTACGGCCCGGTCCCCAAGTTCAAGCCGGACCGCTGGGAGTTCCGCGTCTTCGGGGCCACCGCCAACGGTGAGAAGTACTGCTGGAACCACGAGGAGTTCACGGCCCTGCCGTTCGAATCGGTCGTGGCCGACCTGCACTGCGTGACGAAGTTCAGCATGCGGGGCGCCGAATGGGGCGGGGTGCTCGCGCGCGACATCCTCGCCCTGGCGCCGCCTTCGCCGCAGGTCACGCATGTGATGGTGTGGGCCGAGTACGGCTTCAGCTCCAACCTGCGGCTGGCCGACTTCGCCTCCGAGCGGACCGTCTTCGCCACCCACGAGGGCGGTGAACTGCTCACCGCGGAGCACGGTTTCCCCGTGCGGCTCGTGGTCCCGCACCTGTACGCCTGGAAGGGTCCCAAGTGGGTCCGCGGCATCGAGTACATGACCGCCGACCGCCGCGGCTTCTGGGAGGAGCGCGGCTACCACAACATCGGCGACCCCTGGCGCGAGCAGCGCTACTCGTACCAGGAGGAGCCGGGCGACGGCCCCGAGCTGTAGCCGGGGCCGGCCCTGCGGGGTCCGCCCGTCAGTGGTGGTACCGGTGCACGACCGCGTGCCCCTTGCCGCGACCGATCATCCACTTGTTGACCGGGGTCGTGACGACGAAGGCGAGCGCGAGCGAGATCGCCAGGGCGATCCAGAAGAGCGCCTCCGAGAGGTGCGCGTCCATCGCTCCCGGCCATACGGCGATCACGCCGTTGTCGATCAGCTCCATGACGGCGATCGAAAGCGTGTCCGCCGCCAACGCCACCCGGACGGCCGCGCGCAGGTCCACGCCCGAGGCGAGGATCCCGCGCAGCGTGAGCGCGTAGCCGAAGAAGAACGCAAGGACGATGGCCAGGACCATCGTCGCGATGTTTCCCCAGCCGAACGCCGTGCCGATGACCATGCCGAGCACCTCGCCGATGGCGCATCCGGTGAGGCAGTGGAGGGTCGCCTTCGAGGCGGTGGCCCAGCTCGCCCGGCCGGCGCCGGGGTGCGGGTGCTGCGCGTGCTCTGCTTGCGCGTGCTCTGCGTGTGCGTGCTCTGCGTGTGCGTGGTGGGCGTGTGCGTGGTGCTCGTGGTGTTCGTGGTTCATGACAACCCCCTGGGAACGCCTGACAGCGGCTCTGCACTGCGCAGAACCGTATACCCCCCAGGGGTATTCCCGCACTCCCGGTGTCCCGGGTCCTCCACGGATCAGTGGAGCTCGCGCAGCTCCTTCAGCAGGGCCACGTCCGCCGCGTGACCGTCCTTGCCGCCCGGCGTCTCGATGATCAGCGGGACGCCCTCCGTCGCGGGGTGAGTGAACAGCTCGGCGAAGGCGTCCCGGCCGATGTGCCCCTGTCCGATGTTGGCGTGGCGGTCCTTGTGGGCGCCCACGCCCTCCTTCGAGTCGTTGGCGTGGATCAGCTTCAGCCGCCCCTCGCCCACCGTGTCCACCAGCAGGTCCAGCGTCTGCTTGGTCCCGCCCGGCTCCGCCAGATCGTGCCCCGCCGCGAAGATGTGGCAGGTGTCCAGGCAGATCCCGAGCTTCGGATGATGGTCGAGCGCCTCGAAGTACGGCCCGAAGTCCCACGTCCGCGAGCACAGCGAAGACCCCTGCCCGGCCGTGGACTCCAGCAGCAGGAACGGGTCGTCGTCGTGCACCAGCTCGTCCAGCAGCGGCAGCATGTGCTCCCTGACCTGCGCGTACGCCGCCTCGCGCGGGCGCCCTCCGGTGGCCGAGCCGGTGTGCACCACCACCCCGAGGGCCCCGATCCGGCGGGCGCGGCGCAGCGAGTGCCGCAGCGACTCCACGGACCTCTCGACGGTCGCCCCGGTGTGCGAGCCGAAGTTGATCAGATACGGGGCGTGCACGTAAGCCGGGATCGACGCGTCCGCGCACCCCGTCCGGAACAGCTCGTCCTGGGCGGGGTTCCCCACCGGCGTCGCCCAGCCGCGCGGATTGGCCACGAAGACCTGCACGGCCTCCGCACCCATCTCCCGCGCGTACGTCAGCCCCACCGAGGCAAGGCCGCCGGCGACGGGTACGTGCCCGCCCACGGGATTGCGCATGGCCTGGTCCATCTGCTGCTACAGCCCCTTGGTCCGCAGGACGATCGTGCTGCCCTCGGGGGCGCTCTGGCCGCCCGGCACCGACTGGGCGTCCACCGTGGTGCTGAAGGAGATGAGCGGACGCTCCACCTTCACCTTGAAACCGGCCGCCTCCAGCGTCCTGCGGGCCACCTCCGCCTCCTGGCCGGTCACGTTCGGCACCGGGATCTGCCGCGGGCCCTTGGAGACGGTGAGCGTCACCGTGTCACCGGTCGAGGCCTGGGCACCCGCGCCGACCGACTGGTTGGCGACCGTACCCGCCGGGAACGGCGAATTGACCTGGTCGGCAGCCGTCTCGACCTTGAGGCCGGCGTCCTGGAGGGTGGCCCGCGCCTGGTCGAGCGGCCGCCCCGCCACGTTCGGCACCTGCACCGGCCGGCCCTTGCTGACCAGGATCGCGACCGCCGTGTCGGGCGAGCGCTTCTGCCCGCCCGCCGGGTCGGTGCTGATCACCGAACCCTGCGGGACGTCCTGGCTGAACGCCTGGGTGACCAGACCGGGCGCCAGGTTGCTCTTGGCCAGCTCGGCCTTGGCGTCGTCCAGCGTCCTTCCCTTGAGGTCCGGCACGACGGCCACCTCGGGGCCGCGCGAGATCGTGAGCACCACCGCGCCGTTGCCGCGGATGCGCTTGCCGCTCTCGGGGTCGGAGTTCATCACCGTCCCGCGGTCGAAGGCGTCGCTGAACTTCCGGTCGATCCGCTTCACGCCGAGGCCCGCCGCGGACAGGTCCGACCTGGCCTGCGCCTCGCTCTTGCCCAGCAGGTTGGGGACCTTGGTGAACTGGCCGGCGTTGATGTACCAGACCCCGGTGCCCAGACCGAGGGCGAGGAGTATCCCGGCGATGACGAGCAGCGTGCCGCGCCGCGGTCCGCGCGGGGCCGGCGGCGCCTCGGCCGGCCGTGCCTCGGGGCGCTCGGGGAGCTCCAGCCGCGACGTGAGGTGCACGGGCTGCACCGCGGCGGGCCGCGGGATCACGCTGGTGCGGTCCTCGGTGGCGCTCCGCGCCTCGGCCCGGGCCTGCGGCGGCACGGCGTCCAGCTCGGCGTCGCCGAGCCGCGCGCGCACGTCGAGGGTCAGTCCGAGCAGGGCGGCCGCGTCGGCGGGGCGCAGCTGCGGATCGCGGGCGGCGGCGTACGCCACGAGCTCGTCCAGGCCGGCGGGCAGCCCCGGGACGGCGGCCGACGGCGGCGGCACGTCCTCGTGCAGGTGCCGGTAGAGCACCTGGGCGGGGGTGCCCCCGGAGTGCGGCTTGGAGCCGGTCAGCATCTCGTACAGGACGACACCGCAGGCGTAGACGTCCACGCGGGTGTCGCCGCCGCCGGTCTCGATCTGCTCGGGCGCCAGGTAGGAGACGGTGCCGAGGACGGAGCCGGTGGTGCTCGTGACCGAGTCCACGGACCGGACCAGCCCGAAGTCCGCCACCTTGACCCGGCCGTCGTCGCCGATCAGGACGTTCTCGGGCTTCATGTCACGGTGTACGAACCCGGCGCGGTGCGCGGCGCCGAGCGCGGCCAGGACGGGCTCGAGGATGTCGAGCGCCGCGCGGGGCTGGAGCGCGCCGCGCTCGCGCAGGACGTCGCGGAGCGTGCAGCCGGAGACGTACTCCATGGCGAGGTACGTGTACGGCCCGTCGGTGCCCTGGTCGAAGACGGCGACGACGTTGGGGTGCGCCAGGCGGGCGACGGACTTGGCCTCCCGGATGAACCGGTCGACGAAGCCGGCGTCGGCGGCGAGCGCCGGGTGCATCACCTTCAGCGCGAGCACGCGGTCGAGGCGGGTGTCGACGGCCCGGTAGACCGTGGCCATGCCGCCGGCCGCGATGCGCGCGTCGATGCGGTAGCGGCCGTCGAGTGTCTGCCCGACGAGGGGGTCATCCAGGGTCGTGTCCACGCGGCGATTCTACGAGCGGGCCCCGGCCCCCCGGCCAGGGTGGTGCGTCTTGCAGCGCAGCTGTGACGTCCGGCGGCCCCGCCCGGGCCCGTGACGGCGCGGCCCCGTTGCCGGGGGGGCCGGCCCCGGAACCCGCCCCGGCGCCCGCCGGGGGCACCCCGGGCCCCGAACCGCGGCGGCACCGGTATCCGGACGCCGGCGGCACCGGTATCCGAAGGCCGGCGGCACCGGAATCCGGCCCCGCCGGGGGTCGGGGGCCGGGTCAGAACGCCGGGCGTTCCGGGTCGAGGGCGGCCTGGCCCTCCGCAGGGGACGAGGCCTGCGCGAAGCGGCGCTGCGGGATGCGGCCCGCGCGGAACGCCAGCCGCCCCGCCGACACGGCGTCCCGCATCGCCGTCGCCATCAGCACCGGCGCCTGCGCCCGGGTCACCGCCGACGCCAGCATCACCGCCGCGCAGCCGAGCTCCATCGCCAGGGCCGCGTCCGAGGCCGTGCCGGCTCCGGCATCCAGGATCACCGGGACCCCGGCCCGCTCGCAGATCAGCTCGAAGTTGTGCGGGTTGCGGATGCCCATGCCCGAGCCGATCGGCGATCCCAGCGGCATGATCGCCGCGCAGCCCACGTCCTCCAGCCTGCGGGCCAGCACCGGGTCGTCGTTCGTGTAGGGCAGCACGGTGAAGCCCTCGTCGACCAGGGTCTCCGCCGCGTCCAGCAGCTCCACCCCGTCCGGCAGCAGGGTCCGCTCGTCGGCGACGACCTCCAGCTTGATCCAGTCCGTGCCCAGGGCCTCCCGCGCGAGCCGCGCGGTCAGCACCGCCTCGCCCGCCGTGAAGCAGCCCGCGGTGTTCGGCAGGACCGCGATGCCGAGCCGGCCCAGCACCGACAGGACGGAGCCCTGCACGGTCGGGTCCAGTCGGCGCATCGCCACCGTGGTGAGCTCCGTGCCGGACGCGATCAGCGCCCGTTCCAGCACGTCCAGGCTCGGCGCCCCGCCGGTCCCCATGATCAGGCGGGAGGAGAAGGTCCGTCCGCCCAGTTCGAAAGCGTCGTCCGCCATCGCGCTCAGCCCCCCTGCACCGCGGTGAGGACCTCGACCCGGTCGCCCTCGCCCACCGGCGTGAGCGGCCACTGGCCGCGGGGGACCACGGTCTCGTTCAGTGCGGCCGCGACGCCCGACGGGGCCGCGGTCAGGGTGGCGACCACCGCGTCGAGGGTGGTGCCGGCCGCGATCTCGCGCGGCTCGCCGTTGACGGAGATGGTCATGCGTACGACTCCTGACGTGCGGCGCTGAAGCGGCGCGGGGTGAACGGGCGGGCGATCTCCGCCAGCGTGCCGGTGGTCAGCAGCTGTGCCATCACGTCGCCGGTGAGCGGGGTCAGCAGCACCCCGTTGCGGTAGTGGCCGGTGGCCAGGTGCAGGCCGGGCAGGTCCGTCGGGCCGAGCAGCGGGGCGTTGTCCGGGGAGCCGGGCCGCAGCCCGGCCCGGGTCTCGGTCAGCGGCAGTTCGGTGATGCCGGGCACCAATTCGTGTGCGTCCCGCAGGAGTTCGTACACCCCGCCGGCGGTGACCGTGGTGTCCCAGCCGAGTTCCTCGCTGGTCGCCCCGACGACGAGCTCCCCGTTCTCCCGCGGCACCAGGTACACGTGGCTGCCCCGGACCACCGCCCGCACCGTCCGGGACAGGAACGGCGCGTACGCCGCCGGCACCGAGAGCCGCAGCACCTGGCCCTTCACGGGCCGTACGGGGGGCAGCACCCGCGGCGGTACGCCGGCCAGCCGGCCGCTGAGCGAGCCCGCGGCCAGGACCACCTGGTCCGCGCGCAGCTCCGTACCGTCGTCGAGCAGCGCGCCGACGGCACGGTCGGCGGCGGTCAGCAGCCGCTCGGCGCCGGCCCGGCGGACCTCCACCCCGGCGCCCTCGCAGGCGGCCAGCAGCGCCGCCGCCAGCCGGCGCGGGTCGACCTGGTGGTCGCCGTCCACGCGGAGCCCGCCGCGGACGCCCGGGGCCAGCATCGGCTCCAGGCGGCGGCACTCGCGGCCGGTGAGCCACTCGGACTCCAGACCGCAGCGCCGCTGGAGGGCGTGCAGTTCCCGCAGGTGGAGCCGGTCGTCGGCGTCGAGGGCGACGGCGAGCGTGCCGCAGGCGCGGTAGCCGAGGTCCATCCCGCCGCTGGCCTCGGTCAGCTCGGCGGCGAACTCCGGGTAGCGGGCGGCGGAGGCGAGGTTGAGGCCCAGCAGGGTCTCCTCGCCGTAGTGCAGTTCGGTGACGGCGGCGAGCATGCCGGCCGCGACCTGCGCGGCCCCGCCGCCGGGTGCCGGGTCGGCGAGCACGGTCCGCAGCCCGTGCCGGGCCGCCCGCCAGGCGGTGACCAGGCCGATGATCCCGCCCCCGATGACGAGCACGTCGGATCCCCGGCCGGATCCCTTCCGAGATGAGTGCATGGGCGTCCAGCCCCTCCCTTCGCCGGCATGACCCGGATCAGGTTCGTACGGTCGGAGGCCGCTCAGCCTCCCTCTCAGCCCGGTGCGCCCGGACTCCCGCGATAGGTACGACGGCCAGCCTAACCCCGCCGCGGGGGCCGGGTAAGGCTGCCTCCCCGGGCCACCGTTCCTGACTGCCAGTCAGATCGCTAGGGTGGGCGGTGTGAGCGAGCAGACGGAACAGACTCAGAGCGGCGTCGTCATCGTCGGCGCCGGAATGGCCGGGGTGCAGACTGCGGTCGCCCTTCGGGAGCAGGGTTTCAGGGGCCCCGTGACCCTGCTGGGCGCCGAGCCCCACCAGCCGTACGACCGGCCCCCGCTGTCCAAGGCGGTGCTGCTCGGCAAGGCCGAGGACTCCGCCTTCGACGTGGACTTCGAGGGGCTCGACGTCGAGCTCCGGCTCGGTGTGGAGGTCACCGGGCTGCGGGCCGCCGACCGCGAGCTGGACACCGAGGCCGGGCCGGTCCCGTACGAGGTGCTCGTGCTGGCGACCGGCGCGCAGCCGCTGACCCTGCCCGGGTCCGAGGGCGTCCCGGGCGTGCACCTCCTGCGCACCCTGGACGACGCGGCCCGGCTGCGCCCGGTGCTGGCCGCGGCGCCGGAGACGGTGGTGGTCGGGGCCGGCTGGATCGGCGCCGAGTTCGCCACCGCGGCCCGCGAGGCGGGCTGCGCGGTGACCGTGGTCGAGGCGGCGGACCGGGTGCTGGCCGGGGCGCTCCCGGCGGAGGTCGCGGCTCCCATGACCCGCTGGTACGAGGAGGCGGGGGCCGCCCTGCTGACCGGCGCCAAGGTGGCCTCGGTGGAACCCGGGCGGGTCCTGCTCGCCGACGGGCGGGAGCTGCCGGCGGGTGCGGTGGTCGTGGGCATCGGGGCCCGGCCCGCGACGCGGTGGCTGGAGGGCTCGGGGATCGAGCTCGGGCCGGAGGGCGCGGTCACGGCGGACGCGTACCTGCGGACCTCCCTGCCCGGCGTGTACGCGGTCGGCGACTGTGCGTCGTTCCCGTCCGCGCGCTACGGGACGCGGCTGCTGGTGCACCACTGGGACAACGCCCTCCAGGGCCCCCGGGTGGTCGCGGCCAACATCCTGATGGGGGCGCCGGCCCAGGTCTACGACCCGGTGCCGTACTTCTGGTCGGAGCAGTTCGGGCGCTTCGTGCAGTACGCGGGGCACCACGCGGGGGCGGACGAGCTGCTGTGGCGCGGGGACCCCGCCGAGGCGGCGTGGTCGGTGTGCTGGCTGCGCGCCGGGGTGCTGGTCGCGGTCCTGGCGGTGGGCCGGCCGCGGGACCTGGCGCAGGGGCGGAAGCTGATCGAGACGGGCGCCCCGGTGGATCCGGCCAAGATCGCCGACCCCGCGACGCCCCTGAAGTCCGCGCTGGCCGGGTAGGCGCGCCGGCCGCGCGTCCGGTGGGCGCGCCGGTCCCGCGTCCGGGGAGCCGGGCGCGGGACCGGGGAGCCGGACGCGGGGTCCGGGTGCGGTGCGGGGCGCGGCGGCGCCGCCGGGACCCGGACGGGTCGGCTCGGGTACCGGCTGTCGGTCCGAGGTGGCAGGCTTGTGCACGTGACCGAGATTGACGCAAAGATCGATGCCCTTGTCCCCGCCTGGCTGTACCTCCCCGACATCGCGGAGATGCTCGACATCGAAGTGACCCGGGTCCGCCAGCTGGTCAAGGAAGGTCAGCTGATCGCCGTACGCCGCGGTGAGAACCGCGCGCTGCAGGTGCCCGCCGCCTTCATCGACGGCGACAAGGTCGTCAAGGGCCTCGCGGGCCTGCTGACCGTGCTGCGCGACGACGGCTTCTCCGACGAGGAGATGCTGGAGTGGCTCTTCACCGCCGACCCGACCCTGCCCGGTACCCCCGTCCAGGCACTGAGCGAGAATCGCGGCACGGAGGTGAAGCGCCGCGCTCAGGCGCTCGCCCTCTGATCCGAGCCGCCTGATCCATCCGCGGTGCGCGGGCCCGACGGCCCGTGCACCGCTCCCACCCCGGGGGACCCATGTCCGTGAACGCCCAGCTGTCCGACGCCCGGCTCTACCTGTGCACGGACGCCCGCAAGCGGCAGGGGGACCTCCCCGCGTTCCTCGACGAAGTCCTCGCGGGCGGCGTGGACATCGTCCAGCTCCGCGACAAGGGCATGGAGGCCGGCGAGGAGCTCGAACACCTCCAGGTCTTCGCCGAGGCCGCCCGCCGCCACGGCAGGCTCCTCGCGGTCAACGACCGCGCCGACGTCGCCCACGCCATCGGCTCCGACGTCCTGCACCTGGGCCAGGGCGACATCCCGGTGCCCGCCGCCCGCGCGATCCTGGGCGAGAACGTCCTGATCGGCCGCTCCTGCCACGCCGAGTCCGAGGTCGACGCCGCCGTCGCCGAGCCGGGCGTGGACTACTTCTGCACCGGCCCCTGCTGGCCCACCCCCACCAAGCCCGGCCGCCACGCCCCCGGCCTCGGACTGGTCCGGTACACGGCCTCGCTGGCCCCCGCCCGCCCCTGGTTCGCCATCGGCGGCATCGACGCCGGCAACCTCGACGAGGTCCTCGACGCCGGAGCCACCCGCATCGTGGTCGTCCGCGCCCTGACCGAGGCCTCCGACCCGCGTGCGGCCGCCGCCGACCTGGCCAAGCGGGTCCGGGAGCGCGTCCGCGCATAGGTGTCCAAAAACGTGTCCAAAAGGCGGACACCGCTTCGGCCTCTGCGAAGGCCCGTCTAACCTGCCCGTATGGCCCTTGGTACCGCTTCCACCCGTACGGACCGTGCACGCACGGTCCGTGACCTGCTGGCGTCCGGGTGCCCGTCGTACTCCTTCGAGTTCTGGGCCCCCAAGACGGAGAAGGGCGAGCGCAACCTCTGGAACGCGCTGCGCCGGATCGAGGCGGTGGGCCCGAGCTTCGTCTCCGTGACCTACGGGGCCGGCGGCTCCACCCGCGGCGGCACCGTCAAGGCCACCCAGGAGATCGCCGCCGACACCACGCTGACCCCCGTCGCGCACCTCACCGCGGTCGACCACTCCATCGCCGAGCTGCGCCACGTCATCGGCCAGTTCGCCGACGCGGGCATCCGCAACATGCTCGCCGTGCGCGGCGATCCGCCGGGCGACCCCATGGGTCCCTGGGTCCCGCACCCCGAGGGCGTGCACTACGCCGCCGACCTGGTCCGGCTGCTCAAGGAGTCCGGTGACTTCTGCGTGGGCGTCGCGGCCTTCCCCGAGATGCACCCGCGTTCGCAGGACTGGGACACGGACATCCGGCACTTCGTGGACAAGTGCCGCGCGGGGGCCGACTATGCGATCACCCAGATGTTCTTCGATCCGGAGAATTATCTGCGGCTGCGCGACAGTGCGCAGAAGGCGGGCTGCGAGACCCCGATCATCCCCGAGGTCATGCCTGTTGTGGGGATCAAGCAGCTCGACCGGCTGCCCCAACTCAGCAACGCAGTCTTCCCCGCAGCCGTGAAAGAGCGCATGCTCGCCGTCAAGGACGATCCAGCCGCTGTACGCTCCATTGGGATCGAGTTCGCCACGGAGTTCTGCGCGCGGCTGCTGTCCGAGGGTGTCCCGGGGCTGCACTTCATCACGCTGAACAATTCCACGGCGACTCTCGAGATCTACGAGAACCTGGGCCTGCACCAGCGGGCCTGATCGGCCGGCCCCCGTTTCCTGGGCGGTCGGCCGTACCGAGAGGTGCCACGCATGGGAATGACGGTCCTCTACATCGCGTTCGGTTTCGTCGCGCTGTGGCTGCTTGCCGAGGTCCTGATGCAGTACAAGGCCCGGCTGCGCTGGCGCCTGCTCGCGTTCGCCGGGTTCCTCGGTGTGGTCGCCGGGGTGGTGCTGCCGTCGGTGCCGGTCATCGGCATCGGCGCGGCCGCGTTCGCCGTGGGCCAGACCCTGGTGACGCTCTCCTTCCGCAAGGGCTTCGAGGCCGGCTGGGCGCTGCGCAAGGGCGGCAAGCCCGTACGGCAGACCCGGCGCCGGCGGGCGGGCGGTCCGCGCCCCGGGCCCGCGCTGGAGGTCACCGCGCTGGAGTACGGCTCCGACGGGACGACGGCGGACCGGGACGGCGCCGACACGCCCGAGAAGGAGGCGCCCGAACCGCGTTTCCATGCCCCGGCCGCGGAGTTCTACAGCCCCGAGCCGCTGCCCGAGGACACCGGCTCGTACGGGATACAGAGCTTCGCCCCCACCGCCGACGCGGGCCGGACGGCGGCGTTCGCCCCGCCGTTCGCCACGGCCGAGCAGGACGCCCACCAGTACGCCGCCCAGTACGACGCGCCGGCCTACGACGCGCAGGCCCAGGGCGGCTACGACTACTCCGCGGGCTATCCGGCCGGCGGCGAACAGCAGGTCTACGCAGCCTACTCGGACCCGTACATCGGCACCGGCGGCGCCGTCATCCCGCAACAGCCGTACGACTACACCCCGTACGCCGGTTACTCCGCCGACCCGTACGCGAGCGCGGGCGGCCAGCAGCAGTACTCGATGGACACCCCGCCCGGCGGGGTGTGGGTGCCGCAGCAGCGGTCCACCGAAGGCGCCTCCCAGGCCTACCCCGGGGACGAGCAGAACCCGTACCCGCAGCAGCAGCCCCAGCCGCAGCAGTACCCGTACCAGGGCACCGGCGAGTACGAGCAGTACCGCTACTGACGCCCGCCCACCGACACCGCGCGCGCCCCCGGGAGCTCCTCCCGGGGGCGCCGGCGTGCCACTGCCGGTGTGTCACCGGGAGCCGCGGAACCCCGCGCCCTCCACGATCAGTCCGGCCACCAGGGCTCCGGTCATCCCGGCGTGCGCGAGCCCGCCGCCCGGGTGCGCCCAGCCGCCGGAGAGGAACAGCCCCGGCAGGGCCGTGGTGTTGGCGGGGTAGAGCATCCGGCCGGCCGCTCCTGCCAGCGCGGGCGGGGGCACCGCGCCGCCCCGTGCGCCGGTCGCCGCCTCGATGTCCGCGGGCGTACGCGCCTGCGTCCACAGCAGCCGCTCGCGCAGCCCCGGTACGGCCCGGGCCGCCAGGTCCAGCAGCTCCTCCGTGCGGCCCGCAGGGGCGCCCCCAGGACCCTCGGGGCCGCAGACGGCGCTCACGGTGACCGCCTCGTGGTCCGCGTCGAGCCGTACGGCCGGATCATCGGGGCGCAGCACGGTCAGCTGGGCGCCGGGGGAGTGGACCAGGGTGCGGTGGACGGCGTCCGCGGGGCGGGCGCCGCGCAGTGCCAGCAGCAGGGTGAGCCGGCTCGTCACCCCGGGCCCGCGAGCGGGGGCGCCGCCGGCCGGCAGTGGGACCCCCAGCTGCCGCGGGTCGACCCCGCAGACCACGAAGTCGGCCGCGGCCTGCGAGCCGTCGGCCAGCAGCAGCCCCGCCGCCCGGCCGTCCCGCTCCAGGACCTCCCGCACCGGGGTGTCGAAGACGAAGTCGACCTTCCGCTCCCGGCAGCGCTCGTGGACGGCGGTGGCCAGCGCCCGCATCCCACCGCGCACGTACCAGCTGCCGAAGGTCTGCTCCATGTACGGGAGCACGGCCGCCGAGGCGGGCGCCGTGGCCGGGTCGACCCCGTAGGCCCGCACCCGGGCGGCCAGCAGCTCGCCGAGCTCCCCGCCCAGTTCGCGCGCGGCCACCTCGGCGAGGGTGGGCGGGCGGCGGCGCAGCAGGCCGCTCCCGCGCACCGCGGGGTACGGGTCGCGGCCCAGCACCTGCCAGTCGGGGCGCAGCGGCTCCTCCAGCAGCGGCCGGCGGGTGGCGTTCCAGGCGTCCCGGGCGCGGCCCAGGACGGCGTTCCAGCGGTCGCCGGCGCCCGCGCCGAAGGCCTGGTCGAGGACGGCGGCGGCGCCGCCGCGCGAGCCGCCCGGGAGGGTGACGGCCGTGCCGTCGGCGAGGACGTGCCGGACGGCCGGATCGACCTGGACCAGCTCGACGCAGTCCTCCAGGGGCCGCTTGCCGGTCTTGACGAACAGGTCGCGGTAGACGGCGGGCAGATGCAGCAGACCGGGACCGGTGTCGAAGGCGAAGCCTTCGCGCTCGTACCGGCCGACGGAGCCGCCGTACGTGGACCCGCGCTCGTACACCGTCACCCGGTGCCCCGCCACGGCCAGCCGGGCCGCCGTAGCCATCGCGCCCATGCCGGCGCCGATCACCGCAATTCGTGCCATGCGGATGACCCTACCGAGCGGGTCCGCAGGAGGTCGGCGGCAGGTCGGTGCGGGGCCGGCGCCCAGGTCAGCGGGGTGGCGCCGGGGTCCGGGCGGCAGCCTCGCGCTCCTCGGCGGCGAGCCTTCTCTCCTCGCGGCGCTGCGCCCGGCGGCGCAGGAAGCGGCGGATCCGGGTCCAGAGGAAGACCAGTACGGTCAGCCCGGCGGCCAGCAGGACGGCCGCGATGACCGCGGCGGCCTGCGGGTTGAACATCGCGAAGGTGACGATGCCGGCCACGCCCAGGTCCTCGGCGGTGCTCAGCGCGATGTTGCTGAACGGCTCCGGTGAGGTGTTGACGGCCATGCGGGTGCCGGCCTTGACGAAATGGCTGGCCAGCGCCGTGGAGCCGCCGACCGCGCCGGCGGCGATGTCGGGGAGCGAGCCGCTCTGGCCGGCCAGCAGGGCGCCGACCACCGCCCCGGCCACCGGGCGGATCACGGTGTGCGCCGCGTCCCAGACCGAGTCCACGTACGGGATCTTGTCGGCGACGGCCTCGCAGAGGAACAGCACCCCGGCGACGATCAGCACGTCGGTGCGCTGGAGGGACGCGGGGACCTCGTCGGTCAGTCCGGTCGCGCCGAAGACGCCGAGCAGGAGGACCACGGCGTAGGCGTTGATCCCGCTGGCCCAGCCGCTGGTGAAGACCAGGGGGAGCACACTCACCGGGTCATCATGCCGCAGGACCGCGCCGCGGCAGGGGCGATCCGGAAGACGGGCGGGGACCGCCGCCACGGGGACGGAGCCGCGAGGGGACGGCCGCCGTGCGGCGGCCGTCCCCTCGGCTCATGTCTGCGGGCCCCTACTGCTGCCCGTGTTCGTCGCGGCGGCGCTGCCACCGCTCCTCGATGCGGGTCATCATCGACCGACGCTGTCGGTTGCGGCCGGGGGCCGAACCGCCTGAACTGCCGGAGACGGGCTGCTCGCCAGGCTTGGGTGCCTTGCGCCAACCGGTGACCACGAGGACCGTACAGCCGAGCATGACGAGGAATCCCACCACGCTGACCCAGAGTACGTTCGGAATGATCACACCGGTCATGAGGAGCGCGATACCCACCACAATGCCTGCGACTGCCTGGTAGACCCGTCGCCGGGTGTACGTACGCAGTCCGCTTCCCTCAAGCGCTGTCGCGAACTTGGGGTCTTCGGCGTACAGCGCTCGCTCCATCTGCTCGAGCATTCGCTGCTCGTGCTCCGAGAGCGGCACGGGAGTCCTCCTCATCCGTCGGTCGCGGGGGGTAGCGACCAGGGGTCCCCTTCAGGATAGGCGGGGAATCGTCCCCGTGACACCCGCCCTCTTCGCCAGGTTACAAAAACAGTGCCCGGGAGAGGCACCGCCCCAGAAGCCGCTGCCCGGGCGAAACCCTGCGCGAAACCGTACCGCCGGGTGGGCGGTCACTGAGGCACTTATTCCCCATCGGCCGTCCACCATGCCGGTCACTGAGAACGATCATACGGGGCCGACCGCTGGACCGGAGGGTGTCCGGCGTACTCCGTGCGCGGAACTCCGCAGATCAGGCGTGCTCCTCGCGCGGGGGCTTGGTGCCGAGGACGTGCAGCTGGGTGGCGACCGCGTGGAACGCCGGCAGCTCGGCCGCGGCCTCCTCCAGGCGCAGCAGCGCCTCGACCGCGCCGGGCTCGGTGTCGACCAGGACGCCGGGGACGAGGTCGGCGAAGACGCGGACCCCGTGGACCGCGCCGACCTCCAGGCCGGCCCCGCCGACCAGCTCGGCGAGCTGCTCGGCCGTGAAGCGGCGCGGTACCGGGTCGCCCGCGCCCCAGCGGCCGGCCGGGTCGGTGAGCGCCGTCCGGGCCTCGGTGAAGTGGCCGGCGAGCGCGCGGGCCAACACGGCTCCGCCGAGGCCTGCGGCCAGCAGGCTGAGCCTGCCGCCGGAGCGCAGGGCGGCGACCGCGTTGGCCACGCCCTCGGCCGGGTCGTCCACGTACTCCAGCACGCCGTGGCACAGCACCACGTCGTAGGCGTCGCGCTCGACGACCTCCAGCAGGCCCTGGGCGTCGCCCTGCACTCCGCGGACCAGGTCGGCGACCCCGGCTTCGGCGACCCGGCGCTCCAGCCCGAACAGCGCGTTCGGGCTGGGGTCGACCACGGTCACCCGGTGGCCCAGCCGGGCCACCGGCACCGCGAACTTGCCGGTGCCGCCGCCGGTGTCCAGCACGTCGAGCACGTCCCGCCCGGTCGCCTTCACCCGGCGGTCGAGGGCCTCCTTGAGGACCTCCCACACCACGGCGGTGCGAAGGGAGGCGCGGGGGCGGGAAGTGTCCGACACGGCTGATGGCTCCTCGGCGCGACAAGGGGTGGGAGATGCGTGTCCCACCCTATTGCCTGGGTGATGTCCCGCCGGTCACCCGGGCAGCTCAGCCCGCGTCCGCGTCCGCGGGCCGCGGGTGCTCGGGGCGGGGTTGCGGCAGCGTCGGCGCCGGTGCCTGGAGGGCGAGCATCCGCTCGACCAGCCGCAGGAACATCTCCACGGCGCGCACCAGGTCGTCCGCGTCCCGGACCGTCGCCGCGTCCCGTATCCCCGCCTCCGCCCGGGCCCGGCGGTCGGCGCCGGAGGCGAACAGCGCGCTCCACTCCGTCAGCTCCGGCGCTATCTCCGGCAGTACCTCCCACGCGCTGCGGATCCGGGGCCGGCGCCGCGCGCCGGCCGGCTCGGGCCGTCCGCGCGCGGCGAGCACGGCCGCGGCGGTGCGCAGCGCGGCGAGGTGGGCGGTGGCGTACCGCTCGTTGGGCCGGGTCAGCCGGACGGCCTCGGCCAGGCCGGCGCGGGCCTTGGCGAGCAGATCGAGCGCGGCCTTGGGGTGTCCCCACGGCGGAGCCGGAGGGGAGGGTGCCGCCGACCTGCGCGGGACGGGGTGGACAGGGGACGGGGACGGTGTGGCCATGACGAACCTCCTGTCGTTGCGTACTGCTGTGTCTGTGTTTGTTCCTGCCCCCATCGTGACGGTCACCACTGACAATCGCCCTGACCTGCTCTTTTGCCCGCTCTGTCCGGTCAACTGCCCCCCTGTGCACCTGTGGTGGTCTTCAAGGTGGTAGTTTTTGAACTGACCGGTCAGTTCAAAAGAAGGGGGGACGGCGTGGACAGCCCGCACGGTGCGGCCGTCAAGGCCGAGAACTTCGGACTCAAGGGCCCGCGCGGCTGGGTGTTCCGGGGGGTGGGCGTCGACGCGCGGCCCGGCTCGCTCATCGCGGTCGAAGGGCCCTCCGGCAGCGGCCGGACCTGCCTCCTCCTCGCCCTCACCGGCCGCATGAAGGCCACCGAGGGCCACGCCGAGATCGCCGGCCACCGGCTGCCGAAGCACATGGCCGCGGTCCGCAGGATCGCCGCCCTCGGCCCCGTCACCTCGGTCAACGAGCTCGACCAGTCCCTCACCGTCGCCGAGCAGCTGCGCGAGGGCGCCCTGCTCCAGCGCCGCTACGAGGGCCCCGTCCGCGCCCTGCTCCGTCCGCGCGCCGAGCGGCGCACCGCCGCCGCCGCCCGGATCGAGGCAGCGCTGGCCGCCGCCGGGCTGGACCTCGCCACGCTGCCCAAGGGGCCGCGCACCTCCGTACGGGACCTGGAACGCCTGGAGGCGGTCCGGCTGTCCGTGGCCATCGCCCTGCTGGGCTCGCCGCGGCTACTGGCCCTCGACGACCTGGACCTCAAGCTCCCGGACGCCGAACGCGCCGAGGCGTGGACCATGCTCCGCTCGATCGCCGCCCGCGGGACCACCGTCCTCGCCGTGTGCAGCGACGCCCCGGACGACGCGACGGTCCTGCGCACCGGCCCCGCCGCGGCCGACACCACCGGACCCGCTGCCGGCGCACGGCCCGCGGACGCCGCGGACGCCGCGGACGCCGCAGACGCCGCAGACGCCGACCGAGCCGACGAGGCCGACGTCGACGCCGAAGACACCGAAGACATCGAAGACACGAAGGGGACGGACGATGCGCTCGCCGAAGCTCGCCGCGCTTGAGCTGAAGCGGTTCGGGCGGGGGAAGCTGCCCGTCGCCGCTCTCATCGCGCTGCTCCTGCTGCCGCTGCTGTACGGCGCGCTGTACCTGTGCTCGTTCTGGGACCCGTACAAGAACCTGGGCAAGGTGCCCGTCGCCCTCGTCAACGCCGACAAGGGCGCCACCGTCGACGGCAAGCACCTGGACGCCGGCGCCGAGATCGCCAGGAAGCTCCGCGACAGCAAGACCTTCGACTGGCGCGAGGTCAGCGCCGACGAGGCGGCCGAGGGGGTGGAGAAGGGCACGTACTACCTCTCCCTCACCATGCCCGCCGACTTCAGCACGAAGATCACCTCCAGTGCGGGTGACGACCCCACCACCAGCGCCCTGCAGGTCCGTACGAACGACGCGAACAACTACATCGTCGGGTCGATCTCGCGCACCGTCTTCTCCGAGGTCCGCTCGGCCGCGTCCGCCAACGCCTCCCGCGGCTTCCTCGACAAGATCTTCGTCTCCTTCTCCGACCTCCACGACAAGACGGCCCAGGCGGCCGACGGAGCCGACCAGCTCAAGGACGGGGCCGGCAAGGCCCAGCAGGGGGCCAAGGAGATCGCCGACGGCCTCGACACGGTCGAGGAGAAGAACGGGGAGATCACCGGCGGGCTGAAGAAGCTCGACGCGGCCGCGGGCAAGCTGGAGACCGGCACGCAGGACATCGCCGACGGCACCCAGACCCTCGCCGACAAGGTCGCCGCCGCCGCCTCCCAGGCCAAGCCGCTCCTGAAGGACCCCCAGCAGATCGCCGACACGGCCGTCCTGGTCGCGGACACCGCCAAGGTCGTCAACAACCACCTGGACACCTTCGCGGAGAAGGCCCCGGCCGCCGCCGCCGTGACCCGGCGCGTCTCCACCGGCTCCGCCGACATCTACGCGAAGACCTGCACGGCAGGCGCCCAGCCGGCGCCCGCGACCTGCCCCCAGCTGAAGAGGCTGAAGGACGACGCCGCCGAGGCCGCCCTGCTCGCCGGCGACGTCAACACCCTGGTCAAGGACAGCAACGGCGACCTCGCCGCGCTCAAGCGGCAGCTGACCGCCCTGGAGAAGCAGGCCCGTGACCTCGCCAAGGCGGCGCCCGGCCTCTCCTCCAAGCTCGACGCCGCCGTCTCCCAGGTCAACGCCCTCAACACCGGCGCCCACAAGGTCGCCACCGGCATGACCCAGCTCCACACCGGCCTCGGCAAGGCCACCGACGGCTCCGAGGCCCTCGGCAACGGCGTCGGCAAGCTCGGCGACGGGGCCCACCGCCTCGACGGCGGCATGTACAAGCTCGTCGACGGCACCGGCGAGCTCGCCGGTGGCCTGCACGACGGCGTCGGCAAGATCCCGGACTACGACCAGCAGCAGCGCGACACCCGCACCCAGGTGATGGCCGACCCGGTCAAGCTCGCCAGCCAGTCCCTGCACAAGGCGCCCAACTACGGCACCGGCTTCGCGCCGTACTTCATCCCGCTCTCCCTCTGGGTCGGCGCGATGGTCGCCTACATGCTCATCGCCCCGTTGAACCGGCGCGCCCTGGCCGCGGGCGCCTCGCCCTGGCGGATCGCCTTCGCCGGCTGGCTGCCCGTGGTGGGCATCGGCGTGCTGCAGGTGCTCGCGCTGATGTCCGTACTGCACTGGGGCCTCGGCCTGGAGATGGCGCGCCCCGCGCTGACCCTCGGCTTCCTCGCCCTGGCCACCGCCTGCTTCGCGGCGATGGTCCAGTGGCTCAACGCGAAGTTCGGGGCGGCCGGGCGGATCCTGGTCCTCGTCGTGCTGATGCTCCAGCTGACCTCGGCGGGCGGTACGTACCCCGTTCAGACGAGTCCCGCCTTCTTCAACTGGGTCCACCCGTACCTGCCGATGACCCACATCGTCGACGGGCTGCGCCGCCTGATCTCCGGCGGCGACCTCACCCGGGTCTGGGTCGGCTGCGCGGTCCTGGCCGCCTTCACCGTCGGCTCCCTCGCCCTGACGGCGCTCGCAGCCCGCGGCAAGCAGGTGTGGACGATGGACCGGCTGCACCCGGAACTGAGCCTGTAGAGAGCGGTTGACCTGTGAGAATCAGCGCCATGGACACCAGCAGCACCGGTACCGGCGGCAGCCGCCGGCAGGCGACCCGCCAGAGGCTCTACGAGGCGGCCGTCACGCTCATCGCCGAGCAGGGCTTCTCCGCCACCACGGTCGACGAGATCGCCGAACGGGCGGGGGTGGCGAAGGGAACGGTCTACTACAACTTCGCCAGCAAGAACGAACTCTTCGAGGAACTGCTGCGGCACGGCGTCGGGCTGCTGACGGCCTCGCTGCGCGAGGCGGCCGAGGAGACCGAGCGGCGGGGCGGCAGCCGGGTCGAGGCACTGGACGAGATGATCCGGGCCGGTCTCGTCTTCATCGACCGGTACCCGGCGTTCACCCAGCTGTACGTCGCCGAACTGTGGCGGACCAACCGGACCTGGCAGTCCACGCTGATGGTGGTCCGGCGGGAGGCGGTCGCCGTCGTGGAGACCGTGCTGCGCGAGGGCGTCGAGCGGGGCGAGCTCAGCGCGGAGATCGACGTGCAGCTGACGGCCGCCGCGATGGTGGGCATGGTGCTGGTCGCCGCGCTGGACTGGCAGTCGTTCCAGAGCGAGCGGTCGCTGGACGACGTGCACTCGGCGCTGTCGCTGCTGCTGCGGGGACGGGTCAGCGGGAACCGCTGACGGGGGCCCATGACCCCCGATCGGCGGTGCCGCGGTGCGGCGGGACGGCGTAGAACTGGTGGCGCCGCCCGCCCGCGGGCCGCGCCGTCCGGCCCGCCCGTCGCCGCGCCGCCTGAGTACGTGTACCTAGGCGCGGAAATGAGTACGGGCGCGGATGGGCCCCCACCTGCACGGACGCCAGACTGGGGACAACGGACGGGGACCCGGCCCGCACCGCCGACACGGGGCGGCAGGTGGGGGCCGGGCACCCCGTTTCCGGCCGGGAGGGACCAAGGGGGCCCGGTACGGCGGAACGCCGGTGCGGCCGGGCTCGGGGGGAACGAGCCCGGCCGCACCGGCTTTTTCCGTAGCGCCGCGGCGCCCCGGGGAGCCGGGATCAGCCGCGGCTGCGCAGCGGGAGGCGGGCCCGGGTGCGGGCCAGCGCGGCGCCCGCCTTGGCCAGCGGGGCCGCGGCGCGGGCCGTCAGGGCCGACCAGCGGGCCGCCGCCGCCCAGCGCAGGCGCACCGCCGAGCGCGGCAGGAACAGCGCGCGCAGTCGGGAGCGGCGGCTCACGGAGCCGAGCAGCGCGGCGTGCACCAGCAGGACGTCCGCCGCGAGGCCCTCGTACGGGGCCTCGGCGCCGGGCGGGGCGTACAACGCCCGCTCCACCGCTCCCGCCACCCGGTGCACCGCATCGGCCGCGTCCGGTTCGAGCCGTCCCAGCACCACCACGCGGCCCGCCGCCCGCCGCGGCGACAACGCCCCGTCGGGGGCGATGCCCACGTCCCAGGCCGCGTCACCCAGCTCCCGCCAGGCCGCCATCACGTCGCCCGCCGCCAGTCGGCGGCCCCGCAGCCGCCTGCGCCACAGCAGCGGCAGCAGCGGCAGGGCCAGCAGGGCCAGGACCGGCAGGGTCCAGCCCAGGACCGCGGTCAGCGACGGGCCGCCGCCCGTGGAATCCGTGTTCGAGTGCGGTGCCGCGGCCCCGCACTCGCCCAGCTTCCGCTGCTCCGGCGGGCAGGCGTCGGCCTGCGAGGGCGCCGCCGACGGCTGAGCCGCTCCCTGCGAGGGCAGCGCCGTCGGCGCGGACGGCTGGGCCGCCGGCGTCTCGGGCCGCGAGTAGTCGGGAACCGTGATGCCCTGACGCGGGGTCGGCTCGAACCGGGTCCAGCCCACGCCCTCGAAGTACAGCTCGGGCCAGGCGTGCGCGTCGCGCATCGACACGTTCACGCTGCCGTCCGACTGCTTCTCGCCGGGGGTGAAGCCCACCGCGACCCGCGCCGGGATGCCGAGCGTGCGCGACATCGCCGCCATCGAGAACGCGAAGTGGATGCAGAACCCCTCCTTGTCCGCGAGGAACCGGGCGATGGCCTGCGGCCCCGTACCCGAGGCGACCTTCGTGTCGTAGCGGAACCCGCCGTCCTCGGCGAAGTAGTCCTGGAGCCTCACCGCCCGCGTGTAGTCGTCCTTCGCGCCCTTCGTGACCTGGCGGGCCGTGTCGGCGACCACCGGCGGCAGGTTGTCCGGGAGCTTCGTGTACTCGGCCTTGATCGCCGGATCCGGCTGCGGCGCCGCCTGCAGTTCCACGGCGGTCGGCCGCAGCAGCAGACTGCGGACCGTGTACATGGCGCCCTGGACGTTCTGGAACCTGTCCTTGCCCAGCTGGTCCCCGACCAGGGTCCGGCCGGCCGGCTCGAACCGCCACTTGCCCGGAATGTCCACGGACGTCGCCGGGTAGGGCATCGGCAGGTAGCGCTGCGCGTACGTGTCGGCCGCCGAGATGCTCGTGCGCACCTCGGTTCCGGTGCCCCGGACCTGCCCGCTCAGCCCCGGTGGGGTCGGCAGCCGCTCCGGTACGTCGGTCAGGGGCCGCCCGGAGGCCTCCCACTTGACGCCGTTGAACTCGTCGAGCGCGAGGATCCGCAGGTACTGCTCGCCGAGCTGCGGGCTGTCCGTGCGGTACTTCAACACCACACGGTTGTCCGGCGTGTTCAGGCTGCTCTGGAGGGAGACCAGCGGGTTGACCGCCGAGATCGTCCCGCCGATGCCGGTGCCGCCGCCCTCGGCGTCACCCTGTGCGCCCAGCAGTCCGCCGCCGAGCGAGGGCAGCACCGCCGGCACCACCAGGGCGATGCCCAGCGCGACCGCGCCGATCCGCCGCCCGGTGCGCACGGGGGCCACCGCCGGCGTCGAGGCCGCGACGCCCCCGTACCCGGAGGCCGAGGCCGCCCGCCCGCCGGGGGGCGCGCCGAAGACCCGGCCCCACTGGGCGAGCCGGTCGCGGCCCTCGGCCAGCAGCAGCAACAGGTAGCCGCAGCCGGCCAGCAGGAACGAGACCGCGGAGGCCCCGCCACCGCCGGAGAGCCCCGCGGCGACCGAGTACAGCGCCAGCAGCGGCAGCCCGGCCGCGGCGGCGGTCCGCAGGGTCACCGCCAGCAGGTCCACCAGCAGCCCGATCAGCAGCACCCCGACGATCAGCAGCAGCCGGATGCCGTCGGTCAGCGGCGCCGGGATCGCGAACTCGCCGACGTCGTGGACCCCCTGCCGGAACAGCGCGCCGAAGTCCGTCACGAGATAGGCCATCGGCCCGGTCCCGGTGGACTCGCCCTTGCCCGCGAACAGGAACACGAGCACCAGCAGCGACACCAGAACCTGTGCGGCCACGGTGAGGGTGCGTCCCAGCGGCACCCGCCGGACCCCGGCCCCCACCCCGCTCTGCACGGCCAGCAGGGCCGCCGCCTGGAGCAGCCAGCCCGACGAGTCCACGAGCGAGGCCAGCGACCACGACGTGAGCAGCGTCGCCAGCATCGCGAAGAGCGTCACGCGCGCCCGCCCGCTCATCCCCAACCTCCGGAAGTACCCGTGCCGAGCGGAGAGTTCCCGGCCTGGCGCCACAGTTGGCCGAACGCCACGCCGGGCGGCGCGGCCAGCGCCGTCCAGCCCGCGTCGCGCAGCCTGCGCACCCGTGCCTCCGCCTGTGAGGGCCGTCCGGCCCACAGGGCGGAGTCCAGGACGAAGGCCACCGCGCCGCCGCAGCGGACGCGCATCTTGGCCGCCAGTTCCGTCTGTACGTCGTCCAGGTCGCCGAAGAAGGCGATGAGGAGCCCGTCACCGCCGGCTCCGGCGAAGCCCCCGCCCGCGCCGCCGCCCCCGCCGCGCACCGCGTCGTAGGCGCGCGCGAGGCCGGCGCCGTCGGAGTGCCCGACGACCGCGAGGGTGTCCATCATCAGCCCGGCGGCCTCCGCGGATTCCTGCCCGCCCGAGGAGACGCCGCCGTCTCCGGGCACCGAGGTCCCGGTGTCCGTCAGCAGCCGCACCGAGAAACCCTGTTCGAGCAGGTGCACCAGCGACGAGGCGGCCCCCGACACCGCCCATTCGAAGGCGGAGCCCGGTCCGGCGCCCTCGAAGGCGACGGCGCGGGTGTCCAGCAGGACCGTGGCCCGGCTGCGCTGCGGCTGCTCCTCGCGGCGCACCATCAGCTCGCCGTAGCGGGCGGTGGAGCGCCAGTGCACGCGGCGCAGGTCGTCGCCGCGCCGGTAGGTCCGCGGGATCACGTCGTCGTCGCCGGCCAGGGCCAGCGAGCGGCGGCCGCCGTCGCCGTAGCCGGACGTCTCGCCGGTCAGCCGGACCGGGGCCAGCGCCTCGGTGCGGGGGATCACGGTCAGGGTGTCGTACGTGCTGAACGAGCGGGTCAGCTCCACCAGCCCGAAGGGGTCGGTCAGCCGCAGCTGGAGCGGGCCCAGCGGGTAACGGCCGCGCAGGTCGGAGCGGACCCGGTAGGAGACCTCGCGGCGCCCGCCGGGCTCGACCCGGTCCAGGACGAAGCGGGGCCGCGGCCCGAGCACGTACGGCACCCGGTCCTGGAGCATCAGCAGGCCGGTGGGAAGCCGGGAGACGTTCTCCATGCGCAGCTGGACCCGGGCTTCGGAGCCGGCGGGCACCCGCATCGGGGTCAGCCGGCGGTTGCCGGAGACCCGGTGGCGGGTGCGGTGCAGGGCGAGGACGCAGACCAGGGGCAGGACGGCGAGCAGCAGCCCGACCCGGAGCAGTTCGCCCTGGCCGAGCACGTACGCGCAGAGGGCGGCGGCGACCCCGGCGGCCAGGAAGGACCGGCCGCGGGTGGTCAGCCCCGCCAGCGAGGCGCGCAGACCGCCGGAGCCCCGGCCCTCGCCGCCGGCGCCGCGCGGGGCACCGGCGCTCATCAGAAGCCCCGGATGCCCGCGCCGGGCGGCATCTCGCCGCGCAGCTGTGCGGCGGGGACGGGGGTGCGCTGGAGGATGTCGTGGACGACCTGTTCGGCGGTGCGCCGGTTCAGCTGGGCCTGCGTGGTGGGCAGCAGCCGGTGCGCGAGGACGGGTGCGGCCAGCGCCTGCACGTCGTCGGGCAACACGTAGTCGCGGCCGGACAGGGCGGCGGAGGCCTTCACGGCGCGCAGCAGGTGCAGGGTGGCGCGGGGCGAGGCGCCCAGGCGCAGGTCGGGGTGGCTGCGGGTGGCGGAGACCAGGTCGACGACGTAGCGGCGGACGGGCTCGGCGACGTACACCTCGCGGACGGCCTCTATCAGCTTGACGATGTCGTGGGCGTGCGTGACGGCCTGGAGGTCGTCCAGCGGGGAGGTCCCGCCGTGCACGTCGAGCATCTGGAGCTCGGCGTCGGGGCTCGGGTAGCCGACGGAGACGCGGGCCATGAAGCGGTCGCGCTGGGCCTCGGGGAGGGGGTAGGTGCCCTCCATCTCCACCGGGTTCTGGGTGGCCACCACCATGAACGGGCTCAGCAGCGCGTACGTCGTGCCGTCGATGGTGACCTGGCGCTCCTCCATCGACTCCAGCAGCGCGGACTGGGTCTTCGGCGAGGCCCGGTTGATCTCGTCGCCGATGACGATCTGCGCGAAGATCGCGCCCGGCTTGAACTCGAACTCGCGGCGCTGCTGGTCGTAGATGCTGACACCGGTGATGTCCGAAGGCAGCAGGTCCGGGGTGAACTGGATGCGCTGCACCGAGCAGTCGATGGACTTCGCCAGCGTCTTGGCGAGCATCGTCTTGCCGACGCCGGGGACGTCCTCGATCAGCAGGTGCCCCTCGGCGAGCAGCACGGTCAGCGCGAGGCGTACGACCTCGGGCTTGCCCTCGATCACGCTCTCGACCGAGCGGCGCACCCGCTCGGCCGTGCTCGTCAGATCCTCCCCCAGTCTCGACTGCGCTCGACCGGGGGTGCCCCCATGGCTCGCTCGGTCGTCATACGTCGTCACCTGGTTCTCCTCGGCCCTTTCCGCAGGGCCGACGCCCTCAGCGCACTCCGGCCCACCCCGACACGGACACCGGCCCGGAGGGTTTTCCGGGCGGCGTCTTCCCGCATTCTTGACGGCGCCCAGGCCTTGTGTCACTCACGAGGCGGGATCGATCTCCCTCAGGAGTCCGGTGTGCACGTCGAAGACGAAGCCTCGCACATCGTCGCGGTGGGGCAGGAAGGGGTTCGTCCGCACCCGCTGCATGGACTGGCGGACGTCCTGGTCCACGTCGCGGAAGGCCTCCACGGCCCAGGCGGGGCGCTGGCCGACCTCGTCCTCCAGCTCGTGCCGGAAGTCCTCGGTCAGGCTTTCGAGGCCGCATCCGGTGTGGTGGATCAGTATCACCGTGCGGGTGCCGAGGGCGCGCTGGCTGATCGTGAGCGAGCGGATGGTGTCGTCGGTGACCACGCCGCCGGCGTTGCGGATGGTGTGGCAGTCGCCGAGTTCGAGGCCGAGGGCCTTGTGCAGGTCGAGACGGGCGTCCATACAGGCCACCACGGCCACCTGCAGGACCGGCCGGGCGTCCATGCCGGGGTCCTGGAACTGGGCGGCGTACCTTCCGTTCGCCGCCACCAGCCGGTCCGTGACGGAGCCGCTGCCGGACGCCTGGGGGGTGGACTCTGCGGGCAGGGATGCGGAAGTCGTCATGCCTACGACGTTAGTGGTCACCGCTGGTGAACACATGGAGTGAGGATGGACAAAGAACGTCAACCGACGTTGTTGTGAGCTAACCCACAGGAGTGGGTAGGGCGCGGCCGTTCGGGCGATTCATGGCTTTTGCGGGTTCCGTGCGAGAGGGCGCGCACGCCGCGCGGGGCGGTTCGTTGACCGCGGCGACCGTTGCACTAAAGTGACGCGAACCGGCCGGAGCCCGGCCCTGACCGGCCGCCCGGCCCCCTGGTAACACTCCGCGTGCGCGGCGCGGCGTATGCCTGCCGCGCCGTTATCTGAGAGGGCGCTTTGACTAGCGAGTCCCGACATGTCCCGGTGATGCTCCAGCGGTGCCTGGACCTGTTGGCCCCGGCGCTGGAGAGGCCCGGGGCCGTCGTCGTCGACTGCACCCTCGGCCTCGGCGGCCACAGCGAGGCCCTGCTGACCCGGTTCCCCGAGGCGCACCTGATCGGCCTCGACCGCGACAAGGAGGCCCTGCGGCTCTCCGGCGAGCGGCTCGCGCCCTTCGGTGACCGCGCCACCCTCGTCCACGCCGTCTACGACGAGCTGCCCGACGTACTGGACCGGCTCGGCATCCCCACCGTCCAGGGCGTCCTCTTCGACCTCGGCGTCTCGTCCATGCAGCTCGACGAGGCGGACCGCGGGTTCGCCTACGCGCAGGACGCCCCGCTGGACATGCGGATGGACCAGACGACCGGGATGAGCGCCGCCGAGGTGCTCAACACCTACCCGCCGGGCGAGCTCGTACGGATCCTGCGCCAGTACGGCGAGGAGAAGCAGGCCAAGCGGATCGTCTCGGCGATCGTCCGCGAACGGGACAGGGAACCGTTCACGAACAGCGCACGGCTGGTCGAACTGATCCGCGACGCGCTGCCGCAGGCGGCCAAGCGGACGGGCGGCAACCCGGCCAAGCGGACCTTCCAGGCACTGCGCATCGAGGTCAACGGCGAACTGTCCGTCCTGGAGCGGGCCATCCCGGCCGCCGTGGAGCGGATCGCGGTCGGCGGCCGGATCGCGGTGCTCTCGTACCACTCGCTGGAGGACCGGCTCGTCAAGCAGGTCTTCGCGGCGGGGGCGACGTCCACGGCCCCGCCCGGGCTGCCGGTCGTGCCGGAGAAGTACCAGCCCAAGCTGAAGCTGCTCACCCGGGGCGCGGAGCTGCCCACCGAGGAGGAGATCGCCGAGAACCGGCGGGCCGCCCCGGCCCGCTTCCGCGGGGTCGAGCGCATCCGGGAGGCGCGGCTGTGAGCAGAGCCGGGGGACTGGGGCGGCTGCGCGGCGGCCCCTCGGGGCAGGCGGCGCGGACGCCGTTCGTCCTGCTGGTGGTGGCGCTGCTGGCCGGCGGGCTGATCAGCCTGCTGCTCCTGAACTCGGCGCTCAACCAGGGCTCTTTCCAGCTGAGCAGGCTGAAGAAGGAGACCACCGCGCTCACGGACGAGGAACAGGCGCTGCAGCGGGACGTCGACGGCTACTCGGCCCCCGACGCCCTGCAGCGACGGGCCCAGGAGCTGGGCCTGGTCCCCGGCGGCAGCCCGGTCTTCATCGGCCCGGACGGCAAGGTGACGGGCGCGGCGGCCCCCGCCGAGCCCCTGCCGCCCCCGGCCCCGGCCGGCGCTCCGGCAGGGCCCCAGGGCGGTGCCCCGGCGGGAGCCCCCGGCCCGGCTCCGGCCGGCACCCAGGGTCCCGCCTCGGGCGGTGCCCCGGCGGCCGGCCCCGGACCGGCCCAGGGCGGCGCCCAGGGTTCCGCCCCGGGCGGAGCCCCGGGGGGCGCGCCGCAGGCCGGGCAGCCCGCGCCGGGCGGTGCCCCCCAGTCCAACCCGACCTCCGGAAGGTGACGTCGTGACGCGGCCCCTCCCCCAGATCCCGCCGGGGGTACCCCCGGCGGAGGATTCCCCCCGCACCGGTCCGTCCGCCCCCGCCGGGCCCGACCGCGCCGCGCGGCGGCGCCGGGGCCCGGCCGCGGCGGGGGACGCGTGAGCGCCCCGGGCGGGCGGCGCGTGCCCGGGCCCGGCTCCGGACCGGGACGGGCGCGCGCCACCACGCGGCCCGCGACCCGGCGGCCCGGCCCCGCGAGGCAGCCGCACACCATCCGCCTCGGCAGCCCCAAGCCCCGGCTGCGCCTCGTCAGCGTCGGGCTGACCCTCGTCATGCTGGCCTTCGTCGTACGGCTGCTCCAGGTGCAGGCCGTCGACGCCTCCGCCTACTCCGCCAAGGCCTCCGAGAACCGCTTCGCCAGCTACACGCTGGCCGCCGAGCGCGGCGAGATCACCGACCGCAGGGGCGTGGCCCTCGCCACCAGCGTCGACGCGTACGACATCACCGCCGACCCCAAGATGTTCACCCCGCAGGACAGCAAGGCCCCGGACGCCCCCGAGCAGGCCGCCGCCCTCCTCGCGCCCATCCTCGGCAAGGACGCCAAGGAGCTCGCGGCCCGCCTCAGGACCAAGAACACCCGCTACGTCGTCCTGGCACGCCGCCAGACCCCCCAGGTCTGGAACCAGATCAAGGACCTCAAGCGGGTCTTCGCCGACAAGGCCGCCGCCGACAAGAAGAACAACGGCCCCGGCGCCAACGTCCTCGCCGGCGTGTTCAACGAGGACAGCAGCAAGCGCGTGTACCCGGGCGGGGACCTGGCCGCCGGGATACTGGGCTACGTCAACGCCGAGGGCAAGGGCGCCGGCGGCCTGGAGTCCGCCCTCGACAAGAAGCTGGCCGGCAAGGACGGCGCGATCACGTACGCCCAGTCCGGCGGCCGCCGCGTGCCCACCGCCGGGTCCAGCGAGAAGCCCGCCGTGCCCGGCGAGGACATCGAGCTGACGATCGACCGCGACATCCAGTGGGCGGCGCAGAGCGCGATCACCGAGCAGGTCGCCAAGTCGGAGGCCGACCGCGGCTACGTCATCGTCCAGGACACCCGCACCGGCGAGGTGCTGGCCATGGCCAACGCCCCGGGCTTCGACCCCAACGACCTGTCGAAGGCCAGCTCCGCCGCCATGGGCAACGCGGCGCTCCAGGACGTGTACGAGCCCGGCTCCACCGCCAAGGTGATGTCGATGGCCGCCGTGCTGGAGGAGAAGAAGGCCACGCCCGGGACCCACGTCGAGGTGCCCAACCGGCTGCACCGGGGCGACCGGCTGTTCAAGGACGACATCGACCACCCGACCTGGTACCTGACCCTCAACGGGGTCCTCGCCAAGTCCTCGAACATCGGCACGATCCTGGCCACCGGCCAGCTCGGCGCCACCCAGCCCGAGGCCAACCGGGTCCTGTACTCGTACCTGGACAAGTTCGGCATCGGACAGCCCACCGGCCTGAACTACCCGGGCGAGTCCCGCGGCATCCTCGCCAAGCCCGAGGCCTGGTCCACCTCCCAGCAGTACACGATCCCTTTCGGCCAGGGCCTGTCCCTCAACGCCATGCAGGCGGCCTCCGTGTACTCGACGATCGCCAACGGCGGAGTCCGGATCGCCCCTACCCTGGTCCGCGGCACCAAGGGACCCGACGGCCGCTTCACCCCGGCCCCGGCCCCCGAGCAGACCCGTGTGATCAGCGCGGAGACCGCGAAGACCCTGTCCGAGATGCTGGAGTCGGTCGTCGACGACCAGGAGGGCACCGGTACCAAGGCCCGGATCCCCGGCTACCGGGTCGGCGGCAAGACCGGCACCTCCAACCGGGTGGATCCGGCCACCGGCCGCTACAAGGGCTACACCGCCTCCTTCGCCGGTTTCGCACCCGCCGACAACCCGCGCATCACCGTCTACTGCGCCATCCAGAACCCCACCAAGGGCAGCTACTTCGGAGGCCAGATCTGCGGCCCCATCTACAAGAAGGTCATGGAGTTCGCCCTCAAGACCCTCCAGGTCGCCCCGACCGGAACCGCCCCCGCCGGCCTCCCCGTCACCTTCGACGCCGGCCCCCCGCCCGCTCCCCAGCCCTCCGCACAGCCCAGCCGGCAGCCCGGCCAGTGACCCGGCGGGCCCGCCGGCCCGCCAGAAATCCGTGAGGCACCATCAGTGACAACGATCACCCCGAAACCCGGGAACCCGTCGGCCGCCGGCAGCACGGGCGGGCCCTCACTTCGCGAGCGGCCCGCCGCGCCCGGTACGCTCACCGCCGTGCCCCACGCTGATCAGCCCAGAACGACCCAGAAAGACGCCCCGGCAACGCCGCCGGGAGCGCCCCGGCCCGTGACCGCCCGCCCGACCCCTCTGGGCGAGCTGGCCACCCTGCTGGGCATCGAAGCCTCCGGCTCAGGCGCCGCGCAGCAGCAGCCGCAGCCGCCGCAGATCACCGGGATCACGCACGACTCCCGTGCGGTGCGCCCCGGCGACCTGTACGCGGCCCTGCCCGGCGCGAAGCTGCACGGTGCCGACTTCGCGGCCCAGGCGGCCGCGCTCGGCGCCGCGGCCGTCCTGACCGACCCGGCGGGCGCCGAACGCGCGGCCGCGACCGGACTGCCGGTCCTCGCGGTCGCCGACCCGCGCGCCCGCATGGGTGAGCTCGCCGCCACGATCTACGGCCGTCCCGGTGAAGGACTGCTCCAGATCGGCATCACCGGCACCTCCGGCAAGACCACCACGGCGTACCTCGTCGAGGGCGGTCTGCGCGGCGCCGGACGCAGCACCGGCCTGGTCGGCACCGTCGAGATGCGCATCGGCGACGAGCGCATCAAGTCGGAGCGGACCACCCCCGAGGCCACCGACCTCCAGGCCCTGTTCGCGGTCATGCGCGAACGCGGGGTCGAGGCCGTCGCCATGGAGGTCTCCAGCCACGCCCTGGTGCTCGGCCGGGTCGACGGATGCGTCTTCGACGTCGCCGTCTTCAACAACCTGAGCCCGGAGCACATGGAGTTCCACTCGGACATGGAGGACTACTTCCAGGCGAAGGCGCAGCTCTTCACCGAGCGCCGCGCCCGCCTCGGGGTGGTGAACATCGACGACGAGTACGGCCGCCGGCTCGCCAAGGAGACGACCATTCCGGTGGTCACCTTCTCCGCCGCCGGGGACCCGGCCGCCGACTGGCGCGCCCAGGACGTCGTGCACGGACACATGGACTCCACGCTGACCCTGCTCGGTCCGGACGGGCAGCGCGTGCGGGCCACGGCCCCGCTGCCCGGCCCGTTCAACGTCGCGAACACCGTCGCCGCGGTCGTCACGCTCGCCGCCGCCGGACTCGACCCGCAGACCGCCGCCGACGGCGTCGCCGCCGTCCCCGGGGTCCCCGGCCGGCTGGAGCGGGTGGACGCGGGTCAGCCGTACCTCGCCGTCGTCGACTACGCGCACAAGACGGACGCCGTCGTCTCGGTGCTGCGGGCGCTGCGCGAGGTCACCACCGGCAAGCTGCACATCGTGCTCGGCTGCGGCGGCGACCGGGACACCACCAAGCGGGCCCCGATGGGCGCCGCGGCCGCCCGGTTCGCCGACACCGCCGTACTGACCTCCGACAACCCGCGCTCCGAGGACCCCCTCGCGATCCTCGCCGCGATGTTCGAGGGCGCCGTCTCCGTCCCCGCCGAAGAGCGCGGCACGGTCCTCGTCGACGCCGACCGGGCCGCGGCCATCGCCGCCGCCGTCGCGCGCGCCGAGCCCGGCGACACCGTGCTGGTGGCGGGCAAGGGCCACGAGCAGGGCCAGGAGACCGCAGGCACCGTACGGCCCTTCGACGACCGCGCGGTGCTCCGCGCCGCGATCGAGAACCACGCGCAATCCGACGTCCGACAGGCCGAGGTGAACCAGTGATCGCCCTTTCCCTCGCCGAGATCGCCGACATCACCGGCGGCCAGCTCCACGACATACCGGATCCGTCCGCGCGGGTCACCGGACCCGTCGTGTTCGACTCCCGCGAGGTGGAGGCCGGCAGCCTGTTCGCCGCCTTCGTCGGCGAACGGGTCGACGGCCACGACTACGCCGAACGCGCCGTCGCCGCCGGGGCCACCGCGGTCCTGGCGACCCGGCCCGTCGGCGTGCCCGCGGTCGTCGTCCCCGACGTCGTCGCCGCCCTCGGGGCCCTGGCCGGCACCGTCGTGGCCCGGCTCGGCACCGACGTGGTCGCCCTGACCGGCTCCGCGGGCAAGACCTCCACCAAGGACCTGATCGCCCAGGTCCTCCAGCACCACGCCCCGACCGTCTGGACGCCCGGGAACCTCAACAACGAGATCGGCCTGCCGATCACGACGCTCAGGGTCACCGAGGAGACCCGGCACCTGGTACTGGAGATGGGGGCCCGCGGTATCGGCCACATCCGCTACCTCACCGGGCTCACCCCGCCCCGCATCGGCCTGGTGCTGAACGTCGGCACCGCCCACATCGGGGAGTTCGGCGGCCGCGAGGCCATCGCGCAGGCCAAGGGGGAGCTGGTCGAGGCCCTGCCGGCCGCGTCCGAGGGCGGTGTCGCGGTCCTCAACGCCGACGACCTCCTCGTCCGCGCGATGTCCTCCCGCACCAAGGCCCGCACGGTGCTGTTCGGCGAGGCCGAGGACGCCGACGTCCGCGCCACAGAAGTCCGTATGACGCCTCAGGGGCGACCCTCCTTCACACTGCACACACCCACCGGGTGCAGTGAC
Organism: Streptomyces sp. NPDC086989; assembly: GCF_044745505.1. Classification (NCBI taxonomy): domain Bacteria; kingdom Bacillati; phylum Actinomycetota; class Actinomycetes; order Kitasatosporales; family Streptomycetaceae; genus Streptomyces; species Streptomyces sp. NPDC086989. The sequence goes on from NZ_JBIVAL010000004.1 coordinate 269,385, forward strand.
GTGACCTTGCGGCTGTACGGTGAGCACCACGTGTCGAACGCGCTTGCCGCGGCCGCCGTCGCCCATGTGCTGGGCATGTCCGTCGAGGAGATCGCCACCGCGCTCTCCGGCGCCGGCACGCTCTCGCGCTGGCGGATGGAGGTCACCGAGCGGGCCGACGGCGTGACGGTCGTCAACGACGCCTACAACGCGAACCCCGAGTCCATGCGGGCCGCACTGCGCGCACTTGCCGCCATGGGGGGCGCAGCGCAGGCGAAGGGGGGCCGCACGTGGGCGGTGCTCGGTCCGATGGCCGAGCTCGGAGACGACTCGCTCGCCGAGCACGACGCGGTCGGACGGCTTGTCGTCCGGCTCAACGTGAGCAAGCTCGTCGCAGTCGGGGGCAGGGAAGCGTCCTGGCTGCAACTGGGCGCATATAACGAGGGTTCGTGGGGTGAGGAGTCGGTGCTCGTGTCCGACACGCAGGCGGCGATCGACCTGTTGCGCGGTGAACTGCGGCCGGGGGACGTCGTGCTGGTGAAGGCTTCCAGGTCGGCCGGTCTGGAGCGGGTCGCCCAGGCGCTGCTCGATGGCGAGGTCGCCGACCGATGAGGCAGATCCTGTTCGCCGGTGTCATCGGCATGTTCCTGACCGTGATCGGCACCCCGCTGCTGATCAAGCTGCTGGCCCGGAAGGGTTACGGCCAGTTCATCCGCGACGACGGCCCGCGCGGCCACGCGGGGAAGAAGGGCACGCCCACCATGGGCGGCATCTCCTTCATCCTGGCGACGATCATCGCGTACGCCCTGACGAAGGTGATCACGGGCAGCCAGCCCACGTTCTCCGGCGTGCTGGTGCTCTTCCTGATGTCCGGCATGGGTCTCGTCGGCTACCTCGACGACTACATCAAGATCGTCAAGCGTCGCTCGCTCGGTCTGCGGGCCAAGGCCAAGATGGCCGGCCAGCTGATCGTCGGCATCGCCTTCGCCGTGCTCGCGCTGCAGTTCAAGGACGCCCGCGGCAACGCCCCGGCCTCCACCAAGCTGTCGTTCGTCACGGACTTCGGCTGGTCGATCGGCCCGGTGCTGTTCGTCGTCTGGGCGCTGTTCATGATCCTGGCGATGTCCAACGGCGTGAACCTGACGGACGGTCTGGACGGACTCGCCACCGGTGCCGCGGTGATGGTCTTCGGCGCCTACACGTTCATCGGCGTCTGGCAGTTCCAGGAGTCGTGCGCCAACGCGCAGACCCTGACGAACCCCAACGCCTGCTTCGAGGTGCGAGATCCGCTGGACCTCGCGATCGTCGCCTCCGCGCTGATGGGCGCCTGCTTCGGCTTCCTGTGGTGGAACACCTCTCCGGCCAAGATCTTCATGGGCGACACCGGCTCACTGGCCCTCGGCGGCGCGCTCGCCGGTCTCGCGATCTGCTCCCGCACGGAGTTCCTGATCGCCCTCCTCGGCGGCCTCTTCGTCCTCATCACCATGTCGGTCGTCATCCAGGTCGGCTCCTTCAAGCTGACCGGGAAGCGCGTCTTCCGGATGGCCCCGCTCCAGCACCACTTCGAGCTGAAGGGGTGGTCCGAGGTCCTGGTGGTGGTCCGGTTCTGGATCATCCAGGGCATGTGCGTGATCGTGGGTCTCGGACTCTTCTACGCGGGATGGGCAGCGGACAAGTGAGCACCACCGACCTGGCCGGCCTGCTCGGCCCCGATGCCCTGGGCCGGTTCGGTCTGCCGGGCCGGATCACCGTGGCCGGCCTCGGCATCAGCGGCATCAGTGCCGCCCGGGCGCTGGCCGGACTGGGCGCGACGGTGACCGTCGTCGACAACGGCGACGGCGACGCGCACCGCGCGAAGGCCGCCGAACTCGCGGAGCTGGGCATCGAGGTCCGGCTGGGGCACCTGCCCGACGGCGCCCGCGCCGGGGAGACCCTGCCCGAGGGCACCGAACTGGTCGTCACCTCGCCCGGCTGGCAGCCCCAGAGCCCGCTCTTCCTGGCCGCCGCCAAGGCGGGCGTCGACGTCGTCGGTGACGTCGAGATCGCGTGGCGGCTGCGCGGGGCCGGCGTGGAACTCCGCGCCGCCCGCCTGGCCGCCGCGGCGGGCGCCGACGCCGAGCGGGCCCCCGCCGCGCCCGCGGAGTGGCTGGCCATCACCGGCACCAACGGCAAGACCACCACCACCCAGATGCTCGCGTCGATCCTGAAGGCCGCGGGCCTGAGGACCGCGGCCGTCGGCAACATCGGCACCCCGATCATCGACGTGGTGCTCGGCGAGGAGCAGTACGACGTGCTCGCCGTCGAACTCTCCAGCTACCAGCTGCACTGGGCGCCCTCGCTGCGCGCCCACTCGGCGGCCGTCCTCAACCTGGCCCCGGACCACCTCGACTGGCACGGCTCGATGGAGTCCTACGCCGCCGACAAGGGCCGGATCTACGAGGGCAACACGGTCGCCTGCGTCTACAACGTCGCCGACCCGGCCACCGAGGCCCTGGTCGTCGAGGCGGACGTGGAGGAGGGCTGCCGGGCGATCGGCTTCACCCTCGGCGCCCCCGGCCCCTCCATGCTCGGCGTCGTCGACGGCATCCTCGTCGACCGCGCGTTCGTGGAGAACCGGCAGAAGAACGCCCAGGAGCTCGCCGAGGTCAAGGACGTCAACCCGCCGGCCCCGCACAACATCGCCAACGCGCTCGCCGCGGCGGCCCTGGCCCGGGCCTTCGGCGTCCCGCCGCGCGCGGTCCGCGACGGTCTGCGCGACTTCCGCCCCGACGCCCACCGCGTCGCGTTCGTGGACGAGGTCGCCGGGGTCACGTACATCGACGACTCCAAGGCCACGAACACCCACGCCGCAGAGGCCTCCCTGGCGGCCTTCGAGCCCATCGTGTGGATCGCGGGCGGACTCGCCAAGGGCGCGACCTTCGACGAGCTCGTCCAGCGGTCGGTGAAGCACCTGCGCGCCGTCGTGCTGATCGGCGCCGACCGGGCGCTGATCGCCGAGGCGCTGGCGCGACACGCCCCCGAGGTCCCGGTCGTCGACCTCGACCGGACCGACACTGGGGCGATGCTCGCGGCGGTCCGGGAGGCGGCCCGGCTCGCAGAGCCAGGCGACACGGTTCTGCTGGCCCCGGCCTGTGCCTCGATGGACATGTTCGCGAACTACAACAAGCGCGGGGACGCATTCGCGGACGCGGTGCGCGAGCTGGCTGCCGGGAGCGCGTAGGCCCGGCCGGTCCGTTCTGAGGCCGGCGAGTCCTCCCCGACCGGCTGCTCGCCTGGTACGAGTGGAGGGGAAGGTCACACATGCCGGCCAAGCAAGTGCTGCCCGGGCGGCGGCCGTCCGCCGCGAAGCCCGCGGCCTCGGCGAAGGGCGCCAAGCCCGGCAGGACGGTCAAGGCGCAGGGACGCCCGCGTCCTGCGGGGAGGCTGAAGCGGCCCGCCGGACGCGGGCCGCTGGAGCGGCTGCGGCGTACGCAGCGGCAGTTGCGCAAGGCCTGGGACCGCCCCCTCACCGCCTATTACCTGATTTTCGGCAGCTCGCTGCTCATCACCGTGCTCGGCCTGGTGATGGTCTACTCGGCCTCCATGATCAAGGCCCTCCAGCTGGGCCTGGGGGACGCGTACTTCTTCAAGAAGCAGTTCCTCGCCGCCCTGATCGGCACCGCGCTGCTGCTGGTCGCCTCGCGCATGCCGGTCAAACTGCACCGGGCGCTGTCGTACCCCGTGCTCGCGGGAACCCTGTTCCTCATGGTCCTGGTCCAGGTCCCCGGGATAGGGGTGGCGATCAACGGCAACCAGAATTGGATCTCCCTTGGCGGTCCGTTCATGCTGCAGCCCAGTGAGTTCGGCAAGCTGGCACTGATCCTGTGGGGCGCCGACCTGCTCGCGCGCAAGGGCGACAAGGAGCTGCTGAGCCAGTGGAAGCACCTGCTGGTGCCGCTGGTCCCGGTCGCCTTCCTGCTGCTCGGGCTGATCATGCTGGGCGGGGACATGGGCACCGCGATGATCCTCGGGGCCATCCTGTTCGGCCTGCTGTGGCTGGCGGGGGCCCCGACCCGGATGTTCGTGGCGGTGCTGGCGTTCGCGGGTGTGATCGTCGCACTGCTGATCAAGACCAGTCCGCACCGGATGGACCGGCTCGCCTGCATCGGCGCGACGGATCCCGGCCGGAACGACCTGTGCTGGCAGGCCGTGCACGGGATCTATGCCCTCGCATCCGGCGGATGGTTCGGTTCCGGTTTGGGTGCCAGTGTGGAAAAATGGGGGCAACTGCCCGAAGCCCATACCGACTTCATCTTCGCCATCACCGGGGAGGAACTGGGTCTGGCGGGGACGCTGTCGGTACTCGCCCTGTTCGCGGCTCTAGGCTATGCGGGTATCCGCGTGGCCGGACGCACGGAGGACTCCTTCGTACGGTATGCCGCGGGAGGCGTGACCACCTGGATCACGGCCCAGGCCGTGATCAACATCGGTGCGGTGCTCGGTCTGCTGCCGATCGCCGGAGTCCCGCTCCCGTTGTTCTCGTACGGGGGGTCCGCGCTGCTGCCGACGATGTTCGCGGTCGGACTGCTCATCGCGTTCGCGCGGGAGGAGCCGGCTGCGCGCGCGGCGCTCGCGATGCGCCAGCCGAGGACCGGCTGGAAGCGGACCGGGCAGAGATGGAAGTCGATGAGACGGATCGTCAAGAGGCGTCCGTCCGGAGAGCGGTGAATTTCGGTGCATGTCGTACTCGCCGGTGGGGGGACCGCCGGCCACATCGAGCCGGCGCTCGCCCTCGCGGACGCCCTGCGCAGGCAGGACCCTTCCGTGGGCATCACCGCCCTCGGCACGGAGCGCGGGCTTGAAACCCGCCTCGTGCCCGAGCGCGGCTATGAGCTGGGGCTGATCCCCGCCGTCCCGCTGCCCCGCAAGCCCACCCCCGAGCTGATCACCGTCCCCGGACGGCTGCGCGGCACGATCAAGGCCGCCGAGGAGATCCTGGAGCGCACCAAGGCCGACTGCGTCGTCGGCTTCGGCGGCTACGTGGCCCTGCCCGGCTACCTGGCCGCCAAGCGGCTCGGGGTGCCGATCATCGTCCACGAGGCCAACGCCAGGCCGGGACTGGCCAACAAGATCGGCTCCCGTTACGCGCACGCCGTCGCGGTCTCCACCCCCGACAGCAAGCTGCGCGGCGCCCGCTACGTGGGCATCCCGCTGCGCCGCAGCATCTCCACCCTGGACCGGGCCGCGGCCCGCCCGGAAGCGCGCGCCGCGTTCGGCCTGGACCCCAACCTGCCGACGCTGCTGGTCTCCGGCGGCTCGCAGGGCGCCCGCCGCCTCAACGAGACCATCCAGCAGGTCGCTCCGACCCTCCAGCGCTCAGGGATCCAGATCCTGCACGCGGTCGGTCCGAAGAACGAACTGCCGCGTGTCGACAACATGCCCGGGATGCCGCCGTATGTGCCGGTACCGTACGTGGACCGGATGGATCTCGCGTACGCCGCCGCCGACATGATGCTGTGCCGGGCGGGCGCGATGACCGTCGCCGAACTCTCCGCCGTCGGGCTGCCGGCCGCGTACGTCCCGCTGCCGATCGGCAACGGCGAACAGCGGCTCAACGCCCAGCCGGTGGTCAAGGCCGGCGGCGGCCTGCTCGTCGACGACGCGGAGCTGACGCCCGACTGGGTGCTCAGCCAGGTCCTGCCGGTGCTCGCCGACCCGCACCGGCTGTACGAGATGTCCCGCGCCGCCGCCGAGTTCGGTCGCCGCGACGCCGACGACCTGCTCGTCGCGATGGTGTACGAGGCGATCGCCGCACACAGGAACCGCTAACGCAGGAGGCACAGGAGTGGCCGGAGCGACGACCGCACAGCGCGGCAACCCCGGGTCCGCCCGCAAGGGCAAGGGCTCCGGCTCTCCCAAGCCGCCGAAACCGCCCAAGTCGTCCAAGGGATCCGGCCCGCAGGGCCCCGGTGTCCAGCGCCTCGTCCGGCGTCTGCGGCACCGGGGCCCCGTGCTGCTCTGCCTCCTCGCCGCCGTCCTCCTCGCGGGGGGCGGCAGCTGGGTGCTCTACGGCTCCTCCTGGCTCCGGGTCGAGAAGGTGACCACGAGCGGAACCCGGGTCCTGACGCCCGAGCAGGTGCTGGCGGCCGCGGCCGTACCGGTCGGGGCGCCGCTGGTGTCCGTGGACACGGACGAGATCGCGGGCCGGGTCCGCAGCCGGCTGCCCCGTGTCGATTCGGTCGATGTGGTGCGGGCGTGGCCCCACGGAATCGGGCTGAAAGTGACGGAGCGCAAACCCGTCCTGCTCATCAAAAAGGACGCCAAGTTCGTGGAAGTGGACGCATCGGGTGTGCGATTCGACACGGTTCCGAAAGCACCGGCGGGCGTTCCGGTCCTCGAATTGTCCGCGGCGCAGTCGCCGAGCGGCCGCCGCTTCGACGAGGAGCGGCTGCTGCGCGAGGCCGTGGGCGTCGCCGGAGACCTCCCGGAGCCGGTCGCCAAGGAGACCGTGCAGGTCAGGATGGGGTCGTACGACTCGGTCGTACTGGAGTTGAGCCGGGGCCGCACCGTGGTGTGGGGGAGCGGCGAGCAGGGCGAGGCCAAGGGCCGCGCGCTGACCGCGCTGCTGAAGGCGGCGCCCAAGGCTGACCACTTTGACGTGAGCGTCCCCACCGCCCCTGCGGTGTCCGGGAGTTGACGTCGGGTCGAACAGCGACGCACCCTGGTTGGCCACCGATACGGGTGATCACATAGGGTGAAAAGAAAAACGGGAGGTTCGGCGTGTTCGTTGAACACGCGCTACTTGTCGACTTAGTGTCCTGTTCGGAAGAGTCCAGGGAACAGACACATACTTAACCCTAAACTTCAGGGTTAGGGTTCGGGTCGGCGCGTTCGGACCGTCCCACATTTCGGCATCAGTCGTCGCAACGCAGGCCCGCGAGGCGGCGACACGTAACTCGAGGCGAGAGGCCTTCGACGTGGCAGCACCGCAGAACTACCTCGCAGTCATCAAGGTCATCGGTGTCGGCGGCGGTGGTGTCAATGCCATCAACCGAATGATCGAGGTCGGTCTCAAGGGCGTCGAGTTCATCGCCATCAACACGGACGCGCAGGCGCTGTTGATGAGCGACGCCGACGTCAAGCTCGACGTCGGCCGGGAACTCACCCGCGGCCTCGGCGCCGGCGCCAACCCGGCAGTCGGTCGCAAGGCGGCAGAGGACCACCGCGAGGAGATCGAGGAGGTCCTCAAGGGGGCCGACATGGTCTTCGTCACCGCCGGTGAGGGCGGCGGCACCGGCACCGGCGGCGCACCCGTCGTCGCCAACATCGCGCGCTCGCTCGGCGCCCTGACGATCGGTGTGGTCACCCGGCCGTTCACCTTCGAGGGCAGGCGCCGCGCGAACCAGGCGGAGGACGGCATCGCCGAGCTCCGCGAAGAGGTCGACACCCTCATCGTCATCCCCAACGACCGGCTGCTGTCCATCTCGGACCGCCAGGTCTCGGTCCTGGACGCCTTCAAGTCGGCCGACCAGGTCCTGCTCTCGGGTGTCCAGGGCATCACCGACCTCATCACCACCCCCGGTCTGATCAACCTCGACTTCGCGGACGTCAAGTCCGTCATGTCCGAGGCGGGCTCGGCCCTCATGGGCATCGGCTCCGCCCGCGGCGACGACCGCGCCGTGGCCGCGGCCGAGATGGCGATCTCCTCGCCGCTGCTGGAGGCCTCCATCGACGGGGCGAGGGGCGTGCTCCTCTCCATCTCCGGCGGCTCGGACCTCGGTCTCTTCGAGATCAACGAGGCCGCGCAGCTGGTGAGCGAGGCCGCCCACCCCGAGGCGAACATCATCTTCGGCGCCGTCATCGACGACGCGCTCGGCGACGAGGTGCGGGTCACCGTCATCGCCGCCGGCTTCGACGGCGGACAGCCCCCGGCCCGCCGGGACAACGTCATCGGTGCCGCGTCCACCAAGCGCGAGGAGCCGGCCCCGGCGCCGGTCCGCGCGGCCGAGCCGGCGCGCCCGGCCTTCGGCGGACTGGGTACGGTCACCCCGCGCGAAGAGCCCCCGGCCCCGGTCGAGGCGGCTCCGGTCGAGACCCCGGCCCCCGCGCCGCAGGTCCCGACGGCCCGGCCGTACCAGGACAGCCCGGCCGAGGAACTGGACGTTCCGGACTTCTTGAAGTGACGCTGGGGCAGCACATCGAGAACGGCGCCCACTTCGCCTTCACCGACCGGTGGGGCGGGGTGAGCGCCGTTCCGTACGAGGAGCTCAATCTCGGCGGCGCGGTCGGGGACGACCCCACCGCCGTTCTCGCGAACCGGGCGGCCGCCGCGCGGGCCCTGGGCATCGAGCCGGACCGCGTGGTCTGGATGAACCAGGTCCACGGCAAGGACGTGGCGGTGGTCCCGGGACCCTGGGGCGCCGCCGCCGACATCCCGGCGGTGGACGCGGTGGTGACCGCCCGTCGGGGTCTCGCCCTCGCGGTGCTCACCGCGGACTGCACCCCGGTGCTGCTGGCCGACCCCGTCGCGGGGGTCGCGGGCGCGGCCCACGCGGGACGGCCCGGACTGGTCGCCGGAGTGGTGCCCGCCGCGGTGGAGGCCATGGTCTCCCTCGGGGCCGAACCGGGGCGGATCATCGCCCGGACCGGCCCCGCGATCTGCGGCCGCTGCTACGAGGTGCCCGCCGAGATGCGGGACGCGGTCGCCGAAGCCGTGCCGGCCGCCTACGGGGAGACGAGCTGGGGGACGCCGTCCGTCGACGTGGTCGCCGGGGTGCACGCCCAGCTCGCGGAGGCGGGGGTGGTGAACCTGCACCGTTCGCCGGTCTGCACACTGGAGTCGCGGGACCACTTCTCGTACCGCCGCGACCGGGTGACCGGGCGGCTTGCCGGATATGTCTGGTTGGACTAGGTAATGACGGATCGTAAGTCGGAACTCGCGGAGAACCTCGCGCGGGTGGAGGAGCGCATCGCGTCCGCCTGTGCGGCCGCGGGGCGTGGGCGGGACGAGGTGACGCTCATCGTCGTCACCAAGACCTACCCTGCGAGCGACGTACGACTGCTGGCGGACCTGGGGGTCCGTCATGTGGCGGAGAATCGCGACCAGGATGCGGCGCCCAAGGCCGCGGCCTGCGCGGATCTGCCGCTCAGCTGGCACTTCGTGGGCCAGTTGCAGACGAACAAAGTCCGTTCCGTTGCGGGATACGCACAGGTCGTGCAGTCGGTCGACCGGCCGAAGCTCGTCACGGCGCTCTCCGCGGCCGCTGAGGGGGCCGGGCGTGAACTCGGCTGCCTCGTGCAGATCGCCCTCGACGCCGAGTCGGGGGAGCGCGGCACCCGCGGCGGCGCCGCCGCGGAGCAGCTCGGTGAACTCGCGGACCTCGTGGCCGGGGCACCCGGACTGCGGCTCGACGGTCTGATGACCGTGGCTCCGCTGGCCGGGCCCTACGCGGGACGCGAACAGGCCGCTTTCGAGCGGCTGGTGGAATTGTCATCCCGCCTGCGCGCGGACCATCCGGCTGCCACGATGGTCTCCGCCGGGATGAGTGCAGACCTGGAACAGGCCGTTGCGGCCGGTGCGACACATGTACGCGTCGGCACTGCGGTACTCGGCGCGAGACCCCGGCTCGGGTAACGTCGCGAAGAAAGTCGGACCACAGCAGAAAATATGGTCATTCCCGCTGATGGGCGGACAGACCACGTGGATCGCGGGCAGTTGGTTACTTTGGTGATACGGCGACACACCTGCGACAGGGCGATCCACCACAGAGCGGAGGACTCAGAGAATGGCCGGCGCGATGCGCAAGATGGCGGTCTACCTCGGCCTCGTGGAGGACGACCGGTACGACAACCCGGGATACGACCCCGACGACGAGTTCGAGCCCGAGCCGGAACCGGAGCGGGATCGCCGGCGCCAGCAGCCCGTGCACCAACCGCCCGTAACGGATGAACCGGTACGAGTCACCCAGCCTCCGGCGCAACGGGAACCCATCCCATTGCCGGTGGAAAACGGACGTCCTGCGCGAATTGCCCCCGTGGCATCCATCACACCTGAACGCTCGAACCTGGAGAAGAACGCCCCCGTGATCATGCCCAAGGTCGTCTCCGAGCGGGAGCCGTACCGCATCACGACGCTGCACCCCCGGACCTACAACGAGGCCCGTACCATCGGGGAACACTTCCGTGAGGGCACTCCGGTGATCATGAACCTCACCGAGATGGACGACACGGATGCGAAGCGACTTGTCGACTTCGCCGCCGGCCTCGTCTTCGGCCTGCACGGCAGCATTGAACGCGTGACACAGAAGGTGTTCCTGCTGTCGCCTGCTAACGTCGATGTCACGGCGGAGGACAAGGCCCGCATCGCGGAGGGCGGGTTCTTCAACCAAAGCTAGACCGATCCGTCAGACACGGGGCCGGGGCCAGAGTGAGAGCAGGGGAGAGGGAAGCGCGGGATGGGCGTCGCACTGCAGGTGGTCTACATCGTGCTGATGTGCTTCCTTATCGTGCTGATCTTCCGACTGGTGATGGACTACGTCTTCCAGTTCGCACGTTCATGGACACCCGGCAAGGCGATGGTGGTCGTCCTTGAGGCCACCTACACTGTCACCGATCCACCGCTCAAGCTTCTCCGGCGTTTCATTCCGCCGTTGCGTCTCGGGGGCGTGGCACTCGACCTGTCCTTCTTCGTTCTGATGATCATCGTTTACATACTCATCAGTTTCGTGAGCACCGCTGCGAGAAGCGTGTGAACGATGAGCTTCCCCGCGGGCGTGGGGACAGTCCCGATACGGTCTTGCCGACTGCCGACGACTACGTAGAGGTGAAGAAGACATGCCGCTGACTCCCGAGGACGTGCGGAACAAGCAGTTCACGACCGTCCGCCTCCGAGAAGGCTATGACGAGGACGAGGTCGATGCCTTCCTCGACGAGGTCGAATCCGAGCTGACGCGCCTGCTGCGCGAGAACGAGGACCTGCGCGCGAAGCTGGCCGCCGCCACGCGTGCCGCCGCGCAGAACCAGCAGCAGCAGGGCATGCGCAAGCCGGAACCCCAGGACCAGCGCGGCCCCGGAGGCCCCGGTGCCCCCGTGCCCGCCGCCATATCCGGCCCGCCGGCGCAGCAGGGCCCCCCGCAGATGGGCCCGCCCCAGCTCCCGGGCGGCCAGCCGCAGCTTCCGGCCGGCCCCGGCGGACTCGGACCGCAGGGTCCGGGCGGCCCGGGCCCGATGGGCGGCCCCATGCACACCATGGGCGGCCAGCAGCAGATGGGCCAGCAGTCCATGGGCGGCCAGAACCCGCTCGGCCAGCAGATGCAGCCCATGGGCCAGCAGATGCAGCAGATGGGTCAGCAGATGCAGCCCATGGGCCAGCAGATGCAGCCGATGCAGCAGCAGCCGCAGCTCCCGCAGCAGGGCCCCGGTGGCGACAGCGCCGCCCGCGTCCTGTCGCTGGCGCAGCAGACCGCCGACCAGGCGATCGCGGAGGCCCGCTCCGAGGCCAACAAGATCGTCGGCGAGGCGCGCAGCCGCGCCGAGGGCCTGGAGCGGGACGCCCGTGCCAAGGCCGACGCGCTGGAGCGGGACGCCCAGGAGAAGCACCGCGTCGCGATGGGCTCCCTGGAGTCCGCCCGCGCCACGCTGGAGCGCAAGGTCGAGGACCTGCGGGGCTTCGAGCGTGAGTACCGTACGCGCCTGAAGTCCTACCTGGAGTCGCAGCTGCGTCAGCTGGAGACCCAGGCGGACGACTCCCTGGCCCCGCCGCGCAACCCGGCCGGTCCGGCGCTGCCGCCGTCGCCGACCCCGTCGATGGCTCCGGCCGGAGCCATGGGCCACTCGATGAGCAACCCCTCCATGGGTGCCCCGTCGCCCATGGGCGGTCCCTCGCCGATGGGTGGCCCGTCCCCGATGGGCGGCCCCTCGTACGGTGGCCAGCAGCAGATGTCTCCCGCGATGACGCAGCCGATGGCTCCGGTGCGGCCTGCTGCACCGCAGCCGATGCAGCAGGCGCCGTCGCCGATGCGGGGCTTCCTGATCGACGAGGACGACAACTAAGCGGCTCGCCCCACGGGCGCCGTCAGCAGTCACGGGCCGGGCCCGGTTCCCCTTCGGGGGTGCCGGGCCCGGCCCGTTCGCGTGCCCGGCGCGGGGGCGCCGGGGGCGCGGGGTGCGCCGCGCGGAGCCTCTCCCCGCCCGGCCCCTTCCCCGTCTCCCGGGGGCCGGCCGCCGCGACCCCGGCCCGGGCGGGACCCGGTTCCGGGAAGGGGCGGGGCGGGGGAAACGAAACGGCCCGCGCCCCCGACCGGAAGGGAAGGGGCGCGGGCCGTTACGGCCGGGAGGCTACGCCTTGCGGAGGCGGAACGTCAGCGACAGGGACTCGTCCGCGAACGGCTCGCCGTAGGCGCCGTCGGCCTCGCCGGACGCGAAGTCCGTGGAGAGGACCTCGTCCGCGATCAGCGACGCGTGGTCCGTCAGGGCCGTCACGACCTCCGGGTCGGAGGAGGACCAGCGCAGGGCGATCCGGTCCGCCACGTCCAGGCCGGAGTTCTTCCGGGCCTCCTGGATCAGGCGGATCGCGTCACGCGCCAGCCCCGCCAGCCGCAGCTCCGGAGTGATCTCCAGGTCCAGGGCCACCGTCGCGCCGGAGTCGGACGCCACCGACCAGCCCTCGCGCGGGGTCTCCGTGATGATGACCTCCTCCGGGGAGAGGGAGATCTCCTCGCCGTTCAGCGAGATCGTCGCCGAGCCGGAGCGCAGGGCCAGGGAGAGCGCCGCCGCGTCGGCGGCGGCGACGGCCTTCGCCACGTCCTGGACGCCCTTGCCGAAGCGCTTGCCCAGCGCCCGGAAGTTCGCCTTCGCCGTCGTGTCCACCAGCGAGCCGCCGACCTCCGAGAGGGAGGCCAGGGAGGAGACGTTCAGCTCCTCCGTGATCTGGGCCTGGAGCTCGGGGGACAGCGCGTCGAAGCCCACCGCGCCGACCAGCGCCCGGGACAGCGGCTGGCGGGTCTTCACGCCCGACTCGGCACGCGTGGCCCGGCCCAGCTCCACCAGGCGGCGGACCAGGAGCATCTGCTGCGAGAGGGTCGTGTCGACCGCCGAGGTGTCGGCGGCCGGCCACGTGGACAGGTGGACCGACTCCGGCGCGTCCGGGGTGACGGGGACGATCATGTCCTGCCAGACCCGCTCCGTGATGAAGGGGGTCAGCGGCGCCATCAGGCGCGTCACCGTCTCCACGACCTCGTGCAGGGTGCGCAGCGCCGCTGCGTCGCCCTGCCAGAAGCGGCGCCGCGAGCGGCGGACGTACCAGTTGGAGAGGTCGTCCACGAAGGCCGACAGCAGCTTGCCGGCGCGCTGGGTGTCGTACGACTCCATCGCGTCCGTGACCTCGGTCACGAGGGCGTTCAGCTCGGACAGCAGCCAGCGGTCCAGGACCGTGCGGTCCGCCGGCGCCGGGTCGGCCGCCGACGGGGCCCAGTTCGACGTACGGGCGTACAGGGCCTGGAAGGCGACCGTGTTCCAGTACGTGAGGAGGGTCTTGCGGACGACTTCCTGGATGGTGCCGTGGCCGACCCGGCGGGCCGCCCACGGGGAGCCGCCGGCCGCCATGAACCAGCGCACCGCGTCCGCGCCGTGCTGGTCCATGAGCGGGATCGGCTGGAGGATGTTGCCCAGGTGCTTGGACATCTTGCGGCCGTCCTCGGCGAGGATGTGGCCCAGGCAGACCACGTTCTCGTACGAGGACTTGTCGAAGACGAGCGTGCCGACCGCCATCAGGGTGTAGAACCACCCGCGGGTCTGGTCGATGGCCTCCGAGATGAACTGCGCCGGGTAGCGCTTCTCGAAGATCTCCTTGTTCTTGTACGGGTAGCCCCACTGCGCGAACGGCATCGAGCCCGAGTCGTACCAGGCGTCGATGACCTCCGGCACGCGGACGGCGGTCAGGGAGCAGCCCTCGTGCGTGCACGTGAACGTGACGTCGTCGATGTACGGGCGGTGCGGGTCCAGGTTCGAGTGGTCCTGGCCGGAGAGCTCGGACAGCTCGGCGCGGGAGCCGACGCAGGTGAGGTGGTTCTCCTCGCAGCGCCAGATCGGCAGCGGGGTGCCCCAGTAGCGGTTGCGGGAGAGCGCCCAGTCGATGTTGTTGTTCAGCCAGTCGCCGAAGCGGCCCTGCTTGACCGATTCCGGGAACCAGTTCGTCTTCTCGTTCTCCCGCAGCATCGCGTCCTTGACGGCGGTGGTGCGGATGTACCAGGACGGCTGCGCGTAGTAGAGCAGGGCCGTGTGGCAGCGCCAGCAGTGCGGGTAGCTGTGCTCGTAGGCGATGTGCTTGAAGAGCAGGCCGCGCGCGTCCAGGTCGGCGGTCAGCTTCTCGTCGGCCTTCTTGAAGAAGACGCCGCCGACCAGCGGGACCTCCTCCTCGAAGGTTCCGTCGGGGCGGACGGGGTTCACGACCGGCAGGCCGTACGCGCGGCAGACCGCGAGGTCGTCGGCGCCGAAGGCGGGGGACTGGTGGACCAGACCGGTGCCGTCCTCGGTCGTGACGTAGTCGGCGTTCACGACGTAGTGGGCGGGCTCGGGGAACTCGACGAGGGAGAACGGACGCTCGTACGTCCAGCGCTCCATCTCCTTGCCGGTGAACGTCTGGCCGGTGGCCTCCCAGCCCTCGCCGAGGGACTTCTCCAGCAGCGGCTGGGCGACGACGAGCTTCTCGTCGCCGTTCGTGGCGACCACGTACGTGACCTCGGGGTGGGCCGCGACCGCCGTGTTGGACACCAGGGTCCAGGGGGTCGTCGTCCACACCAGCAGGGCCGCCTCGCCGGCGAGCGGGCCGGAGGTCAGCGGGAAGCGGACGTAGACCGACGGGTCGACGACCGTCTCGTAGCCCTGCGCCAGCTCGTGGTCCGACAGGCCGGTGCCGCAGCGCGGGCACCAGGGGGCGACGCGGTGGTCCTGGGTCAGCAGGCCCTTGTTGAAGATCTCCTTCAGCGACCACCACACGGACTCGACGTACTCGGGGTCCATGGTCCGGTACGCGTCGTCCAGGTCGACCCAGTAGCCCATCCGGGTCGTGAGCTCGGTGAACGCGTCGGTGTGGCGGGTCACGGACTCGCGGCACTTGGAGTTGAACTCGGCGATGCCGTACGCCTCGATGTCCTGCTTGCCGTTGAAGCCGAGCTCCTTCTCGACGGCGAGCTCGACCGGCAGGCCGTGGCAGTCCCAGCCGGCCTTGCGGGCGACGTGGTAGCCGCGCATCGTGCGGAACCGGGGGAAGACGTCCTTGAAGACGCGGGCCTCGATGTGGTGCGCGCCGGGCATGCCGTTCGCGGTGGGCGGGCCCTCGTAGAAGACCCACTCGGGGCGTCCCTCGGACTGCTCCAGGGTCTTGGCGAAGGTCTTGCTCTCGCGCCAGAAGTCGAGGACGGCGTGCTCAAGGGCAGGCAGGTCGACCTGGGCGGGTACCGGGCGGTACTGCGGCGGTGTGGTCATGAGGCTGAACTCTTCCTCCGGCGGGGTGTCGCTTCCGTCCGGAGGGACGAGAGCCGACTGCTGCTCCCGCGGTACCACCCTCCTTGGCCTCCGGACGGATCCGGTGGCCCCCTCATTGGGGTGCGAAGCCGGTTCTACTCGCCGCGCGGGATCCGGTGGGATCCGTACGGCTTTCTTCCGGCGGCTCAGGGGTGATCCTTCGCATCGCGCTCGCCCCCGGGCTCTCACCGTCCCCGGGTCGCTCATGGCTGCGTCCGACGCTACTCGTCCCCGTCCATGCCTTTCGCTGGGCCCAGTGTACGGGGCGGGGGCCCGCTCGGCAGACCGGTTTACGGGGGGTCGGGGCGGGGGGTGCGACGGGCCCGGGCCGGCCGCCGGGCGGGTGTGCGGCGTGACCCGAACGGGCCGATGTGCCGGTCCGGATTCCGGTGTGACGGGAGTGGCGGATTACCGGGCTTCCCGCTGGGCACAACGGATGCAGGTTGGCATCGACGGACGCGTGCCCCGTTGCCGCGAGGCCGGAGTCGATTTATCGTTCCGGCACGATTCGCGCGCAAGATCACAGTATGTGAAGGGGCCGCGGCCATGGTGGCTAAGAAGACCGCCGGGAGAACTGCCGAGAAGGCTGTCGGAAAGGCTGTCGGAAAGGCCACGGCCGGCAAGAAGACCACGGCCGGTAAGAAGGCGGCCGAGAAGCCGTCGGCCAAGGCGGCGGCCGGGAAGGCAGCCGGGACGGCCGGCGGGGCGGCGGCCACGGCGCCCGCCAAGACGGCTGGCAAGACGGCCGACAAGACTGCCACCAAGACGGCAGGCAAGGCGCCCGCCAAGACGGCAGGCGCGACGGCCGTTAAGACGGCAGGCAAGGCGCCCGCCAGGACGGCCGGGAAGGCGACTGCCGGGAAGGCCCCGGCCGGGAAGGCGCCCGCCAAGACGGCCGGGAAGGTGCCCGCCAAGGAGGCGGCGGCCGGGAAGGCCACGGCCGGGAAGAGCCCGGCCGTGAACAGGACGGCCGTCGACAGGACGGCCGTCAAGAAGGCGACCGGCGTCGGGAAGACGACCGCGAGGAAGGCCACGGCCAAGGCGGCCGGGGCCGAGGGGGCGGCGCACGCCGCGCAACAGACGGGAGCCCGGAAAGTGGTTGCCAAGAAGAGCACCGGCACGGCCAGGAAGACGGCTGCGGCCGCCACCAGCGGCCTGCCGAAGGCCAGGGTCACGGCAGGCCTGGCGCCGGGCGAGCTGGCCGTACGGCCGGGTGAGGACCCCTGGACCCCGGAAGAGGTGACCGAGGCGCGCGAGGAGCTGCAGAGCGAGGTCCTGCGGCTGCGCAACGAGCTCCAGGCCTCCGACGAGGCCATCTCGGGCCTGATGCGCGACTCCGGGGACGGCGCGGGCGACGACCAGGCCGACACCGGCACCAAGAACATCACCCGCGAGTCCGAGCTGGCCCTCGCCGCGAACGCCCGCGAGATGCTCGAACAGTCCGAGCGGGCCCTGGAGCGACTGGAGGCCGGCACGTACGGGCTCTGCGAGAACTGCGGCCGGCCCATCGGGAAGGCCAGGATGCAGGCCTTCCCGCGCGCGACGCTGTGTGTGGACTGCAAGCAGAAGCAGGAGCGGCGGCACTGAGCCGGCCCGGGGTCCGGTGATGCGGTACGGGCCGGGCGGCGCCCCGGACGGACCCTGACGTACTCTCGTGTCTCGTCAGGGTCCAGGAACCTGGCACGGCTGTGTCGTCGGCAACCTGGTTCGAGCCAGCAGAGGGACTCACGTGGCAGAGGCGGAGAGCATCATCGGTACGCCGGAGATCGGGGAAGGCGCCCAGCCGGAGTCCGTCGAGCCCAAGGGGCGTCGGCGGATCGTCGCACTGCTCGTGGTCGCGCTTCTCGCCTACCTGCTGGACTTCGGCAGCAAGATGCTGGTCGTGGCGAAGCTGGAGCACCAGCCGCCGATCCGGATCATCGGCGACCTGCTGAAGTTCGAGGCGATCCGCAACCCGGGCGCCGCCTTCGGCTTCGGCGAGGCCTTCACCATCATCTTCACGTGCATCGCGGCCACCGTGATCATCGTGATCGTGCGGCTGGCACGGAAGCTCTACAGCCTGCCGTGGGCGATCGCCCTGGGCCTGCTGCTGGGCGGCGCGCTGGGCAACCTCACCGACCGCATCTTCCGTTCGCCGGGGGTGTTCCGGGGGGCCGTCGTCGACTTCATCGCCCCTGCCCACTTCGCCGTCTTCAATCTGGCGGACTCGGCGATCGTGTGCGGCGGCATCCTGATCGTGCTGCTCTCGTTCAAGGGTCTGGACCCGGACGGCACGGTCCACAAGGACTGATCGCGGGGCCGTGGCCCACTGATCGCGGAACCGCCGCGCCGTCGAGTCCTGCATACTCGACGGGTGAGTACGATTCCCGAGATCCGCACCCTGCCCGTTCCCGAAGGCCTCGAAGGCGAGCGCGTCGACGCCGCCATCGCCCGTATGTTCGGTTTTTCCCGGACGAAGGCGGCCGAGCTCGCCGCGGCGGGGAAGGTGTCGGTCGACGGCAGCGTCGCCGGGAAGTCCGAGCGCGTGCACGGCGGTGCCTGGCTCGAAGTCGAGATGCCCGCGCCGCCGCGGCCGGTCGAGGTCGTCGCCGAGCCCGTCCCCGGCATGGAGATCGTTCATGACGACGACGACATCGTCGTCATCATGAAGCCGGTGGGCGTCGCCGCCCACCCGAGCCCCGGCTGGACCGGCACCACCGTCATCGGCGGTCTCGCCGCCGCCGGCTACCGCATCTCCACCTCCGGCGCGTCCGAGCGCCAGGGCATCGTGCACCGCCTCGACGTCGGCACCTCCGGCCTGATGGCCGTCGCCAAGTCCGAGCGCGCGTACACCTCACTGAAGAACCAGTTCCGTGAGCGGGTCGTGGACAAGCGGTACCACGCCCTGGTCCAGGGGCACCCGGACCCGATGAGCGGCACCATCGACGCGCCCATCGGCCGCCACCCCAGCGCGGATTACAAGTGGGCCGTCACCCAGGACGGCAAGCCGTCCGTCACCCACTACGACCTGATCGAGGCCTTCCGCGCGGCCTCGCTGCTCGACATCAAGCTGGAGACCGGGCGCACGCACCAGATCCGCGTCCACATGTCCGCGCACCGGCACCCGTGCGTCGGCGACCTCACCTACGGCGCCGACCCGACCGTCGCCAAGCGGCTGGGCCTGACCCGCCAGTGGCTGCACGCCGTGCGCCTCGGCTTCGAGCACCCGTCGGACGGCCAGTGGGTGGAGTTCGAGAGCACCTACCCGGCGGACCTCCAGCACGCGCTGGACGTGATCCGGGCCGAGAGCGAGTGACGGCCTTCACGGTCAGGGGCGCCGCCTCCGAGGCGGACCTCCGGGCTTGTTTCGCGGTACGGAGCGAGGTGTTCGTCGTCGAACAGTCCGTGCCCGAGTCGATCGAGTACGACGCGTACGACGCGGACGCCGTGCACGTGCTCGCCGAGGGGCCCGGCGGGGAACCGCTCGGCACCGGCCGGCTGCTCCACGGGCCGGCCGCGCTGGCCAAGACGGGCGACCTGACGGTCGGCTCCCTCGGTCGGCTCGCCGTCGCCAAGTCCGCGCGCGGCCTGGGCGTGGGAGTGGCCCTGGTCCGCGCGATCGAGGCGGAGGCCGCCCGGCTGGGCCTCGCTGCGGTCGACCTGGGCGCGCAGACGCACGCGCTCGGCTTCTACGAGCGGCTCGGGTACACGGCCTACGGGCCGGAGTTCGAGGACGCGGGCATCCCGCACCGGTCGATGCGGCGCACGCTCCCGTAGCCGGGGCTGACCGGGTCCCCGCGGGGCCGGTCCCCATGCCGCCCTTCTCCCCTTCACCGGGGCCCGGACCCGGCCCCCGGTGAAGGCCGGCGGACGGCGCCGGCCCCGTACGGGCCCGCCGGCGCCCGGGGTGCCGACACGCGGCTGCAGCCCCCCACCGCACGGCTCGGCGACAGCGGCCTGGCAGGGTGGGGGAGTGGATCAGCTTGCTCTGCTGTTCGTGCTGCTGCTCGGAGCCGTGGTCACCGTGCCGCTCGGGGACCGGCTCGGGCTGCCCGCGCCCGTCCTGATGACCATCGGCGGGGCCGCACTGGCACTCGTGCCGGCCGTGCCGAACGTCGACATCCCGCCCGAGTACATCCTGCCGCTCCTGCTGCCCCCACTGCTCTACGCCTCGGCGCAGCGCACGTCGTGGCGGCAGTTCGCCGCCAATGTCCGGCCCATCCTCCTGCTCGCCGTGGCTCTCGTGTTCGTCACGACCGCCGCCGTCGCCGCCGTCGCGTACGCCGTCGTCCCCGCACTGCCGCTCGCCGCCGCGGTCGCGCTCGGCGCGCTCGTGGCCCCGCCCGACCCCGTCGCCGCGACCGCCGTCGCCGGATCGCTCGGGCTGCCGCGCCGCATGGTGTCGATCCTGGAGGGCGAGGGCCTGTTCAACGACGTCACCGCGATCGTGCTCTATCACGTGGCCATCGCCGCCGCGGTCAGCGGCAGCTTCTCCTGGCCCGTCGCGCTGGGGGAGTTCGTGCTCTCCGCCGTGGTCGCCGTCGGCGTCGGCCTGCTGCTGGGGTGGGCCACCAACGCCCTCATGGGACGGCTCGACGACGCCACGCTCCAGATCGGGCTGACGCTGCTCGTGCCGTTCGTGTCGTACGTCGTGGCCGAGGAGCTCAGGGGGTCGGGCGTGCTGGCCGTGCTGACGACGGCGCTGTTCCTCGCGGAGTACGCGAGCGACGCGGACGACGTGCTGGGGCGGCTCGCCGGGCACACCTTCTGGGAGGTCGTGGACATGCTCGTCACGGGCGTGGCGTTCGGTCTGATCGGGCTGGAGCTGCACAACGTCTTCGGCGTCGCGAAGGGCCGCGTGGCGGAGATGGCGGGGTGGGCGGCCGCCGTGATCGCGGTGGTGGTCCTCGTACGGCTGGCGTGGCTGCTGCCGGCCGGGTGGCTGGCCAAACGGCTGCACACGCGACGCGACTACGCCGAGGAGATCCCGCTGAGCTGGCGGGAGAGCGTGGTGATGTGGTGGGCCGGGATGCGGGGGGTGGCCTCGGTGGCGCTGGCGCTGGCCATTCCGCTGCGGGTGGAGGACGGTGCGCCGTTTCCGGCGCGGGACCAGATCATCTTCATCGCGTTCGCCGTGATCATGGTGACGTTGGTGTGCCAGGGACTGACGCTGCCGTGGCTGGTGGGGAAGCTGGGGGTGGAGGCGGACGAGGACGCCGAGCGGGAGACCGAGCGGCGGCTGGCGATCCGCGCGGCGAAGGCCGCGAAGCGGAGGCTGAAGGAGATCGAGGAGGCGGAGGACCTCCCGGCCGACCTCGTGGAGGTGCTGTACCGGCGGGCGTACGACGTGGGGGCGAGGATCAGCCCCGACATGGTCGACGAGGAGCGGCGGGAGGCCTACGCGAAGCGGGTGGAGCGGATCCGGGACGTCCAGCGGATCCAGCGGGAGATGATGTCGGCCGCGCGGCACGAGGTGCTGGCCGCACGCAGTGAGCCGGGCGCCGACCCGGAGATCGTGGACCGCGTCCTGCGCCACCTGGACGTCCGCAGCCTCCGCAGCAGCTGACCCGGCCCCCGCCCGGCCCCGGCCCGTGCCCAGGTGTGGCGCCGCCCGCGGGGGCCGGCCCCGGACCCCGCGCCTCGGACGCCGACGGGACCGGATGCGGCCCGGCCGCACCGGTACGTGCGGGAGGGCGTCTCCGGCCCCGCCGGCGATCGAGGACGCCGGGCGGGAGCCGGGGAACGGTGGGAGCCCGGGCCCGGGTGGGGGCGTGCCCCGTGCAGCGGCCCCGGGCAGCCGGGACCGGCCCTCGGGCCCCGCGGTGGCCCGGCCCCGCGCCCGTACCGGGGCCCTGCGTGGCGGGTGGGGGCCCGGCCCCGCGCCCGGCCCCGGGCCCCGCGCTGCGGGTGGTCGGTCGGTCAGACCTCGTAGTGGGACGGGGCGAAGAGGGGGAGGTTCCGGGCGATCCATGCCGAGGTGTGGGACAGGCCCTGTTCCAGGGAGACCTGCGGGGTCCACCCCGCCCAGTCCCGGGCGCGGGAGTTGTCCGACAGCAGGCGCTGGACCTCGCTCCCCGCAGGGCGCAGGCGGGTCTCGTCCACGACCACCGACGCCTCCCGGCCGGAGGCCTTGATCAGGGCCCGGGCCAGGTCCCCGATCGAGATCTCCTGGCCCGTACCGAGGTTGACCACCTCGCCCAGGGCCCGGTCGCACTCCGCCACCGCGAGGAACCCCTCCGCCGTGTCCGTCACGTACGTGAAGTCCCGGGTGGGGGCGAGGGAGCCCAGCCGGATCTCCCGCGATCCCGCGTGCAGCTGCGCCAGGATCGTCGGGATCACGGCCCGCGCCGACTGGCGGGGCCCGTACGTGTTGAACGGCCGCACCACCGTCACCGGCAGTTCGAACGCGTGGTGGAACGACAGCGCCATCATGTCCGCGCCGATCTTCGACGCCGAGTACGGGGACTGCGGCTGGAGCGGGTGCGTCTCGGCGATCGGGGCGGTCAGGGCCGTCCCGTAGACCTCGCTGGTGGAGGTGTGCACCAGGCGGCGCACCCCGTGGCGACGGCAGGCCTCCGCCATGTTCTGCGTACCGGTCACGTTCGTCTGGACGTACGCGCCCGGCGAGGCGTAGCTGTACGGGATGCCGATCAGCGCCGCCAGGTGGAACACGGTGTCGCAGCCCTCCACCGCGTCGCTGACCCGGCCCGCGTCGCGGATGTCGCCCGCCCACATCTCGACCGGGCCGTCGGGGTCCGCGAGGTACCGCGCCAGGTGGCCCCTCTGTGCGTACGGCTTGTAGTGGACGAAGGCGCGGACCCGCGCGCCCCGCTCCACGAGCAGGTCGACCAGGGTGGACCCGATGAACCCCTCGGCTCCGGTGACCAGGACGGTGCGGTCGCTCCAGCGGTTCATGCGTGCTCCAGGGTGGGGAGGGGGAGGCCGGCGACGCGCAGGACGTGCGCCGCCAGCAGTTCGGCGGCCCGCGCGTGCGGGCCGGGGTCGGCGGCGCCGGCCATCGCGGCCAGCCGGACCGGGTCGGCCAGCAGTGGGCCGAGCAGGTCCGCCAGCCGGCCGGCCGTGGTCGCGGCGTCCGGCAGCAGCAGGCCGGCGCCGGCGTCCGACAGGACCCGGGCGTTGTGGGTCTGGTGGTCGCCGGGGGCGTGCGGGTAGGGGACGAGGACGGCGGGGACGCCGGTCGCCGCCAGCTCCGCGACCGTCGCGGACCCGGCCCGGCACACCACCAGGTCGGCGGCCGCGTACACGAGGTCCATCCGGTCCAGGTACGGCACGGCCCGGGCGATCCGCTGCCCGCCGCAGGCCGCGAGATCGGCGGCGGTGTCCGCCAGGGCCCGCGGACCGGTCTTGATCAGCAGCTGTACGTCGTCGCGCCCCTGCCAGAGCCCGGCCAGCCCGACGGCGGCCGCGGTGAGGCGGGCGGCGCTCAGGCTGCCGCCGTTGAAGACGACCAGCCGGCGTCCGTCGGGCACGTACAGTTCCCGCCGGGCCCGCGCGCGCAGGGCCGCGCGCTCCGGCCGCGGCAGGGCCGCCAGCCCGGCCAGGGCCGCGGAGATCGGCATGCCGGTGGTCAGGGCGTGCGCCCCGCCCGCCAGATGGGCCCGGCTGCGGTCGAAGGCCACCGCGACGTGCGGAGTGAGGCGGGCCGCGAACTGGTTGGCGCGGCCCGGTACCGCGTTCGACTCGTGGATGACGGCCGGCAGTCCGGCCATCCGGCCCCCGAGCACGGCCGGTGCGCTCGGGTAGCCGCCCATGCCCACGACGGCGTGCGCCCCCTGGGCCCGGATCACGGCCCGGGCCTGCCCGGCCGAACGCAGCAGCGCGGCGGGGAGCAGATAGCGCCGCGCGCCGAGCGAGGGGTCGAACGGGATCATGTCGACGGTGTGCAGGCGGTACCCGGCCGCCGGGATCAGCTCGGTCTCCAGGCCCCGCTCGGTCCCGATGAACGAGACCACGGCATCCGGAACGGCCGCGCGCAGCGCCTCGGCGAGGGCGAGCCCGGGGTAGATGTGGCCGCCGGTGCCGCCCGCGCCGATCACTACGGACAGGGGCCGGTGAGAGGTGCTTCGTGTGGTCATGGGCGCAGCCTCCCGGTGCGCCCTAAGAACGTTCTAAGAGGTTCTCTCAGAACTGTTTGGCAGTCTTTGCCCCATGAGCAGCCCCATGCACAGCCCCATGAGCAGTACGCGTGCGCAGCGGATCCTGGTCGTGGACGACGAGCCCGAGGTGCGGGCCGCCGTCCAGGACGGTCTGGCCGTCGAGGGGTACGAGGTACGGGGTGCCTGCGACGGGCTGGCCGCACTGTCGGAGGTGGCCGGCTGGCAGCCCGACGCCGTGGTGCTCGACGTGATGATGCCCGTGCTGGACGGCCTCGGGGTCTGCCGGCGGCTGCGCGCGCTGGGCGACCGTACGCCCGTACTCGTCCTGACCGCACGGGACTCGGTGAGCGAGCGGGTCGACGGCCTGGAGGCGGGCGCCGACGACTACCTGGTCAAACCGTTCGCCCTGGACGAGCTGGTGGCCCGGGTCCGGGCCCTGCTGCGCCGGGCCGCGCCCGACCCGGCCGGCCCGGAGCTCCTCGGCTTCGCCGACCTCGCCCTGGACCCGGCGACCCGGACCGGGCGGCGCGGCGGCCGGCCGCTGGAGTTCAGCCGGACCGAGGCGGCGCTGCTGGAGCTGCTGCTGCGCCATCCCGGGCAGGTGCTGCCCCGGGAGCTGATCCTGGAGCTGGTGTGGGGGCGGGACTTCGGACCGGACTCCAACTCGCTCGCCGTGTACGTCGGCTATCTGAGGCGGAAGCTGGAGGCCGGCGGCGAGCCGCGGCTGGTGCACACCGTCCATGGGGTCGGCTACCGGCTGGGCGCGGCATGAGCGGCGCCGGGCGGCGCCGGCTCGGGGCGCCCTGGCGCAGGCGCCGGCCACTGCGGACCCGGCTGGCGCTGGCGGCCACGGCGGCGGTCGCGCTGGTCGCGGTCGGGGTGTGCACGGCCGCCTTCTTCGTCGTGCGCAGCGCCCTGTACGAGCAGCTGAACCTGAGCCTCACCCAGTCCGCGCGGCTCGCGGCCCGGCGCAACCCGGACTCCGGGCCGGACACCCTGGCCGGGGAGTGCCGGTTCCTGGCGGCGCCCGCCTGTGCGGAGGTGGTGCCGGCCGACCCGGCGAACGACCCGGCGACGCCGTACCTGCTGCCCGTGGACGCCGCGACGCGGGCGGTGGCCGCCGGGAGGCACGCGCCGTTCTACACGGACATCGTGCACGCGGGGCACCCGGCGCGGATGCTCACCACCGACTACGCGAAGGGCCGGGCGCTCCAGGTGGCCCTGCGGGCCGACACGGTCGAGGACGGGATCGAGGAGGCGGCCCGCTGGCTGGCCCTGATCGGCGCGGCGGGGGTGCTGGTGGCGGCCGGGCTCGGGTACTGGGTCTCGCGGACCGGCCTGGCCCCGGTGACCCGGCTCACGGCGACCGCCGAGCGGATCGCGGCGACGCGGGATCCCCGGCACCGGATCGAACTCCCGCCTCCCGGCCGGGAGGACGAGATCACGCGGCTGGCGGGGAGCTTCAACACCATGCTGGGCGAGCTGGAGCAGTCGGTGACGGCGCAGCGGCGGCTGGTCGCGGACGCCTCGCACGAGCTGCGGACCCCGCTGACGGCCCTGCGGACGAACGCGGAGCTGCTGGCGCGCGGTGAGCGGCTGACGGCGGAGCAGCGCGAGCGGGCCTCGCTCGCGCTGGGCCGCCAGCTGCGGGAGGTGACGGGGCTGGTCAACGACCTGATCGAGCTGGCCCGGGACGAGGAGCCGCAGCCGCTGGTCGAGCAGGTCCGGCTGGCTCCGCTGGTGGAGCACTGCGCGCAGGCGGCGCGGGCGCACTGGCCGTCCGTACCGGTGCACGTCCGGGTCCGCGGTGAGGATGCGGTGGTGCCGGGGGTGCCGGCCCGGCTGACCCGGCTGCTGTCGAACCTGCTGGACAACGCCGCGAAGTTCAGCCCGGCGGGGGCACCGGTGGAGGTGGAGCTGGTGTCGCCGGGCGGCGGCGCACGGGCCGTGCTGACGGTGCGGGACCACGGCCCCGGCATCGCGTCCGAGGACCTCCCGTACGTCTTCGACCGCTTCTACCGGGCGGGGACGGCGCGGGCGCTGCCGGGCTCGGGGCTGGGCCTCGCGATGGCCCGCCAGATCGCCCGGGCGCACTCCGCGGAGCTGGTGGCGGAACCGGCCCCGGGCGGCGGAGCCCTGTTCCGGCTGACGTTCTGAGCCGCGGGGTCAGGCTGCTCCTGCTCCAGGGCGGGGGTCCGCCGGGGCCGTGGCGATGCGGGGCAGGGCGTACGGGTGGTGGGCCACCAGCCAGGCGATCAGGCGTTCGCGGACCTGGCAGCGGACCGTCCAGACGTCCGAGCCGTCCTTCGCGGTGACCACCGCCCGGACCTGGATCGTGTGCGGGGTCGTGTCCGTGACCGCCAGGCTGCCGGTCCGGCCGTCCCATTCCGGGATCTCCTCCAGGATCCGCCGGAGCTGCTCGCGCATCAGGTCCAGCGGGGCGCTGTGGTCCAGGTGCCAGAAGACCGTCCCGGTCATCTGGGCGCCGCCGCGCGACCAGTTCTCGTACGGTTTCCCTGTGAAATACGACACGGGCATCGTGATCCGGCGCTCGTCCCAGGTGCGCACCACCAGGAAGGTCAGGGTAATCTCCTCGACGGTGCCCCACTCCTCGTCGACGACCACCGTGTCGCCGATCCGCACCGTGTCGCCGAAGGCGATCTGCAGTCCGGCGAACAGGTTGCCCAGCGTGGACTGGGCGGCGATGCCGGCCACGATGCCGAGGACGCCCGCCGAGGCCAGCACCGAGGCGCCGACCGCCCGCATCGGCGGGAACGTGAGCAGCATCGCCGCCGCCGCGACGACCACGACGACCGCGGTGACCGCCCGCTGGATCAGGGTCACCTGGGTACGGACCCGGCGCACCCGCGCGTCGTTCGGGTGCTGGGCGGCGAAGCGCGCGTAGGAGGAGTCCACGACCGCCGTCGCGATGCGCACCAGCAGCCAGGCGGCCGACGCGATCATGACGAGGGTCAGGGCGCGCCCCATGGCGAACACGTAGTCCGGCGCGATCCCCACCCGGCGGTGGGCTCCGTACAGCAGCGTCGTGCACAACAGGAGCCGGAACGGCATGCGGCAGCGGCGCAGCAGCCCCCACAGCGGGGTCTCGCCGTGCCGGGCGTCGGCGCGGCGCAGCAGCAGGTCCAGCAGCCACCCGGCGATCAGGGTGACGACCAGGGCGCCCACGAGGACCGCGACCGGGCGCAGAACGGTATCCGTGTCCATGCACCTCAACGTAGCCGGAACGCGCCCCCGGGCTCCGCCCGTGCGACGAATGGCACGATGGTGTGCATGAACATCATGCTCTTCCATTCGACGTACGGGCTGCGGCCCGCGGTGCACGCGGCGGCCGACCGGCTGCGCGCGGCCGGTCACCAGGTCCAGGTGCCGGATCTCTTCGAGGGGCGCACCTTCGAGACCGTCGAGGAGGGCATGGAGCACCGGGACGAGATCGGCCGCGACGAGCTCCTCAAGCGTGCGGTGCTCGCCTCCGCCCCCTACTCCGACCAGGGTCTGGTCTACGCCGGCTTCTCCTTCGGCGGTTCCGTCGCCCAGCACTTGGCGCTGGCCGACGAGAAGGCGCGCGGGCTGCTGCTCCTGCACGGGACGGCGGACCTGGAGGAGGACACGGCGGTCGACGAGCTGCCGGTGCAGCTGCACATCGCGGACCCGGACCCGTTCGAGCCGCACGACTGGCTGACGGCCTGGTACCTGCGGATGCAGCGTGCGGGCGCGGACGTGGAGGTGCACCGCTACCCGGGTGCCGGGCACCTGTTCACGGACCCCGACCTCGACGACTACGACGCGGAGGCCGCGGAGCGGACCTGGAGGGTCGCGCTGGCCTTCCTCGACAGCCTGTAGGACGGGGGAAGGCCGTAGGGGAAGGAAAAGAGGGGGCGGGGTGCGCAAGCGCACCCCGCCCCCTCCTCGTCATGCCGCTCAGCCGCGGTAGGCGCTCCACATGCTCTTCATGCGGGCCACCTGACCCGCCGTGAACTGGTACATGCAGGAGTCGTACGTGTAGTCCATGAAGTTGTGGATCGGGTCGACGCCCGTCTTGTTGGTGCAGCTGTCACGGCCGGTCGGGCACTCGAACGCGGCGCTCTTCTCGGCCGGGGTGTCGGCGACGGAGTCACCGCTGCCCGAGCAGCCGCCCTGGAAGGTGTGGTAGAGGCCCATCCAGTGGCCGACCTCGTGGGTGGCGGTGTCGCCCTCGTTGTAGTTGGCGGAGGAGCCGCCCGGCAGCGAGGAGTTGAGGATGACCACGCCGTCCATCTTGGGCTGCGAGGCGTAGGAGCTCGGGAAGGTCGCCCAGCCGAGGAGGCCGCCGCCGAGGTTGGCGGTGTAGAGGTTGAGCGCGTTGGAGCCGCCCTTGCGCAGGGCGTTCTTCATGTCCGTCTCGGCCTGGGTGCCGTCCGAGACGTTGTACCAGGCGGCGTTGTCGGTGTAGTCGGTGGAGACCAGCGAGAACTGGTAGCCCGAGTCGACGTTGCCGGTGCCGTTGCCGCTGTAGGCGGCGTTGAGGACCGCGATCTGGTTGTTGATGTCCGTGGCGGTCAGCTTGCCGGCGGTGCCGGAGGTGATGACGTGGACGTAGACCGGGATGGTCGTCGCGGCGGTGACCTCGGCGGCGCGCATCTGGCGCTGCGGGCCGAGCTCGGCGTTCTTCTTGGCCAGGTCGGCGTCCATGGCCTTGACCTGGGCGTCCGTCACCTCGTTGGGGTCGGCCGCGTGGTTGTCCTTCGGGCGGGCGACCCGGGCGTTGGCGGAGGTGCCGGCGTCGGCACAGGCCTCGGAGCCGGTCTTGGCGGCTGCGGCCACGGTCGTGGGGGCCGTGAGCGGGGCGAACGCCAGGGTTCCGGCCAGAACGGCCGTTCCCATGAGGCGGCGGCGGAGCATGGGGGATATGCGGGCAGGGGCGCGCACGTTGACTCCTCGCGAAGCGTGGTGGGGGGTGAGGGATTTCCTCACGCTGGCGCGAAGCTTATGTGTCCATGTCATGCACTGAGCAAGACCTTTACGTAAAAGATTTGTTGCTTCTGTGCGTCGAGGGGCGCCCGGTCTGCACCGGACGCCCCTCTGCGCAGCAGAATTGACGGACCGTCAGCCGACCGGCTGGTACGCCCGCTCCACCTTCTGCGTTCCGTTCGCCGTGCGGTACGAACGCGACCACGCGGCGGTGGCGGCCGGATTCCGCTTGTCGGACACCACGTAGTAGTCCATCTGCGAACGCTCGGCCGTCACGTCCAGCACCCCGTAGCCGTGGGCGTCCATGTCCAGCCACTTCACGTGCCAGTTGGCCGCCTTGACCGCCGCCTCCGCTACCAGCGACGCGGTGTCCGCCGGCACGTGCAGGAGATCGTCGATGTTGTCGGAGGTCACCGACGTCACCACGAACTCGGTGGCCGCCGTGCCCGACCCCGGGTACGTCGCCATGTTCATCGGGACCTCGTTCGCCCACGCCATGTGGATGTCGCCCGTCAGGAACACCGTGTTCTTGATCTTCTGGTCCTTGAGGTGGTTCAGCAGCTCCTTGCGGTCGTCCGTGTAGCCGTCCCACTGGTCCACGTTGATCGCGAGGCCGCCCTCGGGCAGTCCCAGCAGCTTCGTCAGGGGCGCCAGCAGGTGCGCGGGCAGCGAGCCGAAGGCGACCGGCGAGATCATCACCGAGGTGCCGACCAGCTTCCAGGTCGCGTTCGAGCTCGCGAGGCCCGCCTTGAGCCAGTCCAGCTGGGCGCGCCCGGTGATGGTGCGCTCCGGGTCGTCGACCGTGCCGCTGCCTATCTTGGCCTGCTGGGAGCGGAACGTGCGCAGGTCCAGCAGGTGCAGGTCGGCGAGGCTGCCGAAGCGCAGCCGGCGGTAGACGGTGCCGGCGGTCGAGGTGCGGACGGGCATCCACTCGAAGTACGCCTGCTTGGCGGCGGCCGCACGGGCGGCCCAGTCGCCCTCGGTGCCCGGCGTGTGGTTCTCGGCCCCGCCCGACCAGGCGTCGTTGGCGAACTCGTGGTCGTCCCAGATCGCGACGATCGGGTGCGCGGCGTGCATCGCCTGGAGGTCGGCGTCGGTCTTGTAGTTGCCGTGCCGGGTGCGGTAGTCGGCGAGGTCGAGGATCTCGTGCCGCGGCTCGTGCGGGCGCACGACGTACTTCGCCTCGGGGTAGGCCCCGTTCGCGTACTCGTAGATGTAGTCGCCCAGGTGCAGGATCGCGTGCAGATCGGTGCGGGCGGCCAGGTGGCGGTACGCCGAGAAGTAGCCGGACTCCCAGTTGGCGCAGGAGACCACGCCGAAGCGGACCCCGGGGGTCGTCGCGTCGTGGCCCGGCGCGGTCAGGGTGCGCCCGACGGGGGAGACGGCGCCGTCGGCGGTGAACCGGTAGAAGTACGGGGTCTGCGGCCGCAGTCCGCGCACGTCCGCCTTGACGGTGTGGTCGGAGGCGGCCGTCGCGGTCACCGAACCGCTCGCGGCGATCCGGGAGAAGGCCTTGTCCTCGGCCACTTCCCAGCTCACCCGGGTGGCCGGGCCGACGCCGGAGCCGGGTACGGCGTCGGGGGCCGGGGTGACGCGGGTCCACAGCAGGATCCCGTCGGGCAGCGGGTCGCCCGAGGCGACGCCGTGCAGGAAGGCGGGCCCGCCCGAGGCCGCCGACGCGGGGGAGATGCCCAGGGCGGCCGTCGCGAAGGGGGCGAGGGCGGCGGTGGCCGCGGCGGCCTTGACGACCGTGCGGCGGCGCGGAGTTGCCGCAGTGGGGGAAGGGAGATGACTGGTCACGGACCGGCATATTACTGACGGGTATAACCGCTGGTACACCCCCGTGAAAGCAACGGGCAGGCGAACTCTCGGAGTTCGCCTGCCCGTGTGCGGGCTCCGTGTGGAGCCGGTGCGGGTCTTGTGCGGATCCGGTGCGGACCCGGCGCGGGTCAGCCCGCGATGGCCTTGTCCACCGCGGCGGTGAAGGACTGCGCCGTCATGTCCTGGAGCTCGATCTTCTTGCCGTCCATCTTCACCGTGGGGGTGCCCTGGACGCCGCTCTTGTCGAAGACCTTCGACATCTCGATCGCCCAGCGGTTGTACGTGCCGTCCTCGACGGCCTTCTTGAACTCGGCGTTGCCCTTGAGGGCCGGAACCTCGTCCGCGACCTTCAGCAGGTAGTCGTCCTTGCTGAACTTGTCGTCCTTCTCCTCCGGGTGGTTCTCCTTGGAGTACAGGGCCGACTTGTAGTCGAGGAACGCCTCGGGGCTCACGTTCAGGGCCGCACCCAGCGCGCTCAGGGCGTTCTTCGAGCCGCTGCCGCTGAAGGCCTTGTCGAGGAAGGTCGCGCCGACGTACTGGATCTTGTACTTGCCCGCGTCGACGTCCTTCCTGATCTGCGGGCCGACCCCCTGCTCGAACGTCGAGCAGATCGGGCAGCGGGCGTCCTCGTAGAGTTCGAGGGTCTTCTTGGCGTCGGCCTTGCCTATGACCACGGTGGTGCCGTTGTCGCCCGTGGTGTTCTTCGGGGCGACCAGCGTGGCGTCGGCGGCCTTGTCCCACTCGCCCGGCTGGTTGGCCTGCACGACCGCGTAGCCGATGCCGCCGGCCAGGGCGAGGACGGCGACGACGGCGCCGGCCACCAGTACCTGGCGGCGCACCTTGTCCTTCTTGACCTGCTTCTCGCGCTCGGCGCGCAGCCGCTCGCGGGCCGCCGCCTTGTTCGCCTGGCTGTTGCGTGAACTCATGGTGATCTCCGTGGGGTGTGACGCGCTGAAGGGGGAATTCCGTACGGGGTCAGGCGCAGACGAGCGCGCCGCGTACGGGAGGTCCCCGGCGTCCCACGGAATGGGCGGGGAAGCGGGTACGGGCCCCCGCGCCCGGAAGGGCCGGGCGCAGCGCCCGCCGCAGCGGGCCGTGGGCGGCCGCCGCCGAGGCCGCGGCCAGCAGCAGGGGCCGGAACGCGAAGGCGGCCACCGCGCGCAGCAGCCGGCCCAGCGCGCGCTCCCCGTGGCGCAGCCAGGCCGCGGCGCACAGTCCGACCGAGACGTGCGCGCCGAGCAGCAGCCAGGGGGTCCAGGGTCCGGGCGAGGCCAGCAGGGCCACCGCGTCGGGGACGGCCCCGGGCACCTCGGCCAGCGGTCCGCCCACCGGCGGTCCGCCGCACAGCGCGTCCAGGCCCAGCGCCCGCAGCGGCCCGGAGACGGGCCCGCCGGCCGGGCCGTAGCAGACGTGCTGCCCGGCGGTGAAGACCGTGTCGGCGGCCAGCTCCAGCGGGACCAGCAGGGCGGCGATCGGGCCGAAGCCCCGCTCGCGGCCGGCCAGCGCGTACGTGAGCGAGAACACACCGGCGAAGGCGCCGGCGACCAGTGCGGGCGGCAGCGGCACCCGGGACATCAGGACGTGCGAGCCGGCCGAGAGCAGCACGACGAGGGCGCTGAACAGCGCGGCCCGCAGCCCTCGGAGTCCTGCCCTGGATATGTCCATCGGCGCGAGTCTGCCACGACTCCCTGTGAAAACGGGTCCCCGGACCGGTGCGGGCCGGGGGCCGGCGGCCGAAAACCCGCGGCGGCGCCCGGTGCCGCTCAGTGCATGATGCGGCCGTTGCGGAACAGGTCCACGAAGATCTGGTGGTCGGCGCGCGCCCGGGCCCCGTACGCGTGCGCGAAGTCGACCAGCAGCTCCGCGAAGCCCTCCTCGTCGGCGGCGATCGCCGCGTCGATGGCCCGCTCGGTGGAGAACGGGACCAACGAGTGCCCGCTCTCGGCCTCGTCGGCCGCGGCGTGCATCGTCGCCGTCGCCCGGCCCAGGTCCGCGACCACGGCCGCGATCTCCTCCGGGTCGTCCAGGTCCGACCAGTCCAGGTCCACCGCGTACGGGGAGACCTCGGCCACCAGCTGCCCGGACCCGTCCAGCTCGGTCCAGCCCAGCCACGGGTCGGCGTGTGCCTGCAGGGCGCGCTGGGAGATCACCGTGCGGTGCCCCTCGTGCCGGAAGTAGTCCCGCACGGCCCGGTCGGTGATGTGCCGGGACACCGCGGGGGTCTGCGCCTGCTTGAGGTAGATCACGACGTCGTTCTCCAGGGCGTCGCTGTGCCCCTCCAGCAGGATGTTGTACGAGGGCAGCCCGGCCGAGCCGATCCCGACGCCGCGGCGGCCCACCACGTCCTTGACCCGGTAGGAGTCGGGCCGGACCAGGGACTCGTCGGGCAGGGTCTCCAGGTACCCGTCGAAGGCGGCGAGGACCTTGTAGCGGGTGGCCGCGTCCAGCTCGATCGAGCCCCCGCCGGAGGTGAAGCGGCGCTCGTAGTCCCGGATCTCGGTCATCGAGTCCAGCAGGGAGAAGCGGGTGCGGAAGCGGGCCGAGCGCAGGGCCGTCAGCAGCGGGCCCTCGGCGGTGTCCAGGGTGAAGGAGGGCACCTCCTCGTGCTTGGCGCCGGTGGCCAGGCGGTGGATCCGCTCCCGGTAGGCGGCGGCGTACGTCCGCACCAGGGTGCTGATCTGCTCGTCGCTGAGCGCCTTGGTGTAGCCGATCAGGGCGACGGAGGCGGCGAACCGCTTCAGGTCCCAGGTGAAGGGGCCGACGTACGCCTCGTCGAAGTCGTTCACGTTGAAGATCAGGCGGCCGTTGGCGTCCATGTAGGTGCCGAAGTTCTCGGCGTGCAGATCGCCGTGGATCCACACCCGGCCGGTCCGCTCGTCCAGGTAGGGGCCGCCGTGGCGGTCGCGCTCCAGGTCGGCGTAGAAGAGGCAGGCCGTTCCGCGGTAGAAGGCGAAGGCCGAGGCCGCCATCTTGCGGAATTTGACCTGGAAGGCCGCGGGGTCGGCGGCGAGCAGCTCACCGAATGCGGTGTCGAACACGTCGAGTATCTGCTCGGCGCGCTGCTCGTTCGTCGTCTCGGGGACCGCCATGGCGGGTGCCTCCTGGTGCACGTGCTGGTACAGGTTCTGACCGACGGGACGTCGCGTGGGCCGTCCCGGTTCTGCAACGCCCGACCGTACCCGTCCGTGCCCCGGATCTGTCATTCCCGGGACGTAGGATTCATAGCTGCCGCCGCCCCCACCGTCAGGAGCCACCCGCCGTGACCAAGCCGCCGTTCACGCACCTGCACGTCCACACCCAGTACTCGCTGCTGGACGGTGCCGCGCGGCTGAAGGACATGTTCAACGCGTGCAACGAGATGGGCATGACGCACATCGCCATGTCCGACCACGGCAACCTGCACGGCGCGTACGACTTCTTCCATTCCGCCCAGAAGGCCGGGGTCACGCCGATCATCGGCATCGAGGCGTACGTGGCTCCCGAGTCCCGGCGCAACAAGCGGCGCATCCAGTGGGGCCAGCCGCACCAGAAGCGCGACGACGTCTCCGGTTCCGGTGGCTACACCCACAAGACGATCTGGGCGGCGAACGCCACCGGCCTGCACAACCTCTTCCGGCTGTCCTCCGACGCCTACAAGGAGGGCTGGCTCACCAAGTGGCCGCGCATGGACAAGGAGACCATCAGCCAGTGGTCCGAGGGCCTGATCGCCTCCACCGGCTGCCCCTCCGGCGAGCTCCAGACGCGCCTTCGTCTCGGCCAGTTCGACGAGGCCTTGAAGTCGGCCTCCGAATACCAGGACATCTTCGGCAAGGACCGCTACTTCCTGGAGCTGATGGACCACGGCATCGAGATCGAGCGCCGGGTCCGCGACGGCCTGCTGGAGATCGGCAAGAAGCTCGGCATCCCGCCGCTGGTCACGAACGACTCGCACTACACCTACGCGCACGAGGCCGGCGCGCACGACGCCCTGCTGTGCATCCAGACGGGCAAGAACCTCTCGGATCCGGACCGCTTCCGCTTCGACGGCACCGGCTACTACCTGAAGTCGACCGACGAGATGTACGCGATCGACTCCTCGGACGCCTGGCAGGAGGGCTGCGCCAACACGAAGCTGGTCGCGGACCAGATCGACACCGAGGGCATGTTCACGTTCCGGAACCTGATGCCGAAGTTCGACATCCCGGAGGGCCACACCGAGGTCAGCTGGTTCCGCGAGGAGACCATGCGCGGCATGCACCGCCGCTACCCCGGGGGCATCCCGGAGGACCGGATGAGGCAGGCCGAGTACGAGATGGACACGATCATCTCGATGGGCTTCCCCGGCTACTTCCTCGTGGTCGCCGACTTCATCATGTGGGCCAAGAACCAGGGCATCGCGGTGGGCCCCGGCCGAGGCTCCGCGGCCGGCTCGATCGTCGCGTACGCCATGGGCATCACCGACCTCGACCCGCTCACCCACGGTCTGATCTTCGAGCGCTTCCTGAACCCCGAGCGCGTCTCCATGCCCGACGTCGACATCGACTTCGACGAGCGCAGGCGCGTCGAGGTGATCCGGTACGTGACCGAGAAGTACGGCGCCGACAAGGTCGCCATGATCGGCACGTACGGCACCATCAAGGCCAAGAACGCGATCAAGGACTCGGCCCGCGTGCTGGGCTACCCCTACGCCATGGGCGACCGGCTCACCAAGGCCATGCCCGCGGACGTCCTCGGCAAGGGCATCCCGCTCTCCGGCATCCTCGACCCGAACCACCCCCGCTACAGCGAAGCGGGCGAGATCCGCTCGATGTACGAGAACGAGCCGGACGTGAAGAAGGTCATCGACACCGCCCGCGGTGTGGAGGGCCTGGTCCGCCAGATGGGCGTGCACGCCGCCGGCGTGATCATGTCCAGCGAGACGATCACCGACCACGTACCCGTCTGGGTGCGGCACACCGACGGCGTCACCATCACCCAGTGGGACTACCCGAGCTGCGAGTCGCTCGGCCTGCTGAAGATGGACTTCCTCGGCCTGCGCAACCTCACGATCATGGACGACGCCGTCAAGATGGTGAAGGCCAACAAGGGGATCGACATCGACCTCCTGGCCCTCCCGCTCGACGACCCCAAGACCTTCGAACTGCTCGGCCGCGGTGACACCCTCGGCGTGTTCCAGTTCGACGGCGGGCCCATGCGCTCCCTGCTGCGCCTGATGAAGCCCGACAACTTCGAGGACATCTCCGCCGTCTCGGCCCTGTACCGGCCGGGCCCGATGGGCATGAACTCGCACACGAACTACGCCCTGCGCAAGAACAAGCAGCAGGAGATCACCCCGATCCACCCGGATCTGGAGAAGCCCCTCGAAGAGGTGCTCGCGGTCACCTACGGCCTGATCGTGTACCAGGAGCAGGTGCAGAAGGCCGCCCAGATCATCGCCGGGTACTCCCTCGGCGAGGCCGACATCCTGCGCCGCGTGATGGGCAAGAAGAAGCCCGAGGAGCTGGCGAAGAACTTCACCATCTTCCAGGAGGGCGCCCGCAAGAACGGGTACACCGACCAGGCCATCCAGGCCCTGTGGGACGTCCTGGTCCCCTTCGCCGGCTACGCCTTCAACAAGGCCCACTCCGCCGCGTACGGCCTGGTCTCGTACTGGACCGCCTACCTCAAGGCGAACTACCCGGCCGAGTACATGGCCGGCCTGCTCACCTCGGTCAAGGACGACAAGGACAAGTCCGCGATCTACCTCAACGAGTGCCGGCGCATGGGCATCAAGGTGCTCCCGCCGAACGTCAACGAGTCCGAGCCGAACTTCGCGGCCCAGGGCGACGACGTGATCCTCTTCGGCCTCACCGCCGTCCGCAACGTCGGCCAGAACGTCGTCGAGTCGATCATCAAGACCAGGAAGGCCAAGGGGAAGTTCTCCTCCTTCCCCGACTTCCTGGACAAGGTCGAGGCCGTCGTCTGCAACAAGCGCACCGTCGAGTCGCTGATCAAGGCCGGAGCCTTCGACGAGATGGGCCACACCCGCAAGGGCCTGGTCGCCCACCACGAGTCGATGATCGACAACGTGGTCGCGGTCAAGCGCAAGGAAGCCGAGGGACAGTTCGACCTCTTCGGCGGAATGGGTGACGAGGGCGCGGGCGACGAGCCCGGTTTCGGGCTCGACGTCGAGTTCTCGGACGTGGAGTGGGAGAAGTCCTACCTGCTCGCCCAGGAGCGCGAGATGCTCGGCCTGTACGTCTCCGACCACCCGCTCTTCGGCCTGGAGCACGTCCTCTCCGACAAGACGGACGCCGGCATCTCCCAGCTGACCGGCGGCGAGCACTCCGACGGCGCCGTCGTCACCATCGGCGGCATCATCTCGGGCCTCCAGCGCAAGATGACCAAGCAGGGCAACGCCTGGGCCATCGCCACCGTCGAGGACCTCGCCGGATCCATCGAGTGCATGTTCTTCCCCGCGACCTACCAGCTCGTCTCCACCCAGCTGGTCGAGGACACCGTCGTCTTCGTCAAGGGCCGCCTCGACAAGCGCGAGGACGTCCCCCGCCTGGTCGCCATGGAGATGATGGTCCCCGACCTCTCCTCGGCCGGGACCAACGCACCCGTCGTCCTCACCATCCCGACGGTCAAGGTCACTCCTCCGATGGTCACCCGGCTGGGCGAGATCCTGCGGCACCACAAGGGCAACACCGAGGTCCGGATCAAGCTCCAGGGCCCGCGCACCACCACCGTCCTGCGCCTCGACCGGCACCGGGTGCAGCCCGACCCGGCCCTGTTCGGCGACCTCAAGGTGCTCCTCGGCCCGTCCTGCCTGGCCGGATGACGCCGGTCGTACGGGCCCCCGTACGCCGCCGCACGTGAAGAAGGGCGCGCCCAGAGCTCTGGGCGCGCCCTCGTGCGTGGTGCTCGCGGAGGCGTCAGTTGTGGCCGAACTTCTTCTGCTTGCCCTTGCGAGCCATGTCCATCGGACTCGGGGAGCTGCCCGAGGGCTCGGACACCGACTCCGAGCCCTTCGTCGGACCCTGCGTCGACGAGCGGGCCTGCTGCTTCTGTTCGTGCTGGCGGTTCTTGTTCTTGGCCATGGTGGAAGCCTCCGTGAGGGTCTAGGGGCCAGGACCGCCTTCACCCTCACACGGCACCGCAAACCGCGCATTTTGGATCTTTACTGCGCGTGGCCGGGAGTACCGGGGGCGGCGAACGCCGGATCCGCCACGCCGATGATCGAGTTCCGGCCGTCAACACCCTTGCGGTCGGGCAGACTCGGGGCACCCGCGACACACACACAGAGGATCCCCAGGGAAGAGGGTGGTACGCGTGGACCGCTGCGTCGTCCTGGTGGACGCCGGCTATCTGCTGGGCGCCGCCGCCAGCCTTCTCGCAGGGGAGCCCTCTCGCTCCCGCATCACCGTCGACCATGCCGCCCTCATCCAGGGCCTGCGCGAGCGCGCCGAAGCCGACACCGAGCAGCCCCTGCTGCGCATCTACTGGTTCGACGGCGCACCCGACCGGGTGCCCCAGCCCGAGCACCGGCGGCTGCGCGTCATGCCCCGCGTCACCGTCCGTCTCGGCGCCCTCACCCGCAGCGACGGCCGCTGGGCACAGAAGGGCGTCGACGCCGCCATGCACGCCGAGCTGACCGAACTGGCCCGCAACCGCGCCTGCTCCGACGTCGTGCTCGTCACCGGCGACGGGGACCTGCTGCCCGGCCTGATGTCCGCCAAGGAACACGGCGTCGCCGTCCACCTGTGGGCCGTCCAGGCCGCCGACGGCGACTACAACCAGTCCGAGGACCTCGTCGCCGAGGCGGACGAGCGCCGCGTCCTGGACCGGGCGTGGATCACCCGGGCCGTCCGCGCCCGGGACCTCGCCGGGCTGTGCGCCCCGCCGCCCGCGCCCCGCCCCGAGATCGCGGCGATCCTCTCCGCCCCGCTGCCCGAGGCCGCCCTCGCCGAAGCCGCCCGCAGCGCCGGCGGCAACGGATCCGGCGCACCCACCGACGCCGCGCCCGAGGCCGGCGGAGCACCCGTGCCCGCCCCCGCGGCCGGCGGCAAGACCGTCCCCACGCCCAAGGACCTCGCCGGCTCCCTGCGCGCCCCCGGCCAGCAGCCCGGCCCCACCGGCGGCCACGGCAGCCCGCAGCCCCCGGCCGGCAGCGCCCTGCGCTGGTCCTCCGACAAGGGCTGGATCGACCGGGCGGGCCCCCTCGGCGAACCCGCCGAGACCGCCTCGCTGCCCACCCTCGCCCAGCTCACCAGCGCCGAGCAGCGCTGGGCCGACCGCGAGGAGGACATCACCACCGTCGGCGGCGACCCCTTCGAAGTCGGCCAGGTGTTCGCCCGGCGCTGGATGGAACGCCTCCCGGAGACCGTCCACCTCCAGAAACTCGCCACGATGTACCCGCGGATCCCGCACCGCATCGACGGGGAGCTGCTGCGCTACGCCGCCCGGTTCGGGCTGCTCGCGCACAAGGACGACCAGATCGACGAGCACGACCGCTACGCCATCC
Organism: Streptomyces sp. NPDC086989; assembly: GCF_044745505.1. NCBI lineage: Bacteria > Bacillati > Actinomycetota > Actinomycetes > Kitasatosporales > Streptomycetaceae > Streptomyces > Streptomyces sp. NPDC086989. The sequence continues at coordinate 308,235 of NZ_JBIVAL010000004.1, forward strand.
GCGCCGGGTTCTGGCGGGAGATCGACGTCCGCGCCGCCGCCGAGCACGTCCCCGGCCCGCCCTCCGCCGTGCCCGCCACCCCGATGCCGCCGACGGCAGACTAGGCCCTGTCGTCAAACTCCCGTCGTCGCCCGGAGGGCGGCCCCGCGGCGTCTGGTGCGTGCTCTCGGCGCGCCGGGCGGAAGACCGCGTACTGGACGTACTTGGCTTTCGCCCGGTGCGGCGAGAGCGCGTGCCAGGCCTCGCGGGGCAGACGGCAGTTTGACGACCGGGCCTAGGGGCCGGGGGGCACCTCCCGGCGGGGGCCGGGCGAAAGCCGCGTAGGCTGCTCCCTCGTGAGTACGGGCACAGCATCAGCACAACCGAGCACGGCAGTGGCCGCAGACGCGGCGGCGGACGTGGTCTGCGCGGTGCGTGACCTGGTCAAGACCTATCCCGCGGTACGGGGCCGGCGCGGGGCTCCCGCCCTGCCCGAGACCCGGGCCACCGACGGCATCAGCCTGGACGTCCGGCGCGGCGAGATCTTCGGCCTGCTCGGCCCCAACGGCGCCGGCAAGTCCACCCTGGTCCGCCAGCTCACCGGCCTGATGCGGCCCGACTCCGGCGCCGTGAGCCTGCTCGGCCACGACCTCGTGCGCCACCCCGAGCGGGCCGCCCGGCTGCTCGCATACCTGGGGCAGGAGTCCACCGCCCTCGACGAGCTCACGGTGGCGCTGGCCGCCGAGACCACGGGCCGGCTGCGCGGACTGGACGCCCGGACGGCGCGGGCCGAGCGGGACGCCGTACTGGAGGAACTCGGGCTGACCGCGATCGCGGGGCGGCCCCTGAAGAAGCTTTCGGGCGGGCAGCGGCGACTGGCCTGCTTCGCCGCCGCGCTGGTCGGAGAGCGGCCGGTCCTGGTCCTCGACGAGCCCACCACCGGCATGGACCCCGTGGCCCGGCGGGCCGTGTGGGCGGCCGTGGACCGGCGGCGCTCCCGGCACGGGGCGACCGTCCTGCTGGTCACGCACAACGTCATCGAGGCCGAGACCGTCCTGGACCGGGTCGCCGTCATCGACCAGGGCCGGGTCATCGCCTGCGACTCCCCGGCCGGGCTGAAGGCGCGGGTCTCCGGCGAGGTCCGGCTGGAGCTGGTGTGGCGCGAGGGCGCTCCGCCGGACGTGCCCGAAGTCGCACGGCTGCGAGCGGACGCCGTCGTCTCGGGGCGCCGCTGGGTGCTGCGCCTGGCGCCGGACGAGGCGCGCGCCGCGGTGGCCGCGGTCACCGGCGGGCCGGCCTTCGCGGCCCTCGACGACTTCACCCTGGCGACCCCCAGCCTGGAGGACGTGTACCTCGCCCTCGGCGGCAAGACGAAAGGGCTGGTGAAGTCGTGAGCGACCGCACTCCGGGCGCCGTGGCGGCCGTGGCGCAGGCCCCCGGGCCGATGCCGGGGACGGCCGCGCCGAGCAGCCCCGTGTCCCGCCCGGCCGCTCCCCTCGCGCCGCGGGCCCGGCTCTTCCCGGCGCTCGCCGCCGTGTACCGGGCCCAGCTGTCCCGGGCCCGGGTGTCGCGGATCCCGCTGCTGTTCGTCGCCACCTTCCAGTCCGTCGGGATCATGATCCTGATGCGGGGCGTGGTGGACGGGGGTTCCGAGGCGCGGGCCGTCGTCGCCGGGTCCTCGGTGCTGGTCGTCGCCTTCGTCGCGCTGAACCTGCTCGCGCAGTACTTCGGGCAGCTGCGGGCCGGCGGCGGGCTGGATCACTACGCCACGCTGCCCGTGCCGCCCGCCTCGGTGGTGCTGGGCGCCGCCGCCGCGTACGCCTCCTTCACCCTGCCCGGGACGCTGGTCACCGCCGTCTTCGGGTGCGTGCTGTTCGGGCTGCCGATGAGCGGACTGTGGATCCTGGCCGCGGTGGTGCCGCTCGCCGGCGCCGCGCTGGCCGGGCTCGGCGCCGCACTCGGGCTGCTGGCCCCGCGGCAGGAGCTCGCCACACTGGCCGGGCAGCTCGGCATGTCGGCGGCGCTGCTGCTGGGGGTGCTGCCGCCGGAGCGGATGCCGGACGTGATCGTGTGGGCGCGGGACCTGCTGCCCTCGACGTACGGGGTGGAGGCCTTCGCGCGGACCTTCGCCCCGCACCCCGACTGGACGGCGGTCGGGCTGGACCTCGGCGTGTGCGGGGCCGTCGGGGTGCTCTCCCTGGCCGTCGCGACGTGGGCGTACCGTCGGGCGGCGGTCCGCTGACGCCGACGCGCCGGGCACCTGGCACGATGTGGGGGTGACCGAAGCCGTGACCACGCCGTCCCCGCACGAACCGCCGCAGCCGTCCGCGAAGCCGGAGGGCTCCGCAGGCATCACCGCGGGGGACGTCCGCGACGGGGCCGCCGTGGCCCTGGTGACCGGAGCGGCCGGGGTGCTGCTCGGACTGCTGTGGGCCTGGCTGGCGCCGAAGACGCAGTACGTCTCGAACGGTGAGGCGGTGTTCCTGCGCAACACCGAGAGCGAGGCCCGGATAGGGACCGACGGCGCGTTCTTCCTGCTGTCGGTGGGATTCGGCGTGCTCAGCGCCGTGCTCGTCTTCCTGTGGCGGCGCCGGGGCGGCGTCCCGCTGGTCATCGGGCTGGCCATCGGATCCGGCTTCGCCGCCCTCGTGGGATGGCGGCTGGGACTGTGGCTGGGGCCGTCGTCGGACGTGGCCGCGGCCGCTCTGAAGGCCGGGAAGGGCGTGCCGTTCGATGCGCCGCTGCAGTTGCTGGCGCGGGGGGTGCTGCTCGTCTGGCCGATGGTCGCCGTGGCCGTCCACCTCGGGCTGACGGCGCTGTGGACCCCGCACGACCCGGATCCGTACGCCGACCCGGCCGGGCAGGGGGCCTACCCCCCGGCCCACGTCCACTCGACCCCGCCGGACCCGTCCGCACCGCAGCCCCCGCGGGGCTGACCGCACCGCAGCCCCCGCGGGGCTGACCGCCCGCCGGGCCCCGGGCGGCTGCTACGGGCGGCCGATGGGGGCCAGGGCGGCGTCCGTCAGTGTCGTCAGGGTGGTGGGCGCAAGCTCCACCTCCAGGCCCCGGCGGCCCGCCGAGACGCAGATCGTGGCGTGCGCCGTCGCCGACTCGTCCACCACCGTCCGCAGCCGCTTGCGCTGGCCCAGCGGGGAGATGCCGCCCCGTACGTAGCCGGTCGTGCGCTCCGCGAGCGCCGGGTCCGCCATCGACGCCCGCTTCCCGGAGACCGCGGTCGCCAGCGCCTTCAGATCCAGGCTGCCCGACACCGGGACCACCGCCACCGTCAGCACGCCGTCCACCTCCGCGACCAGCGTCTTGAAGACCCGGTCGGGGGAGACCCCCATGGCCTGGGCCGCCTCCTCGCCGTACGAGGGGTGCGCCGGGTCGTGCTCGTACGCGTGCACCGTGAACTCCGCCCCCGCAGAGGTCAGGGCCGCGATCGCCGGAGTGCCCGCCGGGGCCTGGCTCTTCTTCTTCGCCATCGGTCCTTCGCCGTCAGTGTCCCGCGGTCGGTCTGTTGCGGTCGGTCTGTGGGTCTCTTGCCGTGGGTCTTTTGCCGTGGGTCTCTTGCCGTCAGTTCGGGCTCGTCGGCGCGCGCGTCAGGTCCACCGCCGGCAGCGACGGGAGGTGGCGGATGACCGCCGTCTCCGAGCGCAGCAGTTTCAGCTCCTCCGCGAGCCGCGTCGCGGTGTCCGGCGCCTGGAGCAGCCGCTGCTTGGCCGGGATGTCCAGTACGGCCGCCGCCGCCACGAGGTACGAGACCACCGACGGCTCGTCCGGCAGGTCCGCGCCCGAGCTCAGGGACCGCTCACGGGCTCCGGCCAGCCGCTTCTGGTAGTTCCGGAAGGCCCGCAGGACACCCTCCGCCAGTGCGCCCGCGCCGTCCCCCGCGTCCTCCGGGAGTTCCTCCAGCTCGGCGACCAGGTACGGGCCCGTGGTGTCCACCGACAGCAGCCGGACGCGGGCCGTCCCGGTGGCGAGGACCTCGAAACTGCCGTCCTCCCGCTCCCGGATCGTCGCCGCGTCCGCGATGCAGCCCACCCGGTGGAAGGCCTGGACGGGATCCGGGCCGAACCCGGCCGTCGGGCCCCGCTCGGGCAGCGCCGTCTGGTCCGGCAGGCCCGGCGCGGTCGGCGCGACCTCCCGGCCGTCGCGGATCGCGACGACCGCGAAGCGGCGCGGCTCGTCCTCGCCCGTCTTCAGCAGTTCCCGCATCATGGCGCGATATCGCTCCTCGAAGACGTTCAGCGGGAGGACGAGTCCCGGGAACAGCACCGAGTTGAGCGGGAAGAGGGGCAGGCGAACGGAGGTCACGACGGACAGGGTAGTGGCCGGGGCCCAGGGCCTGTCACCTCAGTTGTTCCCGGTCCTCCCGGTCATCCTCTCCGCAGCAGGCGCGAGGCTCCCGCCGCGACCGTCGTCGCGAGGATCCAGCCCAGCAGGACCAGCGCCGCCGAACCCCACTGCCAGCCGCCCTCCACCTTCCACTGGCCCTCCTGGCCGAGATCGATGACCGGGAGCAGCAGGTCCAGCGCGTAGAGGGCCGCGTTCCACCCCGGGTGCTCGTCCGCCTTGATCGGCGGCGGCTCGTGCCGGGAGAAGAGCAGGGTGCCCGCCGCCCACAGCACCGCCATCCACAGGGCGGCCCGGCCCGGCCGGTACCCGTACGCCACCGTCCAGTCCTGGAGGTACCCCCACGCCTTGAGCGCCAGGGGCAGGGTGGCCCGGCGCCGCCGCTGCTTGGCCAGCAGGACCTCGCGGGCGTCGGCGTCCTCGCCGCTGGCGCGCAGTACGGTGGCCAGCCGCTCGTACGGCTCCGGCGAGTACTCGGGGGTGGCGGCCGCCACCCAGGCCAGCCGGCGCGCCAGCGGGAAATGGCCGCGGGGCGCGAGGGTCTCGTACGCGAACCCCTCGATCGACACGCCTCCCGGGCCGGGCCAGCTGGTGGAGGTGTCGACCAGCTTGACGACCTTGGCCCCCGACAGCACCACCCGCCCCCGCTCGGGCCGCTCGCCGACGAACCGGAGCTCGGGCGTCTGGATGCGGCGCAGCGAGACCTCCTGCTCCTCGGCCAGCGTGAACCGGGCGCCGTAGAAGTCGACGGCGTCGCCGAAACGGCCGTCGTCCAGGCGCAGCCCGCCCCGGCACTCGAAGCGCCGGGACCGCTGCCCGCGGGTCGGCGTCTGGCCCAGCCCGTACGGGGGAGTGGAGGAGCCCAGGTCGCCGAGGACGTAGTCCAGCGCGATCGAGGTCAGGTAGAGGGTCCGCTCGACGGTCAGCTGCGGGGCGTTCAGCGCCCGCCGCCCGTGCGGGTTGCTCAGCCGGGCCCCGCGCAGGTTCATCGACACGCCGATCTTCGCGCCGCGCAGGCTCACCTCCCCGTCCGTCTCCAGCAGCTCGCCCTGGAAGTCCTGCGCCACCGACATCCCGTCCGCGGCGATGGCCCGGCCCTTGTCGTCGCGCCGCACCACTGCCTGGCTGATCAGCAGGTCGGTGCCGATCTGCGCGTCGGTCAGCCGGATCCCGCGGGCCACCCGGCAGCGCGGCAGGTGCAGATCGCCCTCGGTGTGCAGCCGGGAGGCGTCCAGCCGGGGTATCGCGCAGTTGACCAGGCGCAGGGTGACGAAGCGGGTCTCCGACAGCTGGACCTCACTGTCGAAGCGACAGGACTGGAGTTCGACGTACGGCTCCACCAGTCCCCCGGACAGGTCCAGGCGCCCCGTGATCCGCACGCCGCGCAGTTTCAGCGAGGCGACGCGCCCCGGCACCGGCGGCGGTCCGTGGAGCAGCAGCAGCGCCACCACCCGGGCCCGGACGCTGCGCCCGCCGCCCCAGACCCGCCCGCTGTCGTGGGGGTCGTCCTCGGCGGCCGCCCGGGCGCTGAGGTCGCAGACGCTGCCCGTCCGGTACGCCTGCCACATGCGGCGTTCGGGATCGGTGAGATCCGCGGGCTGCTCGCCCGCACGTGGCTCCGCCATGGCGGCCCCCCTCCGCTCGTACACGCCGCACATTACGTGTAGGGGAACGCTAGTGGGCGGCGGTGACATCCGGGACCTGTATCAGCCAGTGATACGGGCGGACAGTGGCGTGAGGCGGTCTGAGAGAATTGGGAGGTGATCTCTCGTATCGACCTGCGCGGTGACGCCCTCCCCGAGGGTGGCGCCCTGCGCGATCTGCTGCCCCGTGCCGAGTTCGACGTGGAAGCCGCCCTGGACAAGGTGCGGCCCATCTGCGAGGACGTCCATCATCGTGGCACGGCGGCGCTCATCGAGTACGCGCAGAAGTTCGACGGTGTCACGCTGGAGCAGGTCAGGGTGCCCGCCGAGGCGCTCAAGGCCGCCCTCGACGAGCTGGACCCGGCCGTCCGCGCCGCCCTGGAGGAGTCCATCCGGCGCGCCCGGATCGTCCACCGCAACCAGCGCCGCACCGAGCACACCACCCAGGTGGTCCCCGGCGGGACCGTGACGGAGAAGTGGGTTCCGGTCGAGCGCGTGGGCCTGTACGCCCCGGGTGGCCGCTCGGTGTACCCGTCCTCCGTCGTCATGAACGTCGTCCCGGCCCAGGAGGCGGGCGTCGAGTCGATCGCGCTCGCGTCCCCGCCGCAGAAGGAGTTCGGCGGTCTGCCGCACCCGACGATCCTCGCCGCGTGCGCGCTGCTCGGCGTGGACGAGGTGTACGCGGCCGGCGGCGCCGTGGCCGTCGCGATGTTCGCGTACGGCACGGAGGACTGTCTTCCGGTGAACATGGTGACCGGCCCCGGCAACATCTGGGTCGCCGCCGCCAAGCGCTACTTCACCGGGAAGATCGGCATCGACACGGAGGCCGGCCCGACCGAGATCGCGGTCCTCGCGGACTCCACGGCCGACCCGGTGCACGTCGCCGCCGACCTGATCAGCCAGGCCGAGCACGACCCGCTGGCCGCGGCCGTGCTCGTCACGGACTCCGAGGACCTCGCGGCCGCCGTCGAGCGGGAGCTGGAGCCGCAGGTCGCGGCCACCAAGCACGTCGAGGACCGGATCAAGCCGGCGCTCGCGGGCAAGCAGTCCGCGATCGTGCTGGTCGACAGCCTGGAGGACGGCCTCAAGGTCGTCGACGCGTACGGCGCCGAGCACCTGGAGATCCAGACCGCCGACGCCGCCGCCTGGGCCGCCCGCGTGCGCAACGCCGGTGCCGTCTTCGTCGGCCCGTGGGCCCCGGTCTCCCTCGGCGACTACTGCGCCGGGTCGAACCACGTGCTGCCCACCGGCGGCTGCGCCTGCCACTCCTCCGGCCTGTCCGTGCAGTCCTTCCTGCGCGGCATCCACATCGTCGACTACACGCGCGACGCCCTCGCCGAGGTCACCCACCACGTGGTGACGCTGGCCGAGGCCGAGGACCTGCCGGCGCACGGCGCCGCCCTGAAGGCGCGCTTCGGATGGAAGGTGCCCGGCCAGTGACCTCCTACGACCAGGTCGGCATCGACGACCTCCCCATCCGGGACGAACTGCGCGGCAAGACCCCCTACGGCGCCCCGCAGCTGGACGTGCCCGTCCAGCTGAACACCAACGAGAACCCGTACGAGCTGCCCGAGGACCTGGTGCGGCGCATCGCCGAGCGCGTCTCCGCGGCGGCCCGCACCCTCAACCGCTACCCCGACCGGGACGCGGTCGAGCTGCGCACACAGCTGGCCGCCTACCTCACCCGCACCGCGAAGCACCCGGTGGCCCTGGAGAACGTCTGGGCCGCCAACGGCTCCAACGAGGTCATCCAGCAGCTGCTGCAGACCTTCGGCGGACCCGGGCGCACGGCCATCGGCTTCGAGCCCTCGTACTCCATGCACGCGCTGATCTCGCGCGGCACCGGCACCGGCTGGATCTCCGGCCCGCGCCGCGAGGACTTCACGATCGACGTGGAGGCGGCCGAGCAGGCCATCGCCGAGAACGCACCCGACGTCGTCTTCATCACCTCGCCCAACAACCCCACGGGTACCGCGGTCGGGGCGGAGACCGTCCTCGCCCTCTACGAGGCCGCGCAGGCGGCCAAGCCCTCCCTGGTCGTCGTGGACGAGGCGTACGTCGAGTTCAGCCACCGGGACTCGCTGCTGCCCCTCATCGAGGGCCGGCCGAACCTGGTGGTCTCCCGCACCATGTCCAAGGCCTTCGGCGCCGCCGGACTGCGCCTGGGCTACCTGGCCGCACACCCGGCCGTGGTCGACGCCGTCCAGCTCGTACGCCTGCCGTACCACCTGTCGGCCGTCACCCAGGCGACCGCGCTGGCCGCCCTGGAGCACACCGACACGCTGCTCGGCTACGTCGAACAGCTCAAGGCCGAGCGGGACCGCCTCGTCGACGAACTGCGCGCGATCGGGTACGAGGTCACCGAGTCCGACGCGAACTTCATCCAGTTCGGGAAGTTCGAGGACTCCCACACCGCATGGCAGAAGATCCTCGACCAGGGTGTCCTGGTCCGTGACAACGGCGTACCGGGCTGGCTGCGGGTCACCGCCGGCACCCCGGCCGAGAACGACGCGTTCCTGGAAGCGGTTCGCGCACTGAAGAAGGAGCAGCACGCATGAGCCGCATCGGACGGGTCGAACGGACCACGAAGGAGACCTCGGTCCTGGTCGAGATAGACCTCGACGGCACCGGCAAGGTCGACGTCGCGACGGGCGTGGGCTTCTACGACCACATGCTCGACCAGCTCGGCCGCCACGGCCTCTTCGACCTCACGGTCAAGACGGACGGCGACCTGCACATCGACAGCCACCACACCATCGAGGACACCGCCCTCGCGCTCGGCGCCGCCTTCAGGCAGGCCCTCGGCGACAAGGTCGGCATCTACCGCTTCGGCAACTGCACCGTGCCGCTGGACGAGTCCCTCGCCCAGGTGACCGTCGACCTGTCCGGCCGCCCGTACCTCGTGCACACCGAGCCCGAGAACATGGCGCCGATGATCGGCGCGTACGACACGACGATGACCCGGCACATCTTCGAGTCCTTCGTCGCGCAGGCGCAGATCGCCCTGCACATCCACGTCCCGTACGGCCGCAACGCCCACCACATCGTGGAGTGCCAGTTCAAGGCCCTGGCACGGGCGCTGCGCTACGCCGCCGAGTTCGACCCGCGCGCGGCCGGCATCCTGCCCTCCACGAAGGGCGCCCTCTAGCGTGAACGGCCTGAACACCATCCTGATCGTCTTCGGCCTGTTCCTGGCCGGAGGCGTCTACTCCTTCCAGAAGCAGAAGATGCCGAAATCGGTCGTCATCCTGCTCGCCCTCGGCTCCGCGATGTGTCTGGCCGCCGGAGTCCTGCGAATCCAGGGAATTTGGGAATGAGCGCAGTCCGCCCCACCAAGACGGTCGTGGTCTTCGACTACGGCTTCGGAAACGTACGCTCCGCCGAGCGCGCCCTCGCGCGCGTCGGCGCGGACGTCGAGATCACCCGCGACTACGACAAGGCGATGGACGCCGACGGGCTCCTCGTCCCCGGCGTCGGCGCCTTCTCGGCCTGCATGCAGGGCCTCAAGGACGTCCGCGGCGACTGGATCATCGGCCGCAGGCTCTCCGGCGGCCGCCCCGTCATGGGCATCTGCGTCGGCATGCAGATCCTCTTCGAGCGCGGCATCGAGCACGGCGTGGAGACGGAGGGCCTCGACGAGTGGCCCGGCACCGTCGAGCCGCTGCGCGCCCCGATCGTGCCCCACATGGGCTGGAACACCGTCGACGCCCCGGCCGACAGCCGGGCCTTCAAGGGCCTGGACGACGACGCCCGCTTCTACTTCGTGCACTCGTACGCGGTGCGGAACTGGAGCCTGGAGGTCACCAACCCGGTGATCCGCGCCCCCAAGGTCACCTGGGCCACCCACGGCGAGCCCTTCGTCGCGGCGGTCGAGAACGGCGCCCTGTGGGCCACCCAGTTCCACCCCGAGAAGTCCGGCGACGCCGGTGCCCAGCTCCTCACCAACTGGATCGAGACCCTCTGATGCCCGTCAACAAGCTGGAACTCCTCCCCGCGGTCGACGTCCGCGACGGGCAGGCCGTCCGCCTCGTGCACGGGGTGTCCGGGAGCGAGACCTCCTACGGTTCCCCGCTGGAGGCGGCCCTCACCTGGCAGCGCGCCGGAGCCGAGTGGCTGCACCTCGTCGACCTCGACGCCGCCTTCGGCACCGGTGACAACCGCGCCCTGGTCGCCGAGATCACCGGGGCCATGGACATCAAGGTCGAGCTCTCCGGCGGCATCCGCGACGACGCCACGCTCGCCGCGGCCCTGGCCACCGGCTGCACCCGCGTCAACCTGGGCACCGCCGCCCTGGAGACCCCGGAGTGGGCCGCCAAGGCCATCGCCGAGCACGGCGACAGGATCGCCATCGGCCTCGACGTCCGCGGCACCACCCTCAAGGGCCGCGGCTGGACCAGCGAGGGCGGGGACCTCTACGAGACCCTCGCGCGCCTGGACTCCGAGGGCTGCGCCCGCTACGTCGTCACCGACATCGGCAAGGACGGCACGCTGACCGGCCCCAACCTGGAGCTGCTGAAGAACGTCTGCGCCGCCACGGACCGGCCGGTCGTCGCCTCCGGCGGCGTCTCCTCGCTGGACGACCTGCGGGCGCTGTCCGCGCTGGTGCCGCTGGGCGTCGAGGGCGCGATCGTCGGAAAGGCCCTCTACGCCGGGGCGTTCACCCTGGAAGAGGCACTGAAGGCGGTCTCCGCATGAGCTCCGACGCAGTGCGCCGCATTTCCTCCGGCGGCGCGTACGAGGACGTCATCGGCTACTCCCGTGCCGTCCAGCTCGACAACGGCCTCGTGCTGGTCTCCGGCTGCACCGCCGCCGGTGTCGACGGCCCGTACGACCAGACCGTCACCGCCTTCGGGGTGGCCTTCAAGGCGCTGGAGCAGGCCGGTCTGGGACCCGAGCACGTGGTCCGCACCCGGATGTACCTCACGCACGCCCGGGACGTCGAAGAGGTGGGCCGCGCCCACAAGGAGCTCTTCGACGCCGTCCGCCCCGCCGCGTCCATGATCATCGTCTCCGGCTTCGTCGACCCCAGCATGGTCGTCGAGGTGGAGGTCGAGGCCTACCGGGGAGCGTCGCGATGACCCTGGCCGTACGGGTGATCCCCTGCCTGGACGTGGACAACGGCCGGGTCGTCAAGGGCGTCAACTTCCAGAACCTGCGGGACGCGGGCGACCCGGTGGAGATGGCCAAGCTGTACGACGCCGAGGGCGCCGACGAGCTGACCTTCCTCGACATCACCGCGTCGTCCGGGAACCGCGAGACCACGTACGACGTGGTGCGGCGGACCGCCGAGCAGGTCTTCATCCCGCTGACCGTGGGCGGCGGGGTGCGCTCCGCCGACGACGTGGACAAGCTGCTGCGGGCCGGCGCGGACAAGGTCGGCGTGAACACCGCCGCCATCGCGCGGCCCGAGCTGATCCGGGAGATCGCGGAGCGCTTCGGGCGGCAGGTCCTCGTCCTGTCCGTCGACGCCCGCCGCACGGCCGACGGCTCCTTCGAGGTCACCACGCACGGCGGCCGCCGGGGCACCGGCATCGACGCCGTCGAGTGGGCGCACCGGGCGGCCGACCTCGGCGCCGGGGAGATCCTGCTGAACTCGATGGACGCGGACGGCACCAAGGACGGCTACGACACCGAGATGATCGCGGCCGTGCGCGGGCACGTCACGGTCCCGGTGATCGCCTCGGGCGGGGCCGGCCGGCTGGAGCACTTCCCGCCGGCGGTCGCGGCCGGCGCCGACGCGGTGCTGGCGGCCTCCGTGTTCCACTTCGGCGACCTGCGGATCGGCCAGGTCAAGGACACCCTGCGCGGGGCGGGCCACCCGGTCCGCTGACCGGAGCCGGGCCGCACCGGCCGGGGTGATGCGAGGGGATCGCCCTCGGGTCCCCCGGCCGGGCGGCGGGCGTTCCTAGCGGAAGTCGCCGAAGGAGTCGGAGAGGTCCTCCTGCTCCGGCCGCTCCTGCCGGTCCGCCTGCTGCTGCTCGGGCCGCTCCTGCTGGTCCGCCTGCTGCTGCTCCTGCTTGCGGGCCTGGCGGAAGACCACCGCGGCGGCCTGGAAGTCGCCGGCCTTGTCTCCCGGCTGGAGGGTGGCGACCGGCTCGCCCCCGCACTCGGCGTCCTCGAACAGCAGGGCCTCCGAGTCGGTCCTGTTCACCGCTTCGACGACGTTCGACGCGGCGGACGGCAGCGCGTGGCACGCGTCCGCGCCGTCGTCCTTGATCTGGGCGTTCTTCTCGTTCTTGTTCTGGTCCACGTAGACGTAGTCGAGGACCTTGCCGTCGTCGGCGAACGCCTGGGCTCCGGCGGGGAGGACCAGCGCGAGGGCTCCGGCGAGCGCGGCGGCAGTGGTGCGAAGACGCATGGGGGTTCCGTTCCTTCCACGGTGACGACACCGAACCGGTCGGCATCCGTGACGGAGCGTAGGGAGGTGGCGCCATGCGGAAACCTTTCCCCCGGGGTGCCGTGCTCGTTTTCACCAGCCCGGCGGTACCGGGGGCCCTGCGGCGGCCGCCGGGAGCCCCGCGGCTCAGATGCCGAGCTGGGCCACCGACAGCCTGGCGACGGCCTCCTTCGGGCCGTCCAGTTCCACCGCCGCGGCGTCCTGGCGGCCGAAGCAGAACAGCGTCAGCTCGCCCGGCTCGCCGGTGACCGTCACCACCGGGGTGCCCTTGTGCGCGATCGCCGTCTGCCCGTTCGGGCGGCGCAGCACCAGGCCCACCGGGGAGCGGCGGCCCGTCAGCCGGGCCAGCTTCTCCAGCCGGGACCACAGGGCGTCGGAGAACACCGGGTCCAGCTGGCGCGGCGTCCAGTCCGGCTGGGCGCGCCGCACGTCCTCGGCGTGGACGTAGAACTCCACCGCGTTGGCCGCCTCGTCGATCTGCTTGACGGCGTACAGGGACATCTTCGGCGGGCCGGTCCGGATCAGCTGGATCAGTTCCTCGTACGGCTTGGCCGCGTACTCGGCCATCGCCTTGTCCAGCCGGTCCTTCAGGACGTTCAGCAGCAGGCCGCCCGCCGCGTCCGGGCGACGCTCCCGGACCACCACGTGCGCCGCCAGTTCCCGGGCCCGCCAGCCGTCGCACAGCGTCGGCGCCTCCGGCCCCACCGCCTCCAACAGGTCCGCCAGCAGCAGGCGTTCACGCTTCGCATGGGTAGACATGTGTGCCAGCCTACGACCGGAACGCGCCCCGTGCCCGCCCATCAGGCGGACGGTGATCCATCGGGCCCGTCCGGGCGCGGCACAATGGCCCCCATGAGTACGTCCTCCCTCGATCCCGCCATCGCCGCCCGGCTCAAGCGCTCCGCCGACGGCCTGGTCCCGGCCATCGCCCAGCAGTACGACACCGGTGAGGTGCTCATGCTCGGCTGGATGGACGACGAAGCCCTGCACCGCACCCTGACCACCGGCCGCTGCACCTACTGGTCCCGCAGCCGCCGGGAGTACTGGGTGAAGGGGGACACGTCCGGCCACTTCCAGCACGTGAAGTCCGTCGCCCTCGACTGCGACGCCGACACCCTCCTCGTCAAGGTCGACCAGGTCGGTGCCGCCTGCCACACGGGCGCCCGTACGTGCTTCGACGCCGATGTCCTTCCGCTGGCCGAATAGGCAGTTAGGGTCCCTCCCCATGGATCTTGAGACGTTCCGCAAGCTCGCGGCGGACCGCCGCGTCATCCCCGTGAGCCGCAAGCTCCTGGCCGACGGCGACACCCCCGTCGGGCTCTACCGGAAGCTGGCCGCCGAACGCCCGGGCACCTTCCTGCTGGAGTCCGCCGAGAACGGCCGCTCGTGGTCCCGGTACTCCTTCGTCGGTGTCCGCAGCGCCTCCACGCTGACCGTCCGCGACGGCGAGGCGCACTGGATCGGGACCCCGCCCGTCGGCGTCCCCACCGACGGTGACCCGCTGGACGCCCTGCGCGCCACCGTCGAGGCCCTGCACACCCCCCGCGACCTCGCCACGGGGATGCCGCCCTTCACCGGCGGCATGGTCGGCTACCTCGGCTACGACATCGTGCGCCGCCTGGAGCGGATCGGCGAGCACACCGCCGACGACCTGCAGCTGCCCGAGCTGACCATGCTGCTCACCTCAGACCTGGCGGTCATGGACCACTGGGACGGCACGGTCCAGCTCATCGCCAACGCCATCAACCACAACGACCTCGACACCGGTGTGGACGAGGCGTACGCGGACGCGGTGGCCCGGCTCGACGCGATGGAGGCCGACCTGGCACGGCCCGCCCCGTACACCCCGACCCCGCTGCCCGCCTCCGAGCTGCCGGAGTTCTCGGCCCTGTGGGGCGGGGAGGAGTACCAGGACGCCGTCGAGGACATCAAGGAGCGGATCCGGTCCGGGGAGGCCTTCCAGGTGGTGCCCTCGCAGCGCTTCGAGACCCCCTGCGCGGCCTCCGCGCTGGACGTCTACCGGGTGCTGCGGGCCACCAACCCGTCCCCGTACATGTACCTGTTCCGCTTCGAGAACGGCTTCGACGTCGTCGGGTCCAGCCCCGAGGCCCTGGTCAAGGTCGAGGACGGGCGGGCCATGGTCCACCCGATCGCCGGCACCCGCCACCGCGGGGCCACCCCGCAGGAGGACCACGAGCTCGCCGAGGAGCTGCTGGCCGACCCCAAGGAGCGCGCCGAGCACCTGATGCTCGTCGACCTGGGCCGCAACGACCTGGGCCGGGTCTGCGAGCCCGGATCGGTGGAGGTCGTCGACTTCATGTCGATCGAGCGGTACTCGCACGTCATGCACATCGTCTCGACCGTCACCGGCCGGGTCGCCGAGGGCCGCACCGCCTTCGACGTCCTGACCGCCTGCTTCCCGGCGGGCACGCTCTCGGGTGCGCCCAAGCCGCGCGCCATGCAGATCATCGAGGAGCTCGAACCCTCCCGCCGGGGCCTGTACGGCGGCTGCGTGGGCTACCTCGACTTCGCCGGGGACTCCGACACCGCGATCGCGATCCGCACCGCGCTGCTGCGCGACGGCACGGCGTACGTCCAGGCCGGCGCGGGAGTCGTCGCGGATTCGGTGCCCGAGCTGGAGGACCTCGAGTGCCGCAACAAGGCCGCCGCGGTCCTGCGCGCGGTGGGAGCGGCCAACCGGCTGAACGCCTCCTGACCCGGTAGGGGATAGTGGGGGTGTGAGTGCCGTACCCCCACCCCGAAACGACACCGACGCCCCTGCCGCAGCGGACGCCCCTGAAGGCCGCGGCGGCCGCCGCAGCGTGGCCGTCGCCCTGCTGCTCGGCGCGCTCGGTGCCACCGTCGTCCTGCTCGCCTCCGGCCGTGTCTGGGCCCGGGGCACCGCCGCCGTCGGAGGCGGCTCGCTGCCGCTGACCGCGGACGGGCGGGCCGTCACCGGACTTCCGGCGGCCCTGGCCATCGTCGGCCTCGCCGCCCTGGTGGCCGTGTTCGCCGTACGCGGCAGGAGCCGGCTGCTGGTCTCCGGGCTGCTGGCGCTGAGCGGCCTGGGCGCGGCGCTCGCCGCGGTGCTGGCCGCAGACGACCGGCAGGCGCTGGACGCGCAGGCGGCCCGTACGACGGCGGACACCGCGGCCCGGGTGGGCGCTCTCACGCACACGGCCTGGCCCTACGTCACGGCCGCCGGTGCGGCCCTGATCCTGGTCGCCGGTCTGCTGGCCCTGCGGTTCGGCCGCAGCTGGCCCGCGATGGGGGGCCGGTACGAGCGGGACGGCAGTCCCAGGCCCCGCAAGGCGGCCGTGGTGGACCCCGACCGGCCCGAGGACCTGTGGAAGGCCCTGGACCGCGGCGAGGACCCGACCCGCTGACCGGGCACCGCGCCCGGTGCGGGACAATGGGCCGCGGGCAGTCGACACAGACCGCGATTTTTATAGACAGCGCTGCGACAGAGCAAACGAGGAGCAACTCATGGCGGGCACGAACCACGGACACACCCCGGCCGCCTGGACCGGTGTCATCATCGCCTTCATCGGTTTCTGCGTCTCCGGCGCCTTCATGGTGCTCGCGAACCCGCTCGGCTTCTGGGCCGGTCTCGTCGTCGTCGCGCTCGGCGGTGTCGTGGGCATGGCCATGAAGGCCGCGGGCATGGGTGCGCCGAAGGGCGCCCACGAGGACCTGGCCGTCGTCATCGCCGCCAACAAGGCCGCCGCCAAGGTCTGAGGACCGGCCCAGGTCTGAGGACCGGCCGAGGTTGCAGGGGCCCGTCGAGGCCCCCGTACCGGTGCACACCTTCGAAAGGCGCGGCCCCGCCGGGCTGCGCCTTTTGTCATGAGCGGAGAGAATCAGCGGGTGGACGCCCCTCGCAGCCCCTACGCCGTGCCCGCGCCGCCCCGGGGCCGCGCCCGGCGGCTGGCCCCGCCGGCGCTCACGCTGGCCTCCGCCGCCCTGGCCTTTGCTTACGTGGGCGCCGTGGATCCGAATGAACCGGGCCACTATCCGGTCTGCCCGCTTTTCCGCCTCACCGGAATCCTGTGCCCCGGATGCGGCGGGCTGCGCAGTGCGCACGCGTTCGCCCACGGCGATCTGATCACCGCTTTGGGGGCAAATGCCCTGGCCGTCGTCGGCTACTTCGTCTTCGCCGGTTTCATGATCCTTTGGCTGGTTCGCGCATGGCGCGGCGCCCCGGTCCCGCGCTTTGTCCTGCGGCGGCCGTACTGGTGGGCCATCGGGGTGCTGACGCTGGTCTTCGTCGTCGTCCGAAACCTGCCCCTCGGATCGGCACTGGCCCCATAACGCCTGCACAGGGCCTATATGAATCCTGGATTCCGAATGTCCAGTCAATGGGACGGCGTCAACCGCGTGCGGAGGGCAAGGCCTCCTGCGGATACCATTTGATTGCTGACCTTGCAGTTGTACGTGTCTGCAAGGCGGCCGACCGTCATCAACCCGAAAGGGGGCCGCTCGCGTGAGTGTGCTCGACGAGATCATCGAAGGGGTCCGCGAAGACCTTGCCGAACGGCAGGCCCGCGTGAGCCTCGACGAGCTCAAGGAGCGTGCCGCCAAGGCGCCCCAGGCCAAGGACGGCGTCGCGGCCCTGCGCGGCGACGGCGTCAAGGTGATCTGCGAGGTCAAGCGCTCCAGCCCCTCCAAGGGCGCGCTGGCCGCGATCGCGGATCCGGCCGGACTCGCGGCGGATTACGAGGCCGGTGGTGCGGCGGTCATCTCCGTCCTCACCGAGCAGCGACGCTTCGGCGGCTCGCTGGCCGACCTGGAGGCCGTCCGCGCCCGCGTGGACATCCCGATCCTGCGCAAGGACTTCATCGTCACCGCGTACCAGCTGTGGGAGGCCCGCGCCTACGGCGCCGACCTCGCCCTGCTGATCGTCGCCGCTCTGGAGCAGGAGGCCCTTGTCTCCCTCATCGAGCGGGCCGAGTCCATCGGACTCACCCCGCTCGTCGAGGTCCACGACGAGGAAGAGGTCGAACGCGCGGTCGACGCCGGCGCCAAGATCATCGGCGTCAACGCCCGCAACCTCAAGGACCTCAAGGTCGACCGCTCCACCTTCGAGCGCGTCGTCGGCGAGATCCCGGCCCACATCGTCAAGGTCGCCGAGTCCGGCATCCGCGGGCCGCACGACCTGATCGCCTACGCCAACGAGGGCGCCGACGCCGTCCTCGTCGGGGAATCCCTGGTCACCGGACGCGACCCGAAGGCGGCCGTGGCCGACCTCGTCGCCGCCGGCGCCCACCCCGCCCTGCGCCACGGCCGGAGCTGACCGACCCGTGACCACCGACCGTCCTCCCGTCCGCACCCGGCCCGGCTTCGGCCCCGCCGCCGTGCCGACGGCGCACGCGCCCCTGGCGCGCGGCTGCCGCCCCCGCGGCTGCCGCGCCCCTGCCCGGCGCGTGCACGGGCGGCGGGTCCGGTACGTGATCGGCTCCGAGCCCGGTCAGGTCAACGGCATGCGATGGCGCACCACGGCCGCGCCGTAACGAGGACCGACCGGGTCCGGTACGTCTGACGTCGTCTCCCGACGACGCCCGCCGTACCGCCCGCGGTGCTCGCTCACGGCCCGTGGCCCCGGGCCGCCGGCTCCGGGCGCGGGCTGCTGCGCCCGTACGCATCCCCACCCCCGCAGCGGGGTGCGCGTGCGGCGGGCCGGCGGCGCAATACGGTGCATCCATCCCATCGCACCCGTAGGAGTACTGGCCATGTCCAGCAGCTCGTTCTTCATTCCGGACCCCGAGGGTCAGGTCCCCAACGCCGAGGGCTACTTCGGCGACTTCGGCGGCAAGTTCATCCCGGAGGCGCTCGTCGCCGCCGTGGACGAGGTCGCCGTCGAGTACGAGAAGGCCAAGGGCGACCCGGCCTTCGCGGCCGAGCTCAACGACCTCATGGTCAACTACACCGGCCGGCCCAGCGCCCTCACCGAGGTGCCGCGGTTCGCCGAGCACGCCGGCGGCGCCCGGATCTTCCTCAAGCGCGAGGACCTCAACCACACCGGCTCGCACAAGATCAACAACGTGCTGGGTCAGGCGCTGCTCACCAAGCGCATGGGCAAGACCCGCGTCATCGCCGAGACCGGAGCCGGCCAGCACGGCGTGGCCACCGCCACCGCCTGCGCCCTCTTCGGCCTCGAGTGCACCGTCTACATGGGCGAGATCGACACCCAGCGCCAGGCCCTGAACGTGGCCCGGATGCGCATGCTCGGCGCCGAGGTCATCGCCGTGAAGTCCGGCTCCCGCACCCTCAAGGACGCCATCAACGAGGCGTTCCGCGACTGGGTCGCCAACGTGGACCGCACCCACTACCTCTTCGGCACGGTCGCCGGCCCGCACCCCTTCCCGGCCATGGTCCGCGACTTCCACCGGGTCATCGGCGTCGAGGCCCGCCGCCAGATCCTGGAGCGCACCGGCCGGCTGCCCGACGCCGTCGCGGCCTGCGTCGGCGGCGGCTCCAACGCCATCGGCCTCTTCCACGCCTTCATCCCGGACGCCGACGTCCGCCTGGTCGGCTTCGAGCCCGCCGGACACGGCGTCGAGACCGGCGAGCACGCCGCCACGCTGACCGCCGGCGAACCCGGCATCCTCCACGGGTCCCGCTCGTACGTCCTCCAGGACGAGGAGGGCCAGATCACCGAGCCGTACTCGATCTCGGCCGGCCTGGACTACCCGGGCATCGGCCCGGAGCACTCCTTCCTGAAGGACTCGGGCCGCGGCGAGTACCGCGCGGTCACCGACGACGCCGCGATGCAGGCCCTGCGCCTGCTCTCCCGCACGGAGGGCATCATCCCGGCGATCGAGTCGGCGCACGCCCTCGCGGGCGCCCTCGACCTGGGCAAGGAGCTCGGCAAGGACGGGCTGATCCTGGTCAACCTGTCCGGCCGCGGCGACAAGGACATGGACACCGCCGCACGCTACTTCGGCCTCTACGACGACCAGGCCGCCACCGAGGGGGAGCGCAAGTGAGCACGGACGCCAACGCCAAGGGCAACATCCAGCTGCTGAGCGACACCCTCGCCAAGGCGAAGTCCGAGGACCGCGCGGCCCTCGTCGCCTACCTCCCGGCCGGCTTCCCGACCGTCGACGGCGGCATCGAGGCCGTCAAGGCCGTCATCGCGGGCGGCGCGGACGTGGTCGAGGTCGGCCTCCCGCACAGCGACCCGGTCCTGGACGGCGCGATCATCCAGACCGCCGACGACATCGCCCTGCGCGGCGGCGTCAAGATCGCCGACGTGCTGCGCACCGTGCGCGAGGCCCACGCCGCGACCGGGGCGCCGGTGCTGGTGATGACGTACTGGAACCCGATCGACCGCTACGGGGTGGAGCGCTTCGCCACCGAGCTGGCGGCGGCGGGCGGCGCGGGCTGCATCCTGCCCGACCTGCCGGTCCAGGAGTCCGCGCTGTGGCGTGAGCACGCCGACAAGCACGGTCTGGCGACCGTCTTCGTCGTCGCCCCCAGCAGCCGGGACGAGCGCCTGGCGACCATCACGGCCGCCGGTTCCGGTTTCGTCTACGCCGCCTCGCTGATGGGCGTCACCGGCACCCGCGAGTCGGTCGGCAACGAGGCCCAGGAACTCGTCCGCCGCACCCGGACGAAGACCGAGCTCCCGGTCTGCGTCGGCCTCGGCGTCTCCAACGCCGTCCAGGCCAAGCAGGTCGCGGGCTTCGCCGACGGGGTGATCGTCGGTTCGGCCTTCGTGAAGCTGCTGCTGGACGCGCCGGACCTGCCGGCCGGGCTGGCCGCCGTACGGGCCCTGGCGGGCGAGCTCGCGGACGGCGTGCGCAGGGGCTGACCGCGGCCGGCGCACCCGGCTGACGCGGCCGTCGTGCACGGCCGGCGCACGCGGCGGACGTACCCGGCCGACGTACGCGTTCGACCCGTGGCGCGAACCCCTGAGCGGGTTCTGTAGTCCGATCGGGTGGAAGTGGGAGCGGGGAGGCACGCGAGTGCCTCCCCGCTTCGTTTGGCCGAACGTGAGCGAGAAGAACGACGGTGCGAACCGCGAAGCGAAACGATCGGCCCGCGAGCGGCTCCAGGTGGAGCGCGAGCGCGAGAAGAAGAGGGAGAAGCGGCGGCGGACCCTCATCGTGGCGTCGGCCGTGGTCGGCGTCCTCGGCCTGGCGGCCGTCGTCGGCCTGATCGCGGCCAACACCGACAAGGGGGACGGATCCGCCGACGCGGGCCCGGTCAGCGCCCCCTCCGGCGCGACCGGCAAGGACGCGCTCGCCATCCAGACGGGCAAGCCCGAGGCCAAGTCCACGCTGACGGTGTGGGAGGACTTCCGCTGCCCCGCGTGCAAGGCCTTCGAGACCAACTACCGGGACACGGTCCACGAGCTGGAGGCCAAGGGCCTGCTCAAGGTCGACTACCACCTGGTCACCCTGATCGACGGGAACATGGGCGGCAGCGGCTCGCTCAAGGGCGCCAACGCGGCCGCCTGCGCCCAGGACGCCGGAAAGTTCGCCGAGTACCACGACGTCCTCTTCGAGAACCAGCCGCAGGAGACCAGCGACGCGTACGGGACGAACGCGAAGCTGCTGGAACTGGCCGCCAAGGTGCCCGGGCTGGACACCCCCGCGTTCCGCAAGTGCGTCGAGGACGGGACGCACAACAGCTGGGTGAACAAGTCCTTCGAGGCGTTCCGGGCCGGGAAGTTCCGGGGCACCCCGAGCGTGCTGCTGAACGGCAAGGACATCTTCGCCGACCAGGCCAACCCGGTGACCCCGCAGAAGCTCAAGGAGCAGGTGGAGGCCGCCGCGAAGGGGACCGGGGGCGGGGCCGCCAGCGCCTCCCCGTCGGCTTCCGCTTCCGCCTCGGCTTCGGCGTCCCCCTCGAAGGGGTCGAAGACCTCGGGGGCCGGGGCGGCCTCCTCCTCGGCCGCGGCGAAGACCTCGTCCACGGCCTCCGGGTCGAGGGCCGGATCGGCCGGGACCGCGACCGGGACCTCCACAGGGGCCGGGACCACGACCGGGGCCGCGACCGGGACCTCGAAGGGAGCCGCGGAGGACTGACCGCCCCGTCTCGATTTGGCGCCAGGTTGCCGGGCGGGTTGCGGTCCGCACCGCCCGGCAGGGTAGCGTCGGCTCTGCCATGAACCTTGCCTATATCCCCAGCCCGTCGACCGGCGTGATCCATCTCGGACCGATCCCGCTGCGCGGCTACGCGTTCTGCATCATCATCGGCGTCTTCGTCGCCGTCTGGCTCGGCAACAAGCGGTGGATCGCGCGCGGCGGAAAGCCGGGCACGGTCGCGGACATCGCCGTGTGGGCGGTGCCGTTCGGCCTGGTCGGCGGTCGCCTCTACCACGTGATCACCGACTACCAGCTGTACTTCGGCGAGGGCCGCAACTGGGTCGACGCCTTCAAGATCTGGGAGGGCGGCCTCGGCATCTGGGGCGCGATCGCGCTGGGCGCGGTGGGCGCCTGGATCGGCTGCCGCCTGCGCGGCATCCCGCTGCCGGCCTGGGCCGACGCCCTGGCTCCCGGCATCGCCCTAGCCCAGGCCTGCGGACGCTGGGGCAACTGGTTCAACCAGGAGCTGTACGGCCGCGCCACCGACCTGCCGTGGGCGCTGAAGATCAGTGACGGGCCCAACCGGGTCGCCGGGACCTACCACCCGACGTTCCTGTACGAGTCGCTGTGGTGCCTGGGCGTCGCCGCGCTGGTGATCTGGGCCGACCGCCGCTTCAAGCTCGGACACGGCCGGGCGTTCGCCCTGTACGTGGCCGCGTACTGCGCGGGCCGCGGCTGGATCGAGTACATGCGCGTCGACGAGGCCCACCACATCCTGGGTGTCCGGCTGAACGTGTGGACCGCGATCGTGGTCTTCATCCTGGCCGTCGTCTACTTCGTCCTGTCGGCGAAGCTGCGGCCCGGCCGCGAGGAGGTCGTGGAGCCGGACCGCGGCCCGGCGGCCTCCGACCCGGCCGCCGAGGCCACGGCCGGCACCGAGGCCGAGGCCGACGCCACGGACGCCTCCTCGAAGCCCGCCGCCTCCGGGGAGAGCGCGGACTCCGCCGCCTCCGCCGCCTCCGGCGAGAGCGCGGACTCCGCGCCGAAGCCCGCCGCCGAGAGCGCGACCGCGGCTGACACCGGTGCCGAGGGCAAGGCCGGCTCCGAGGACGCCGAGGCCCCGAAGGCCGCCAAGAAGCTCTGACCGGGTCGTCCGGACCATGACGGGAGGGGGCGCCGCGCACCACGCGGCGCCCCCTCCCGTCTGCGTCGGCCCACTTCGCCCGCTACCCGTGGCCGCCGCCGCCCGCACGGCCCACGCCCCGCGCCGCAGACCCGCGCCTGTCGTCTGCGGCCTGAGTCTGCGTCTGCGCGTGCAGACCTGCGTCTGCCCCTGCAGTTCCGCGTATACGCCTGCGGACCCGCGCTGCGGACCAGCTCCTGCGCCTGTGGACCTGCGTCTGCCTGCGGGCCCGTGGTGGGGACCTGCGTCTGCGCCTGTGGACCTGCGTCTGCCTGCGGGCCCGTGGTGGGGACCTGCGTCTGCGCCTGCGGACCTGCGACTGCCTGCGGACCCGCGCTGGGGACCTGCGTCTGCGCCCGCAGGCCCGCGCCGGTCGTCTGCGGCTTGCGTCTGCGCCTGCACCCGCCCGTGCGGACCTGGGTCTGCGCCTGCGCCCGCGCGGGCGGACCTGGGTCTGCGCCTGCGCCCGTGCGGACCTGGGTCTGCGCCTGCGCCCGCGCTGCGGGCCTGCGGCTGCGCCTGCGCCCGCGCTGCGGGCCTGCGGCTGCGCCCGTGGACACCCGCGGCTGCGCCCGCGGGCCCGCGGGGCCGCGTGGGGTCATTCGCGGCGGGCCAGGGCGACCACGCGTTCGGCGCCGGCCAGGACCGCCGGGTCGACGAAGCGGCCGTCGGGCAGGGCCACCGCCCCCGGGGAGCGGCGGGCGGCCGCGACGATCTCCTGGGCGGCGGTGACCTCCTCCGGGCGCGGCAGGTAGGCCCGCTCGATCACCGGCAGCTGGCGCGGGTGGATCGCCGCCCGGCCCAGGAAGCCCAGGGCCCGCCCCCGGGCGCAGGAGAGCGCCAGGGCCTCCAGGTCCCGGATGTCCGGGAACACCGACTGCGCGGGCGGGGCCAGCCCCGCCGCACGGGCCGCGACCACCACCCGGGAGCGCGGCCAGTCCAGGCCCTCGTCCGCGCTGATGCCCAGGTCGGCCCGCAGGTCGGCCTCGCCGAGCGAGAGCCCGCGCAGGGCGGGGTGCGCGCGGGCGATCTCGTACGCGCGCTCCACGCCCACCGCCGACTCCAGCATGGCGTGCAGCGTCACCCCGCCCGTGCGGTCGGCGACCGCAACGATCTGCTCCGGGGCCGTGATCTTCGGCAGCCGCAGCCCCGAGAGGCCCCGCAGCCCGGTCAGGGCGGTGAGGTCGGCACCCGCCCAGGGCGACTCCAGCGCGTTGACGCGGACGAAGACCGGTACCGGGGGCTGCTCGGCGAGCCGCTCCGCGGTGGCGGCGCGGGCGTACTCCTTGCGGGAGGCCGACACCGCGTCCTCCAGGTCGACGATGACGGCGTCGGCCCCCGAGTGCAGGGCCTTGGCGACCACCTCGGGGCGGTCGCCGGGTACGTAGAGCCACGTCAGGATCACAGGGCCCGCTCCATCCGGAGTGCGCTGATCTCGGCCTCGGACAGGCCGAGTTCGGTGAGTACGGCGTCGGTGTCCGCGCCGTGCGGGCGGCCCGCCCAGCGGATCGCGCCGGGGGTGTCGGACAGCCGGAACAGGACGTTCTGCATCCGGAGCGGGCCGAGTTCGGGATCGTCGACCTCGGTGACGGTGTCCAGGGCCGCGAACTGCGGATCGGCCATGACGTCCCGTACGTCGTAGACCAGGGCCACGGCGGCCTCGGCCTCCTCGAACGCGGCGATCACGTCGTCGGCCTTGTGGCGGCCGATCCAGCCGCCGACCGCCTCGTCCAGGACGGGCGCGTGGGCCGCCCGGCCGGAGCCGGTCGCGAACCACGGCTCGGTGATCAGCTCGGGCCGGCCGACGAGCCGCACCACGCGCTCGGCGACGGACTGGGCGGAGGTGGAGACCGCCAGCCAGCGCCCGTCGGCACTGCGGTACGTATTGCGCGGGGCGTTGTTCGTGGAGCGGTTGCCGGTGCGCGGCTGGACGTAGCCGAGCTGGTCGTACCAGAGCGGGTGCGGGCCCAGCACCGTGAGGATCGGCTCGATGATGGCCAGGTCCACCACCTGCCCGTGGCCGGTGCGCTCACGCCCGGCGAGCGCGGTCATCACGGCGTACGCGGTGGTCAGCGCCGCGATCGAGTCGGCGAGGCCGAAGGGCGGCAGGGTCGGCGGGCCGTCCGGCTCCCCGGTGATCGCGGCGAAGCCGCTCATCGCCTCCGCGAGGGTGCCGAAGCCGGGACGGCGGGCGTACGGGCCCTGCTGGCCGAAGGCCGTGACGCGGGCCAGCACCAGCCGCGGGTTGGCGGCGGACAGCTCGGCCCAGCCCAGGCCCCACCTCTCCAGCGTGCCGGGGCGGAAGTTCTCGACGACCACGTCAGCGGTGGCGGCCAGCCGCAGCAGGGTGTCGCGCCCGCCCGGGGTGGACAGGTCGAGGGTCATCGTCCGCTTGTTCCGGCCGAGCAGCTTCCACCACAGTCCGATGCCGTCCTTGGCGGGGCCGTGCCCGCGCGAGGGGTCGGGGCGCCGCGGGTGTTCCACCTTGACGACGTCGGCGCCGAAGTCCCCGAGCAGGGTGGCGGCGAGCGGCCCGGCGAAGAGCGTGGCGAGGTCCAGCACCCGCACCCCCTCCAGGGGGCCGAGGGGGGTCACGGGGCCTCCCCGGCCCCGGTGACGGGGCCGGTCGCGGCGAAGGCGTCCGTTTCGGCGCGGGTCGGCATCGAGTCCTGCGCCCCCGGCCGCTGGACGGACAGCGCGGCCGCCGCCGAGGCCCAGGCCAGCGCCCGCGGGACGGGGACCCGCTCCCCGAGGGCCACGGCGAGCGCGCCGACGAAGGTGTCACCGGCCGCGGTGGTGTCCACCGCGCGGACCCGGGGCGCGGGCACGGTCAGCGGCTCCCGCCCGCGGGCGGCGTACAGGCAACCGGCCGCGCCGAGGGTGACGACGACCTCGGGGACCTGGGACAGCAGGGCCTCGGCGGCCCGGTGGGGGTCGGTGAGGCCGGTGAGGGCTGCGGCCTCGTGCTCGTTGGGGACGAGCAGGTCGGTGACGGCGAGGAGCTCGGGGGGCAGCGGCTGGGCGGGGGCCGGGGTGAGAACCGTACGCACCCCGTGGGCGCGGGCGGCGAGCGCGCCGGCCAGGACGGCGGACAGGGGGAGTTCGAGCTGGAGGAGGAGCGCGTCGGCGGCGCCGATACGCGACTCGTCGCCCGCCTCCAGGCCGGTGACGCGGGCGTTGGCGCCCGGGATGACGATGATGCTGTTCCCGCCCTCGTCGTCGACGGTGATGTGAGCGGTGCCGCTGGCGCCCTCGACGGTGCGCAGCGCCGCCGTCTCGACGCCGGCCGCGGTGAGCGCGGAGCGCAGCCGTACGCCGAACTCGTCGGCGCCGACCGCGCCGATCATCACCACCTCCCCGCCGGAGCGGGCGGCGGCGACGGCCTGGTTGGCGCCCTTGCCGCCGGGGACGGTGCGGAACTCGCGGCCGGTGACGGTCTCCCCGAGGCGGGGGGCCTTGGGGACGTAGGCGACGAGGTCCATGTTGGTACTGCCGAGCACGGCGATGGCCGTCATGGGCGGGCTGCCTCCTGTGCGGTGAGCTGGGCGAGGGTGTCGAAGCCGATGCCGTCGAAACCGGGGACGGTGGTGGCGAGACGGTTCTTGAGCGGGGCGGACCAGCGGTGCGGGACCCCGCCCGGGTCGACGAGCGCGGCGAGGGAGCCGGCCGTCGCCCCGTTGGAGTCGGTGTCCCAGCCGCCGGAGACCGCACGGCAGACGGAGCGGGTGAAGTCCCCGTCGGCGTGGGTGAGGGCGGCGGCGACCAGGGCCGTGTTGGGAACGGCGTGGACTCAGCATGCCTTCCGCGGGGCGGGTCGGGTGGCGTTTCGTGGGGTGGGCCGGGGCGGGCTCCGGTGCGTGGGCCGGGTTGTACTCCGGTGCCGGGCGGGGCGGCCTGCCTTCGGTGGGGCGGGCCGGGGCGGGATCCGGTTCGTGGGCCGGGTCGTGTTGTGGTGCCGGGCGGATCAGCATGCCTTCCGCGGGGCGGGTCGGGTGGCGTTTCGTGGGGCGGGCCGGGGCGTGCTCCGGTGCGTGGGCCGGGTCGTGTTGTGGTGCGTGGGCCGGGTTGTAGGTCGGCCTACCTTCCGGCGCACCGGCCGGGACGGGATCCGGCCCCGGCGCCGCCTCCTGCGGAGGGTGGCCCGCGGCGCGGGCCGGGTCTGCGGGGCCTTGCGGCGCGGCCGGGCCGCCGCCGGGGCCGGGGGCGGCCCCCAAGGGGGCGTCCGGCAGGGCCGGAAGCCGCTGTGCGGTGCGCCCTGCCGGGGCGGGGGTGCAGGAACTCGCCGCCGGGGGAGGGGTAGTGGGCGGGCTGGCCGCCGGGGGCGGCCAGTCCGGGCAGGCGGCCCTGATGGCCTCCAGGGCCCCCGGCTCGTCCGCGGCCGACGCGGACGGGAGCCGGGCCAGGTCGTCCAGCAGGCGGGCAGCCAGCGCGCGCAGCTCCGGCGGGGCCGGGGCGGGGGAGGCCCCGGCCCGCTCGGGGGCGGGGCGACCGCCCGCGGCGAGCCAGGCCCGCAGGACGGGAGCCGGATCCCGGCCGTCCTCGGCGGCCTGCCGCAGCTCGTGCCCGACCAGGTCCTCGGGCTGCGCCCAGGTGAGCCGGACGGCCCCGGCCGCACGACCCTCCGGGGGCGGGGCCGGGCCGAGGCCAGGGGACGGCCGCCAGGCCGGCCCCACCGCCCCGTCCGGCCCCGATCCCGCGGGGGTCCGCCCGGCGCGGGGCGGGGCGGCCGGGCCGGTGTCCGCGGAGGGTTCCCCGGGCCCGGCTTCCGTGGGCGGTGGCGGGGAGGCGTGCCGTGCGGGGTTCGGGTCGGCCGGGGGGTTCTGCCCGGGGGGGTGTGCGGGGTTCGGGCCGGTTTCCGCGGGGCGCGCCGCCGGGCCGGTGCCGTCGGAGGACTCCCCGGGCCGGGATTCCGTGGGCGGGGGTGGGGCGGGGGAACCGTCCGGGGCGGCCCCGGTCGCACGGGCTCCCGGGGGCGGGGCCGCGCCGGGGCCGGGGGAGGGCCGGCCGGCCGACCCCACTGCCCCGTCCGGCCCGGTTCCCGGGGGCGGCGACGTGGCCGCGGCGAGGGTCCGCTCGGCGTGGGGCACGGAGCCCGGGCCGGTGCCCGCGGACGGTTCCTCGGGCCCCGCTCCCGTGGGCGCGCCGGGGGTCTGCCCGGCGCGGGGCGCGGAGGCGTGCCGTACGGGGTTCGGGTCGGCCGGGGGGTTCTGCCCGGGGGGGTGTGCCGGGTTCGGGCCGGTTTCCACGGGGCGCGCCGCCGGGCCGGTGCCCGCGGACGGTTGCTCGGGCCCCGCTCCCGTGGGCGCGCCGGGGGTCTGCCCGGTGCGGGGCGGGGAGGCGTGCCGTACGGGGGCCGGGGGCCCCGGTGAGGGGGTGCTGGGGGTCATCGGGGGGTCGTGAGGGCGTGGAACGCCGACTCGTGGTTGCGGCGGCGGGACCGGTCCAGGGCGAAGACCTCGCGGGCCACCGCGGCCAGCGCCGACGCCGGGGCGTGCAGGTCCAGGCGGCTGGCCTCGGCGACCTGCTTGGCCCAGACAGGCGGGACCGCGCCGACGCCGGACAGGGCTCCGGCGATCGCCCCCGCCATCGTGGCGATGGAGTCGCAGTCCCGGCCGTAGTTGACGGCGCCGAGGACCGATCCCTCGTACCCCCCGTCGGAGACGATCAGCATGCCGAGCGCGATCGGGAGTTCCTCGATCGAGTGGAGACGGGACGGCCGGCGCGCGCCCAGCGAGGGGGAGCGGTAGTCCGGCCCCACCGAGTCGTACGGGGCCACCGCCGCCCGCAGCGGGGCCAGCGCCGACTCGAAGTCCCGGTGGCGCCCCGCCACTTCGCACACCGCCGCGATCGCCTCCCGGGTGCCGTCCTTGGCCAGCGCCAGGGCCGCGTCCACCACCGAGGACGCCGTCGCCCCCGGCATGCACGCCGCCGCAACCGCCGCCGCGAACACGCCGGCCGCCTCGCGCCCGTACGAGGACTGGTGCGCCCCGGCGATGTCCAGCGCCTCCGCGTACGCGCCCGCCGGATGGCCCGCGTTGACGATGCCGACCGGAGCCATGTACATCGCCGCACCGCAGTTGACGATGTTGCCGTTGCCCGCCTCGCGGGGGTCCGCGTGGGCGTAGTGCAACCGGGTCACGATCCACTTCTCCGCGAGGAAGATCCGCTGGAGGGGGAGGGCCTCGGCTTCGAGTTCGGGGATCCAGCGCGGACGGGTCATCAGGTCCGGGACCAGGTGCTCGGCGATCGCGTACGCGTCGAGGTGGTCCCGTACGGCCTCGTAGACCCGTACCAGCGCGTGCGTCATCAGGGTGTCGTCGGTGACGTGGCCGTCGCCCTTGTGGTACGGCGCGATGGGGCGGGCCGTGCGCCAGTCCTCGTGCCACGGGCCGACGACGCCGTGCACGCGGCCGCCGTGCCGTTCCACGATCCGGTCCGGGGACCAGCCCTCTACCGGCCCGCCGAGCGCGTCGCCGACGGCGGCTCCGACGAGGCAGCCGGCCGCCCGGTCTTCCAGAGTGAGCGTCATGTCCGAATCATCCCTTGGGTGAGGTGAGTTCCGTGCGAGCGAGGAGCGCGGCGAGTTCGACGAGATCGGTGCCGGCGAGGCGGGGCAGGGCGCAGCCGGAGAGGGTGCGGCAGGCCTGGCGCCAGGCGGCGGGGATCGAATCCCCGCCGCCGAGGGCGCCGGTGAGCGCGCCGGCCAGGGCGGGGGCGGAGTCCGCGACGCGGGACAGGCAGGCGGCGGCCGGGACGGCCTCGGCGACCCGGCCGCGGGCGGCGGTGCTGAGGGCGAGGGCGACGGGGACCGTCTCGGCGGCGGCGATGCCGTAGCTGTAGACGTGGTCGACGATCTCGTGTTCGAGGGTCGGGACGATGGCGAAGGCGCCGCCGGGGCCGTCCGTGCGGGTACGGGCGAGCTTGACGGCGTGGCGGGCGTTGCGGCCGATCTCGGTGGCCGCGGGGAGCTGGGCGAGGGCGGCGTCGACGGCGGTGTCGGTGTCGGCGCCGGCGAGGGCGGTCGCGATGGCGGCGGCCATGGCGCGGGCGCCGTGGACCCCGTCGCCGTCCTGCGTGTAGCGGGCGTCGAACTCGGCGAGGTCGGCGGCCGCGGCCGGGTCGCCGGGGTGGACGACGGCCAGGACACAGGCGCGGACGCAGGCGGCGTCGTCGAAGTAGTGCGGGTTGTCGTGGCCGGTGGCGGGCGGGCGCAGGCCGGCCGCGAGGTTGCCGAGGCCGGCCCGTACGGAGATGCGGGCGCGGAGCGGGAGGACGGCGGACTCGACCTCGGGGGCGCGCTCGGCCGCGGCGGCGATCTCGCTGGCCAGGGCGTTCCAGGCGAGGTCGATGGCGGCCCGCATGCGGCGGGACCGGGAGAGGTCGCTGAGCAGCACGCCGGCCGCGGTGAGTACGGACTCGGCGGCGAAGGCGGCCCACTCGGCGTCGTCGGATGGCCCCAGGCGCAGGGGCTCGGGGGGCTGGTTCAGGGCGATGGGCACGGGGAGGGTGGTGGTCTGGTTCTGCTCGGCGAAGGTGTCGAGCTCGCGGGTGAGGCGGCGGGTCCACTCCGGCATGCGGCTGGCCCGGTGCCGGGCGGCCGGCCACCCGGCGGCGTCCCCGGCGGCCAGCCCGAGCAGCACGCCCTCGATCCGGCGCGGCCCACCGGAGGTTCCGTCCCCGGCCGCCGTCGGTACGGGCACGACCGCCCCGGCGGGCCCCGCACCGCCGACCCCGGTCGCGCCACGGACCCGCCCGGGCCCGGCGGGAGCCGCCGAGGCCCCGGCCGCCCCGGTGTGGGGTACGGGGCGGGGTGCGACCCCGGCTCCCGGAGGGGGCGGGGTGGGGCCGCCGCCCTGCGCGCCGCCGACCCGAAGCACGGCGACCGTCGGTACGGGCAACGGCCCCTCGGGCCCGCGGCCCTCCGCGGGAGCGTGCAACGGCCCCCCGGCCCTGGGGGGAGCCGCCGAGGCCCCGGTCGCCCCGGTGTGGGGTAGGGGGCGGGGTGCGACCCCGGCTCCCGGAGGGGGCGGGGTGGGGCCGCAGCCCTGCGCGCCGCCGACCCGCAGCACGGCGACCGTCGGTACGGGCAACGGCCCCCCGGGCCCGCGGCTCTCCGCCGGAGCCGCCAACGGCCGCTCGGGCCCGCGGCCCTCCGCCGGACCAGGCGACGGCCCCCCGGGCCCGCGGCCCTCCGCCGGAGCCGCCAACGGCCCCCCGGGCCCCCCGCGGCTCTCCGCCGGAGCGGGTGGCGGTGCGCCGCTGCCGGGCGCCGGTGCCGAGCCGGGGTCCAGGGCCGGTGCGAGGGCCCCGGCCGGAGACGGGTCCGGGGGCGCGACCGGTGCCTCGGCCCAGGTCGCGGCCGGGGCGGCCGGGGCGGAGCCCGGGGTCCGGGACAGGTCCGTGCGCGGGGTTCCCGCCGGGCCGGGGGATGCGGTCGGGCCCGGGAGGTCCGGGGCGGGGAACACGGTCAGGCCCGGGAGGTCCGGCCCCGGGAGGTCCGGGGCGGGGAACGCGGTCGGGCGCGGGAGGTCCGGGCCCGGGAGGTCCGGGGCGGAAGACGCGGCCGGCCCCGGGAGGTCCGGGACCGGGAGGTCCTGGCCGGGGGATGCGGTCGGGCCCGGGAGGTCCGGGGCGGGGGATGCGGGCGGGGACGGGAGGTCCGGGGCCGTTGGGGACGGCGTCGGGGCGGTCATCGGGTGGGCTCGGTTTCCGGGGTGAGGAGGTCGGCGATGTCCAGGACGTGGTAGCCCCGCATCGAGGGGAGGCAGCTGCCCCGGACCGGACCGATCGCCGCCGCCCAGGCTTCCGGGATCGCGGCGACGCCCGACAGGGCGCCGGAGAGGGCGCCGGCCACCGCCGCGGTGGTGTCCGCGTCGCGGCCCATGTTCACCGCCGTCAGGACCGAGGAGGGGAAGTCCCCGCCGCAGGCGGCGAAGGCGCCGAACGCCAGGCCCACCGCCTCCGGCGCCAGGTCCGTCCACGGGTAGCCGCCGATCACCACCGCGGAGCGCACCGCCCGCTCGCCCCGCGGGGCCGCGGTGACGGCCCGGCGCAGCGAGCGGGCGGTCCAGGAGTCGGAGGGGATGACCGACAGGGCCGCCGAGACCACCGAGGCGGGGGAGCCCCCGGCCATGGCGGCCGCCACGCCCGCCGCCACCGCCTGGCCCCCGTAGATGCCCTCGCCGTCGTGGCTGACGCTGCCGTCGATCGCGACCAGCCGCGCGGCCTCGGCCGGCCGGCCCGCCGCGAACACCCCGAAGGGGGCCGCCCGCATCGCCAGCCCGTCCGACCAGGCGTGGCGGTGCTGCGCGGAGATGGGCGCCGCGAGCCCGCGGCGCAGGTTCTCCAGGGTGCCGCGTTCGCTGAAGCCCGCCCCGCGGAACGGCCCCTCGTCGAGGTCGGCGATCCAGTGGTGCCAGGCCCGCTCGACGTGGGAGACGGTCAGCGCCGAGCCGTGGCGGGCCAGCAGCAGCCCGGAGAAGATCGCGTACTCGGTGTCGTCGGTGCCCGCCGGGTCGTCCGAGACGAAGCCCTCGATGCGGCCCCATTTCGCCCGGATCTCGGACGGCTTCATGTTCTCGGCGGGGGCGCCGAGCGCGTCACCCGTCGCGAGGCCGAGAAGAGCGCCCCTGGCCCGTTCGGGGAGGACCTGCGGATTGCATGCAATCAGCTCCATGGCGCGCCTCTCCATCTGATGGGACCCTCATGGGCCCATGGGGGATTTGTGCCACGGCATGTGGTTTGTCGCTCGCCGCGAAACACCCCGCCCAGGCCCCCGTCACCCGGTCGCCGAGCCGGGAAACCCCAGGTAAGTACGGCCTTCCTTGCTGGCGGGCGGCAGAAATCGTGCGTAGTTTCGAGGTGTTCAGGGGGAGTGGATGCCTGCGCGTCGTCTTCGCGTACCCACTCGTACGAAAAGGGGAGATACGCCGCATGTCCATCATCGACATCGAAGCACCGCTGCACACCGCGCACCGTGACAACCACACCCACCGCGATGTCAACGGCGGATGGCTGCGACCGGCCGTCTTCGGCGCCATGGACGGGCTGGTCTCCAACCTCGCGCTGATGACCGGCGTCGCCGGCGGCGCCGTCGCCCCGCAGACCATCGTGATCACCGGCCTGGCGGGCCTCGCGGCCGGGGCCTTCTCGATGGCGGCCGGCGAGTACACCTCCGTCGCGTCGCAGCGCGAGCTGGTCCTCGCCGAACTCGACATAGAGCGCCAGCAGTTGCGCAAGCACCCCGTCGACGAGATGGAGGAGCTGGCCGAACTGTACGTATCGCGCGGCGTCGAGCCGGCCCTCGCCCGCGAGGTCGCCATGCAGCTGTCCCGCGACCCCGACCAGGCGCTGGAGATCCACGCCCGCGAGGAGCTCGGGATCGACCCCGACGACCTGCCGTCGCCGATGGTCGCCGCGGTCTCGTCCTTCGGATCCTTCGCGCTGGGCGCGCTGCTGCCCGTACTCCCGTACCTGCTCGGCGCCACGTCCCTGTGGCCCGCGGTGCTGCTCGCGCTGGTGGGGCTCTTCGCCTGCGGCGCCGTGGTCTCCCGGGTCACCGCGCGGTCCTGGTGGTACAGCGGGCTGCGCCAGCTGCTGCTGGGCGGTGCGGCCGCCGGTGTGACGTACGTCCTGGGCACCTGGATCGGCGGAGCCGTAGGCTGACCGCGCAAGCAATGAGACACTATGCAGCGCGCAGCATAAGTACTCCTCATCGGAGTCCGTTACCCGGCGGTTTCGAATCCGTGTCCGCCGGGCATCAGACCAGGGCGCGCCGGGCAACGATGCCCACCCTGCCGGGCAACGATGCCCACCCCGCGTCGGGACCTGCGCTCCGTGGTGCGCCCTTGAAGTGCTACGAAGGTTCCCTCTTCCCACCCCGTGCGTGTCCGCATGGTGAAACGCCATATCCACTTCTCGGGATTGCCGTCATCATGTAACCTGCACGAAATTTCGCAGAGGGCCAACGTCGTCCCTCGGCTATGCACATATGCCACGACGACGACGGGAGAGCCGATGCGTTCCGCATCCACGCACTCCGCGACCGGCCCCAGCACCACCGCCTGGTCGCCCATGGACGGTCGCCCCGCCCAGCAGGGCATGTACGACCCGCGCAACGAGAAGGACGCCTGCGGCGTCGGATTCGTGGCGAACCTCACCGGCGAGGCGACCCACACCCTCGTGGAGCAGGCGCTGACCGTATTGCGGAACCTTGAGCACCGGGGCGCCACCGGCTCCGAGCCGGACTCGGGCGACGGCGCCGGAATCCTGTCCCAGGTCCCGGACGCGTTCCTGCGAGAGGTCGCCGGATTCGAGCTCCCCGAGGCCGGCGCGTACGCGGTCGGCATCGCCTTCCTCCCCGCCGACGGCACCGCACAGGCCGTCGCCGTGGAGCAGATCGAGGCCATCGCCGCCGAGGAGAACCTCACGGTCCTCGGCTGGCGCGAGGTCCCGGTCACCCCCGACCTGCTCGGCAACGGCGCCCGCGCCACCATGCCGGCCTTCTCCCAGATCTTCGTCGCTGGGGGCGCCTCCCAGGCCGAAGGCTCAGGGGGAGGCGAGAGCACGGACATCGCGCTCGACCGCAAGGCGTTCGTGCTGCGCAAGCGCGCCGAGCGCGAGGCCGGGGTCTACTTCCCCTCGCTGTCCGCCCGCACCATCGTCTACAAGGGCATGCTGACCACCGGCCAGCTGGAGCCCTTCTTCCCGGACCTCTCCGACCGCCGCTTCGCCTCGGCGCTGGCCCTGGTCCACTCGCGGTTCTCGACCAACACCTTCCCGTCCTGGCCGCTGGCCCACCCGTACCGCTTCGTCGCGCACAACGGCGAGATCAACACGGTCAAGGGCAACCGCAACTGGATGAAGGCCCGCGAGTCCCAGCTGGCCTCCGACGTCTTCGGTGACGGCGCGCTGGAGCGGATCTTCCCGATCTGCACCCCGGACGCCTCCGACTCGGCCTCCTTCGACGAGGTCCTGGAGCTCCTGCACCTCGGCGGCCGCTCGCTGCCCCACGCGGTGCTGATGATGATCCCGGAGGCGTGGGAGAACCACACCTCCATGGACCCGGCCCGCCGCGCGTTCTACCAGTACCACTCCACGATGATGGAGCCCTGGGACGGCCCGGCCTGCGTCACCTTCACCGACGGCACCCAGGTCGGCGCGGTCCTCGACCGCAACGGCCTGCGCCCCGGCCGCTACTGGGTCACCGACGACGGCCTCGTCGTCCTCTCCTCCGAGGTCGGCGTCCTCGACATCGACCCGGCCAAGGTCGTCCGCAAGGGCCGCCTCCAGCCCGGCAAGATGTTCCTCGTCGACACCGCCCAGAAGCGGATCATCGAGGACGACGAGATCAAGGCCGAGCTCGCCGGCGCCGCGCCCTACGCGGACTGGCTGGAGTCCGGCGAGATCGAGCTGACGGACCTGCCCGAGCGCGAGCACATCGTGCACACCCACGCCTCGGTCACCCGCCGCCAGCAGACCTTCGGCTACACCGAGGAAGAGCTGCGCGTCATCCTCGCGCCGATGGCCCGCACCGGCGGCGAGCCGCTCGGCTCCATGGGCACGGACTCCCCGATCGCGGCCCTGTCCGAGCGCCCGCGGCTGCTCTTCGACTACTTCACGCAGCTCTTCGCGCAGGTCACCAACCCGCCGCTGGACGCCATCCGCGAGGAGCTCGTCACCTCGCTGCTGTCCTCGCTGGGCCCGCAGGGCAACCTGCTGGAGCCGACCGCCGCGTCCTGCCGCAGCGTCACCCTGCCCTTCCCGGTGATCGACAACGACGAGCTGGCCAAGCTCATCCACGTCAACGCCGACGGCGACATGCCGGGCATGAAGGCCGCCACCCTCTCCGGCCTCTACCGGGTCTCCGGCGGCGGCGAGGCCCTGGCCGCCCGCCTGGAGGAGATCCGCGGCGAGGTCGACGCGGCCATCGCCGGCGGCGCCCACCTCATCGTCCTCTCGGACCGCCACTCGGACGCCGAGCACGCACCGATCCCCTCGCTGCTGCTCACCTCCGCCGTGCACCACCACCTCATCGCCACCAAGCAGCGCACCCAGGTGGGCCTGCTGGTCGAGGCCGGCGACGTCCGCGAGGTCCACCACGTCGCGCTGCTCATCGGCTACGGCGCCGCCGCCGTCAACCCGTACCTCGCCATGGAGTCCGTCGAGGACCTGCTGCGCGCCGGTACGTTCCTGTCCGGCCTGGAGCCGGAGCAGGCCATCAAGAACCTGATCTACGCGCTCGGCAAGGGCGTCCTGAAGGTCATGTCCAAGATGGGCATCTCCACCGTCGCCTCCTACCGCGGCGCCCAGGTCTTCGAGGCCGTCGGTCTGAACGAGGAGTTCGTCGACGCGTACTTCCAGGGCACCGCCACCAAGATCGGCGGCGCCGGCCTGGACGTCATCGCCAAGGAGGTGGCCGCCCGCCACGCCAAGGCGTACCCGGTCTCGGGCATCGCCGCCACGCACCGCGCGCTGGAGATCGGCGGCGAGTACCAGTGGCGCCGCGAGGGCGAGCCGCACCTGTTCGACCCGGAGACGGTCTTCCGCCTCCAGCACGCCACCCGCAACCGCCGGTACGACATCTTCAAGAAGTACACGGACCGGGTGAACGAGCAGTCCGAGCGCCTCATGACGCTCCGCGGGCTCTTCGGCTTCAAGACGGAGGACCGGCCCTCGATCTCCATCGACGAGGTCGAGCCGGTCGCCGACATCGTCAAGCGCTTCTCCACCGGCGCCATGTCGTACGGCTCCATCTCCCGCGAGGCCCACGAGACCCTCGCCATCGCCATGAACCAGCTGGGCGGCAAGTCCAACACCGGTGAGGGCGGCGAGGACCCGGACCGCCTCTACGACCCGGCGCGCCGCTCGTCCATCAAGCAGGTCGCCTCCGGCCGCTTCGGCGTGACGAGCGAGTACCTCGTCAACGCGGACGACATCCAGATCAAGATGGCGCAGGGCGCCAAGCCCGGCGAGGGCGGCCAGCTGCCCGGCCACAAGGTCTACCCGTGGGTCGCCAAGACCCGGCACTCCACCCCCGGCGTCGGCCTGATCTCCCCGCCGCCCCACCACGACATCTACTCCATCGAGGACCTGGCTCAGCTGATCCACGACCTCAAGAACGCCAACCCGGCCGCCCGCATCCACGTGAAGCTGGTCTCCGAGGTCGGCGTGGGCACGGTCGCCGCCGGTGTCTCCAAGGCCCACGCGGACGTCGTCCTGATCTCCGGTCACGACGGCGGAACGGGCGCCTCCCCGCTCACCTCGCTCAAGCACGCGGGCGGCCCCTGGGAACTCGGCCTCGCCGAGACCCAGCAGACCCTGCTGCTCAACGGGCTGCGCGACCGCATCGTCGTCCAGACCGACGGCCAGCTCAAGACCGGCCGCGACGTCGTCATCGCCGCGCTGCTCGGCGCCGAGGAGTTCGGTTTCGCGACCGCGCCGCTCGTCGTCTCCGGCTGCATCATGATGCGCGTCTGCCACCTGGACACCTGCCCGGTCGGCATCGCCACGCAGAACCCGGTCCTGCGCGACCGCTTCTCCGGCAAGCCCGAGTTCGTCGTGAACTTCTTCGAGTTCATCGCCGAGGAGGTCCGCGAGATCCTCGCCGAGCTGGGCTTCCGTACGATCGAGGAGGCCGTCGGCCACGCCGAGCTCCTCGACACCAGCAAGGCCGTCACGCACTGGAAGGCCCAGGGCCTCGACCTCGAGCCCCTCTTCCACGTGCCCGCCCTGCCCGAGGGCGCGGTCCGTCACGCCCTGATCGAGCAGGACCACGGTCTGGAGAAGGCCCTCGACAACGAGCTGATCAAGCTCGCCGCCGACGCGCTGAACGCCGAGACCGCGGAGGCGGCCCAGCCGGTCCGCGCCCAGGTCGCGATCCGCAACATCAACCGGACCGTCGGCACCATGCTCGGCCACGAGGTCACCAAGAAGTTCGGCGGTGCGGGCCTGCCCGACAACACCATCGACCTGACCTTCACCGGCTCGGCCGGCCAGTCCTTCGGCGCCTTCCTGCCGCGCGGCATCACGCTGCGCCTGGAGGGCGACGCCAACGACTACGTCGGCAAGGGCCTCTCCGGCGGCCGCGTGGTGGTCCGCCCGGACCGCGGCGCCGACCACCTCGCCGAGTACTCGACCATCGCCGGCAACACCATCGGCTACGGCGCCACCGGCGGCGAGATGTTCCTGCGCGGCCGCACCGGCGAACGCTTCTGCGTCCGCAACTCCGGCGCCCTGGTCGTCTCGGAGGGCGTGGGCGACCACGGCTGCGAGTACATGACCGGCGGCAGCGCGGTCGTCCTCGGCGAGACGGGCCGCAACTTCGCGGCCGGCATGTCGGGCGGCGTCGCCTACGTCATCGACCTCGACGTCGACAACGTCAACGTCGGCAACTCGGGCGCGGTCGAAGCCCTCTCCGACACCGACAAGCAGTGGCTGCACGATGTGGTGCGCCGCCACGAGGAGGAGACCGGCTCGACCGTGGCCGCGAAGCTCCTGGCTGACTGGACCGCCGCGGCGGACCGCTTCAGCAAGATCATCCCGACCACGTACAAGGCAGTGCTCGCCGCCAAGGACGCCGCTGAGCTGGCCGGACTCTCGGAGTCCGAGACCACGGAGAAGATGATGGAGGCGGCGACCCATGGCTGACCCGAAGGGCTTCCTCACCACCCAGCGCGAGACCGCCTGTTCCCGTCCTGTGGCCGACCGCCTCAAGGACTGGAACGAGGTCTACGTCCCGGGCTCGCTGCTCCCGATCATCAGCAAGCAGGCCGGCCGCTGCATGGACTGCGGCATCCCGTTCTGCCACAACGGCTGCCCGCTCGGGAACCTGATCCCCGAGTGGAACGACTTCGCCTACCGCGAGGACTGGTCGGCGGCTTCCGAGCGCCTGCACGCCACGAACAACTTCCCGGAGTTCACGGGCCGCCTGTGCCCCGCCCCGTGCGAGTCGGCGTGTGTGCTCGGCATCAACCAGCCGGCCGTCACCATCAAGAACGTCGAAGTCTCGATCATCGACAAGGCGTGGGACAACGGCGACGTCACCCCCCAGCCCCCGGAGCGGCTGTCCGGCAAGACGGCCGCCGTCATCGGCTCGGGCCCCGCGGGCCTGGCCGCCGCACAGCAGCTGACCCGGGCCGGCCACACCGTGGTCGTGTACGAGCGCGCGGACCGCATCGGCGGCCTGCTGCGCTACGGCATCCCCGAGTTCAAGATGGAGAAGGTGCACATCAACCGCCGCATCGAGCAGATGCGCGCGGAGGGCACCAAGTTCCGCACCGGCATCGAGATCGGCCGCGACCTGTCCGCGACCGACCTGCGCAAGCGGTTCGACGCGGTCGTCATCGCCGCCGGCGCCACGGTCTCCCGCGACCTGCCGGTCCCGGGCCGCGACCTCAAGGGCATCCACTTCGCGATGGAGTACCTGCCGCTGGCCAACAAGGTCCAGGAAGGCGACTTCGTGGCCCCGCCGATCACGGCCGAGGGCAAGCACGTCGTCGTCATCGGCGGCGGCGACACCGGCGCGGACTGCGTGGGCACCGCCCACCGCCAGGGCGCGGCTTCGGTCACCCAGCTGGAGATCATGCCGAAGCCGGGCGAGGACCGTAACGCCAACCAGCCCTGGCCGACGTTCCCCATGCTGTACAAGGTCACCTCCGCGCACGAGGAGGGCGGCGAGCGGATCTACTCCGTCTCCACCACCCACTTCGAGGGCGACGAGGACGGCAACGTCCAGGCCCTGCACCTGGTCGAGGTCGAGTTCAAGGACGGCAAGCTGGAGCAGAAGCCCGGCACCGAGCGGGTCCTCCCGGCCCAGCTCGTCACCCTGGCCATGGGCTTCACCGGCACCGACCGCTCCAACGGCCTCGTCGAGCAGTTCGGCCTGGACCTGGACGAGCGGGGCAACGTCGCCCGCGACGCGTCGTACGCCACCAACGTCGACGGCGTCTTCGTCGCCGGCGACGCGGGCCGCGGCCAGTCCCTGATCGTCTGGGCGATCGCGGAAGGCCGCTCGGCCGCCCGCGGCGTGGACCGCTTCCTGACCGGCAGCAGCGCCCTCCCCTACCCGATCAAGCCGACGGACCGCTCCCTG
Source organism: Streptomyces sp. NPDC086989 (assembly GCF_044745505.1). Lineage (NCBI taxonomy): Bacteria > Bacillati > Actinomycetota > Actinomycetes > Kitasatosporales > Streptomycetaceae > Streptomyces > Streptomyces sp. NPDC086989. The sequence continues at coordinate 347,917 of NZ_JBIVAL010000004.1, forward strand.
ACGGTGTGACCCGTCACCCCGCACCCGGCTGCGCCGGCCTCCGGCCGTCGGTGCGGGGGCCGGGTCGCCGGCATCACCCCTCCCCTGGGGGAGGACCCCTCATACGGTCCGTACAACGAAGTGCGGAACTCTGACACAGCGCCCGCCATGTCCCCGACCAGGGATGGCGGGCGCTGTGGCGTTCCCCGTCGCCGGCGGTAGTCGTATGAATGCGTTCCGTCGTTCCCGGGGTGCGGCGAGTACTACGCTTTTTCGCGGAGCAAGGGCACTGCGGAAGCGGGGAGTTGGCTCATGGCCAAGCCGAAGGACGAGGGCGGGGCGCGCACGCCGGAGGAGTTCGCCCGTGAAGAACTGCGGCGCCACCGCGAGACGGCCGGACTGACCCAGGCGGGACTCGGCGAGCGGATCTTCACGAGTGGCGCGTACGTCGGGCAGATGGAGTGCGGCACGCGCAGGCTGCGGCCGGAGATCGCGGAGCTGATCGACAAGGAGCTGGGCACCGGGGATTACTTTGCGCGGCTGGCCGGGGCGTTCAAGTCCAAGCACGTCGAGTACTTCGCGGTCGCGGCCGAGTTGGAGGTCCAGGCGACGGCGATCTACGACTACGCGTCCAGCCTGGTGCCAGGGCTCCTCCAGACGGAGGACTACGCGCGGGCGGTGATCCGGGGTGGCAACCCCACCGCGCTCGACTCGTACGTCGAGTCCCTGGTCACGTCCCGCATGAAGCGCCAACGCCTCCTCGATGATCCGGCGAGTCCCGAGCTGTGGGTCGTCCTGCACGAGGCGGTGCTGCGGACAGAGGTGGGAGGGCGAGGTGTGATGGCCGCCCAGCTACGGCACATCGCCGCCTGCGTCCGCGGTAACCGGATCACCATGCAGGTGGTGCCCTTCTCGGCTGGAGCGCAAGGCACCCTGGGTTCGTTGGTCAGCATCATGCAGTTCGCCGACGCACCTGATGTGGTCTATACGGAGGGGCCCCGTGTGGGGCAGCTGGTCGACTATCCGGCCCTGGTTCACAGGCACTGGAAGCTCTACGATCTAGCGAGGGCCGCTGCGCTGTCGCCGGCGGCATCCCTGGCCTTGATCGAGTCGGTGGCGGAGGAACACGCGAAATGCGCGCACACGTGAACGGCTTGTCATGGCGGAAGTCCTCCCACAGCAACTCTGACGGTGCCAACTGCGTCGAGGTCTCCGACGACCTCCCCGGCCTGGTTCCCGTCCGCGACACCAAGCTGGCCGGCGCGGGTCCGGTGCTCGTGTTTCCGGCTGCGGCCTGGTCCTCCTTCGTCCAGGGCATGAAGAGCCGAGGCTGATCTCGTACCGCCGCCGCCGTCGGCGACCGGCCGGCACGCTCCTCACGTCCGCCCGGGTGCCCGCCCCGCGCTCCCGGGCCCGCGAAGGCCCGGGAGCGCGGGGCGTCGGCGGGGTCGCTCATTCGGGCTGGACGACCGTGGCGGCCCAGCGGAGGGTGGGCGTCGAGGTGGTGACCACGGCTCCGAAGCCGCCGTGCAGGCCCGTGCCCAGGGGGATGGTGATGCGGGCCGGGATGTCCGCGGGGCAGTCCAGCGTGAACGGGGCCGGGTTGCGGTCCGGGTGTTCGTCGAGGGTGAAGGACACGACCATGCTGCCGCCGCCCTCGCAGGCGAACGTGGTGTAGGTGTCCAGGCGCGCGGAAAGGCCGCCCGAGACGAAGCCGCTGGAACCGGTCTGTTCGGGTACCCAGATCAGGCCGTCGGGGCCGGGGTGGGGCAGGAGTTCGCCCTGCGCCGCCGCCTGGGCGGTGCCGGCGGTCAGGGCGAGGGCCGCCGCTGTCGCCGCGAGCGTGAGCGCGGTGCGTCGTCGCTGGAACGTGTGCTTCATGGGTCCCCCCGGAGGTGTGTCTCGGGCCGTGTCCGACCTCCCCCACGCTAGGGGCCGGCACTGACAACGCCCGTCCATCGGGGGCGCGGTGGTGGGGGACGGGCGCGCACGGCGGCGGGGACTCAGGGGGACGCCGAGGACCGTGCGGTGAGGGTGGCCAGGGCGGCCCGGCTGGCGACGCCCGTCTTGCGGAAGATGTGGGACAGGTGGGTGTCCACCGTGCGGGGGCTCAGATAGAGGCGCGCCGCGATCGCCGGGGTGGTCAGCCCCTCCGTCACCAGGGCCGCGATCTCGCGCTCGCGGGGGGTGAGCTGGAGGAGGGGCGTCGGGGCGGGGGCCGGCGCGGCCGGGGGGAAGAGGTCCGCCAGGCCCGTGAGGAGGCGGGAACCGCCCGTCTCCGCCAGGCGCCGGCCCCGCTGCCACAGCACCGACGCCCTGCGGGAGCTGCCCGGCCGGGCCGCGAGAGGAGCGGCCATCAGGAGGGACTGGGCCTCCCAGAGGACGGCTCCGGAGCGGGCCGCCTCCGTCGCCGCCCGGACGTAGAGGTCCGCCGCCGCCGACGGCTCGCCCCGCGCCGCCCGCAGCACGGCCGCGCTGCGCAGGGCCGAAGCGTGCTGGCTGGGGATGCCGAGGCGTGCCGCGTCCGCGGCGGCCCGGGCCGCCCAGGACTCCGCCTCCTGGAGGTCGCCGGCCGCCACGGCCGCGGTGACCAGGGCCTCCAGGAACAGCGGGCGCATCGACGGCTGGAGACCCGTGAGCTCCGGACCGCGGCCCGCCCGCAGCATCGCCGACCGGGCCCGCTGGTGGTCCCCGGCGTACAGCGCCGCCCAACTCAGGACGCACCAGCCCAGCGAGGCCCACCAGCTGCTGCGCACCCCGGCCAGCTCGACCGCCTCCTGGGCCACGGACAGCGGGAGGGGGTCGCCCGGCGGCAGGTACGGGATCAGCACCTGGGCCTTGTTGCCCAGCACCAGGCCGAGGAGTTCGTCGCTGCCGATGCCGCGCGCGATGTTCTCGGCCTCCTCGGACAGCTCCAGCGCCGACTCCAGCCGGCAGGTGTTCATGTGGACGACCGCCTTGCACACCAGCAGGTGCGGCAGCAGGTGCGGCGGGCCCACCCGGCGGGCCAGCGCCAGCCCCCGGTCCGCGTGCCGCTCCGCCTCCGGGTAGCGGTCCAGGTAGAACTCCGTCCAGGCGAGGCGCGCCAACGGCTCGCACAGATCCGCGAGTTCCCGGTCCGCCAGTGCGTCGACCCGCGCCGCGGCCCGGCCGGCCAGGCTCCGGGCCGTCGTCGGGTCACCCCCGTACGTCTCCCCGAGCGCGGCCGTGGTCAGCGCCCCCGCCGCGGCCGGCTCGTTCCCCAGCCGCAGGGCCAGCCCGAAGGCCCGCCGCACGTCCTCCCGCACCTCGTCGTACGACAGGACGTGCGGCGCGGACGAGCCCAGCTCCAGCCCCAGCGCCAGCGCGTCGGCCGGGCGCGGGGCGCGCGACAGCTCCCGGCGCAGCAGCGCCACCGCCTCCCCGTACCGGCCCAGGTGGCGCTCCACCGAGGCGCACAGGGTGACGGCGGCCGCGCGCAGCCCGTCGTCCGGGTCGGCTCCGTCCACCTGCGAGACGAGGGAGGTGAGGAGGTCCCGGCTCGCGCGCAGCTGGCCGCAGGCGCTCAGGGCCCGGGCCCGCCGCAGCAGCAGTCCGCGGCGCCGGGCGCGGTGTTCCGGCGTGTCCGGCAGGATCCCCAGCACCACCCCGAGCCAGTGCGCGCAGCTCGCCGGGGCCGTGGTCTCCGCCTGCCCCGCCGCCTCCAGCAGGGTGGCGGCCGCCTGCGGGTCCCAGCCGGTCAGGGCCCGCTCCACGTGGTGGGCCCGTACGGCCGCCGCCGCGCCCGCCCCGGCCAGCGCGACCGCCGCCCGCCGGTGCAGGCCCGCGCGTTCCCGCGGCTCGGTGTTCTCGTAAACCACCGTCCGCAACACCGGATGCCGCAGGGACCAGCTCCCCCCCGGGCCGGGGCGCAGCAGGTCCCGGCCGGCCAGGACGGCGAGGTGCCCGTCGAGCGCGCCGGGGCCGGCGACCTCGGCGGTCGGCGCGAGCAGGGGTGCGGTGGCCTGGTCGCCGAGCACCGCCACCGCCTCGGCGGTCCGGCGCTGCGCGGCGGTCAGCGGGGTCAGCTCGTCCAGCAGCAGCGCGCTGAGCCCGCCCGCCGGGACGGCGGGGACGGCGAACTGGCCCTGGAGCAGGGTGAGGAAGTAGAGCGGGTTGCCCCCGCTGGCGGCGTACAGCCGGCCCGCGCGGTCGGGCGGCAGCCCCGGAGCCAGCTGCTCCACGCACGTCCGCTCGGGGAGCGGGCCGAGGTCCAGCCGCAGGACGGCGCCGGTGTCGACGCCCCGGGTGAGCGCGGCGGCGAGGGAGGCCGAGGTCTGCCGGTCCCGGCGGGCCACGACGAGGAGCACGGGCCCGCGCGGGGGGTGGCGTACGAGGTGGTCGAGGAGTTCGAGCGAGGCGGGGTCGGCCCAGTGCAGGTCGTCGAGGGCGATGAGCAGCCCCCGCCGTCCGCCACGGGTGTCCCGGGCCAGGGTCGTGAGCATCCGGGCCGCCGCCCGGTGTACGAGGAACCGGTCCACCGGCGCCTCCGGCCCGCCGAGGCCGCCCGAACCAGCGCCCGAACCGCCGTACGGGTCCCGGTCCGTGTCTGGGTCCCGGTCCGGGTCTGGGCCCCGGTCCGGGTCTGGGCCCGGGTCTGCGCGTGGGCCGGGGTCGGCGGCCGGGGCCCCCGCCACACCCGCGTACGGCTCCGCGCCCGCGACCCGGTCCGCGCCCGCGTCCTGGTGGGCCGCGCCCGCCCGCTCCGTCGGGCCCGTCGTCCCGTACAGCACGGGGGCCACCGCGGGGTCGGCCTCCTGACCGCGCGTCGCCTCCGGGTCCAGGTCGGCGAAGGCGTCCGTGAACAGCCGGAAGGGGATGTGCCGTTCGTACTCCGTGGCCCGGCCGCGCAGCACCGTCAGGCCGCGGGCCCGGGCCCGTCGGCACACCTCCGTCAGCAGCCGGCTCTTGCCCATGCCGGCCGGTCCCGTGAGGTCGACCGCGCCCGGCGCGTCGCCGTCCGACCCGCCGACCACCGCACCGATCACCGCGTCCAGCCGGTCGAGTTCGGCCCCCCGGCCGACCAGCGGAGCCCTGTCCACCATGGTGCCTCCCCGCAGGAACCGGTACCCGCCTTCGGCGCCGGGGATACGTACCGGCTACGTAGGTGGTTCTACGGATGCCGCCCGCGCGGCCCGGCTGTCAGCATCGAAGAGGTTCCGGTCCTGCCCGTTGGGAGTCCCGATGCGTCGATTACGCCTGCGCGCCACCGCGGTCCTGTCCGTTTCCGCCTTCGTCCTCGCGGGCTGCTCGGGCGGGGGGCCGGCGGCGGACATCCGGGGCGGAGCAGCACGGTCCAAAGCCTCCGCGTCCCCCTCTCCCTCTCCTTCCGCATCCGCCTCCGCCTCCGCTCCGGCATCGCCGGGCGTCATCGCCGCCCCCGCCCCCGCCCCCGTACCGACCCTTCCGTGCACCTCGACCACGGGCCTGGACGCCACCGCCCTGGCCGACTACCTCAAGGGACTCAAGAGCAGTGACCGCACCGACTCCCAGGCCCTCTTCATGGTGGACGACGGGCTGTACCTCCGGCTGGTGAAGACGCAGCCGCCCTGCGAGCCGGTCCCGGTGAAGCTCGGCTTCTTCCGGGTGGACATGACCCGCTCCACCGACTCGGCCGGCTACAAGTTCACCTACACCCCGATCCGTACGCTCACCCTCGCCGTGGGCCCCGCGGACGGCAAGGTCGACGGAAGCCTGCCCCCTGCGCCCTCGGGCTGCGGCGGCGTCCTGTCCGTCGCCTACGTGGGGCGGGACCTCGTCGAGAGCGACCTGCCGCACAGCCTGCGGCTGCCGGCGAAGGACTCGACGCTGGACTGGGTGCTGATCGACGTGGACCGCGACGGTGTCCTGGACGCCGTCTTCAAGCCCCCGTCCGGCGCACGGGACTGCTGACCCCGGCCGGACGGAACCCGCCCGGCCGGGCGGGACGGTGCGCCGTGGGGGTGCGCACCGCCCCGCCCGGCCACGGGGGCGCCGACACGGGCCTGCCGGCCCGTACGCACCGGCTAGCCGGCCGGGTCCTCGCGCGGGGGTTCGTCGTCGTTCGTACGGCGCAGGGTGCGCAGGGCGTGGGCCGGGGTCCAGGTGCGTACCACCAGGTCGTCGCCCTCGACACCGATGTGCACCACCTCCGTGAGGTCCGCGTGGAAGAGGTGGAAGGGGTGCGGGGTCTCCGTCTCCTCCGCGTACCGGTGCAGCTCGGGCGGGTCCAGGAGCTCGATCGCCCGCCCGGAGATCCGCACGTCCCCGTCGGGCATCGTCTCGCCCGCGCCGGGGTTGGTGTGCAGGGCGAACCGGGGGTCGCGCTGGAGGTCCCTGGCCTTCAGCGAGCCCGGCATCATCCCGAGCCACAGTTCGCCGCCGCGGATGTCGACGTTCAGTCCGGTCAGGCGCGGGGAGCCGTCCTTGCGGAGAGTGCCGAGGACGTGGTGCGGGTACTGTGCGAAACGGGCCCGGACGGCAGCCGCGAATTCCGGTTCCTGCTTCTCGAACGCTGCCCAGTTGTTCGTCGTCATGCGTCCATCAAAGCCGTCGGTCAGGTGCGTACGATGCCCGCCGCGCGGGCCGACGCCAGCCAGGACGGGAATTCCCCCACCAGGTGGTCGAACAGCACCGAGTCGGGGACCTGGCGGGGGTCCGGGCCGGCGTGGAAGTAGCCGGCGTTGTCCACCACCCGCCGCTCCGGCACGGGCAGTTCGTCCAGTCGGCGCAGGAAGTCGAACTGGGAGCTGTGCGTGTCGCCGAAGCCGACGAACTGCCAGAACAGCGGGAGCCGGGCCGCCTTGCACAGGTACCTCTCCGCCGCCGTCTTGTCGACCGGGCCGCCGTCGGTCTGGAAGACCACGAGGGCGGGTTTCGCCGAGCCCGAATCCAGGTAGTGGTCGATGACGGCGTCCATCGCCGCGTGGTACGCCGTCTTGCCCATGTGACCCAGGCGCGAGGCGATCTCGGCGATCCTGCCCCGGTGCCCGGCGAGCGGGATCTCCTCCACCGCGTCGACGTCGGTGGAGAAGAACACCACCGGTACCCGGCCGTCGTCGTCGAGGTGCGCGGACAGGCCCAGCACCCGGTCGGCGAGGGCCTGCACGGTGCCGTCCCGGTAGTACGGGCGCATCGACCCCGAGTAGTCGAGGACCAGGTAGACCGAGGCCCGCCCGCCCTCCAGGCCGTGCTTGCGCAGCGAGATCCCGGCGCTCTTGTAGAGGTTCACGAGGGCCGGAGCGGTGGCTTCCAGCTTGCGGAGATCGATCGCGCTGCCCATGGCGCTGCCCCCCGCGCTGCCCTTGGCGCCGCCCGTCGCGCCGCCCGTGGCGCCGTCCGTCGCGCGTGGCGTGCCGGTCGTGTCCGTCGTGCCCGTCATGGCCCCGAGCGTACGGCAGCCGGGCGCGGCGGAACCCTGGCGCACGGGGGCGGCCTGCGGCGCACCTAAGGGCGCTCGCGCTCGTCCTCCAGTGCCGCGATGTCGTCGAGCATCGCGGCCGCCAGGTCGCGCTCGGAGGCGTAGTACCGCTCGGCCCAGGTGAGGGTGAGCGCCGGGTAGGCCCAGCCGGGCCCGTCCTGCGCGCTCTGCGCGTCGGCGACCGCGCGCAGGCGCATCTCCTCCGCGAACTCCTGCTGCCGGTGCAGGACTTCGCGCATCTGCTCCGGCTCCAGCAGATGGCCCAGCCACAGTCGCAGCATCGGCCCGTGCTTGAGGACGGGCGGGTCGACGGGCGTCTCGCGGGCCCATTCCCGTACCGCCGCCATGCCCTCGCCGGTGATCCGGTAGACCCGCTTGTCGCGGGTCCCGGTTTCCTGTGCGACCAGTCGGGAGGAGGCGTAACCGGCCTTCTCCAGGCGCTTGAGCTCGCCGTAGATCTGGCTGAAGGACGGGCTCCAGTAGAAGAAGCGCAGCGACCGGTCCGACCACTTCTTCAGGTCGTAGCCGGAGAGTTCCTCGCCGAAGGAGAGCAGCCCGAGCACCGCCCAGCTGGTCGCCGGGAGCGTGCGCCGGTTCGTCTCGTCTGCCACGCAGCGCAGTCTACGACCGGCCGGCGCCGCCCCTTCCGCCTCTCGGGTATGCCTGCTAGAAGTATTTCTCTTAGGCATATGGGAGGGCTGACGGGTGATCTCGCTGGACGGGAAGGTCGTCGTCATCACCGGTGCCGGCCGCGGGCAGGGCGCGGCCGGGGCGCGGCTGTGCGCGGAGGCCGGCGCGCGGGTGGTCGTCACGGACGTACGGGAGGAGGAGGGCCGGGCCGTCGCGTCCGCGCTGGGGGACCAGGGGCTGTACGTACGGCACGACGTGGCCGAGGCGGACGGCTGGAGCGAGGTCGTACGGGAGGCCGTACGCGCCTTCGGCACGGTCTCGGCGCTGGTCAACAACGCGGCCGTGTGGCGTACGGCCCACGTGGAGCTGCAGTCGCCCGAGGAGTTCGAGTTCCTGCTGCGGGTGAACCTGCTGGGGCCGTTCCTAGGGATCCGGGCCGTGGCGCCGGTGATGCGGGCGGCCGGGGGCGGCTCGATCGTGAACGTCTCCTCCGCGGCCGGCCTGGTCGGGATCCCCGGCCACGCGGCGTACGGGTCCACCAAGTTCGGGCTGCGCGGACTGACCCGGTCGGCGGCCCTCGACCTCGCGGCGGACCGGATCAGGGTCAACTCGGTCCATCCGGGGGCGATCGACACGCCGATGGTCTCGGCGGTCGCCGGGCAGGACTGGTCGCACGTGCCGCTGGGGCGGATGGGCCGGCCGGAGGAGGTCGGAGAGCTGGTGCTGTTCCTGTGCTCGGACGCGTCCTCGTACGTGACGGGCACGGAGTTCGCGGTGGACGGGGGGATGACGGCGCGATGAGCGGCTCCCTCTCGCCGGAGGCCCGGGCGCTGTGCGATGCGATGGCCGCGGGGTTCCCCGGGCCGGGGGACGTGGAGGCCCTGCGGGCGGCGGCCGGGGGCGCCCGGCCGGCGGGCCCGGGGGTGGCCTCGGTCCGGGACGGCGACGCCTCGGGCGTCCCGGTCCGGGTCTACGACCCCGCACCGGGTTCGGCGGGCCGCCCGCTGGTGGTCTTCCTGCACGGCGGCGGCTGGGTGATATGCGGCATCGGCACGCACGACGCGACGTGCCGGAGGCTGGCCGCCGGATCGGGCGCGGTGGTCGTCTCCGTCGGCTACCGGCTCGCGCCCGAACACCCCTGGCCGGCGGCGGCGGACGACGCGCTGACCGTACTGCTGTGGGCGCGGGCGCAGGCGGGCGCGCTGGGCTGCGCTCCACACCGGGTGGTGCTGGCGGGGGACTCCAGCGGGGGCAACCTGGCGGCGGTGACCGCGCTGCGGGCACCCGAACTGGTCGCGGGCCAGCTGCTGGTGTATCCGCCGCTGGACGCGGCCGCGGCGCCCACGCCGCACCCGAAGCCGAAGCCGTCGCAGGCGTCTGCGGCCGCGACGGCCGCGACGGCCGCGGAGGCTCCGGGTTCGGGACCGGGTTCGGGTTCGGTGTCGGAGTACGGGGAGGGGTACTTCCACACCGCGGCCCACATGGCCTGGTACTGGGAGCAGTACGGCGGCGACCCGGCGCACCCGTACGTCTCGCCGCTGCGCGCCCGCGACGTGTCACGACTCCCGCGCACCCTGCTGGTGCTGGCGGACTGCGATCCGCTGCGCGACGAGGGCCTGGCGTACGCGCGGCGGCTGGGCGAGGCGGGGGTGGACTGTACGGTCCACCTCTACCCCGGGGTCTTCCACGGCTTCCTGGGCCTGCCGCTGCCTGCGGCCCGCACGGCGCTGACGGCCGTCACGGCCTGGCTCCGGGCCACGGAGTAGCCGATGGGACGGGGGAGGGGGCGGGGCGGCCGGATTCGAACCGGCGTCCTCCTCCATGCTGTGTAGGCGCACTACCTCTGTGCTACGACCCCGCCTTGACGTGGATCCTAGGCACCGAGCCGGAGGGGACGCACGCGAATATCCCCGGCATGATGTGCTCATGTCGATGTTGCTCCGCAACGCACTCCTCCTGGGGGTGGAGTTCGGCGCCGCGCTGCTGCTGCGCGAGCCGGACGCCCCCTGGATCCCGGTCCTGCTGGCCGTTTTCGTCGTCGGCTCGGGTGTACTGCACGGCACCGAGGCCGAGTTCGTGCCCCGCTTCCTGGTCGCCCTGGCCGCGGTCGGCGTCGCGGAACTGGGCGGCCGGGCCTGGGCCTCGGCCGACGAGCTCCCGACGGCCGCAACCGGCGCGGCGATCCTCCTGGCCGTCCAGACGCTGACCCTGCTCCGCCACTCCCTCCGCCGTCGCCGCGCCTGAACCGAAACCCGCTGGTCACATGCGCTCGGCTGCGTCTAGGGTCCACCCCCATGTCCCTTACGACCCCGCCCTCGAACCGCAGCACCACCACCCTCTGGCGCCCGACCGGCCCGGCGGAGCTCGACCTCGTGCGCGCGCTCGACTGGCGGGCCTGGCCGCCGCGGCTGCCGGAGCAGCCGATCTTCTACCCCGTCCTGAACGAGGACTACGCGATCCGCATCGCCCGCGACTGGAACGTCAAGCACAGCGGCGCCGGCTTCGTGACGCGCTTCGAGGTGGACACGGAGTTCCTGGCCCGGTACCCCGTCCGGCAGGCCGGCGGGCGGACGATCCTGGAGCTGTGGGTGCCGGCGGAGGAGCTGGACGAGTTCAACGCGCACATCGTGGGCCGGATCGAGGTCGTCCGCACGTTCCGCTGAAGCGGGGCCCGGGCCCGGGTCCGGGTCCGGGTCGGTCCCAGGTTCCGGGCCCGGGGGCCGGGAGGCGGCCGGCGCAAGGCCTGGTCTGCGGGGCCGAGATCGAAAACAATGACGGCATGACGTCCACGCCCCGCATGCGCGCCCGGTCCTTCGACGCCGCCGCGGCGCTGTACTCGGCGAACCGGCCCGGATATCCCGAGGAGCTGTTCGACGCCCTGGAGGTGCTCGCCGGGCGGACGCTGCGCGGGGCCAGGGTGGCCGACGTGGGCGCCGGGACCGGGATCGCCACCGGGTCCCTGCACGCCCGCGGCGCCGAAGTCCTCGCCGTCGAACCGGGTGACGGCATGGCCTCCGAGTTCCGGCGCGCGCACCCCCGGATCCCGCTCGTGCGCGGGGACGGCGACCGGCTGCCGCTCGTCACCGCCGGGTTCGACTTCCTCACGTACGCCCAGGCCTGGCACTGGACCGACCCCGTGCGTTCCCTCCCCGAGGCCCGTCGCGTGCTGCGCCCCGGCGGCGCGCTCGCACTGTGGTGGAACGACATGGACTCCGCCGTCCCCTGGATCGCCGAACAGGACGAGCGGATCCGGGACCTGTTCGCCGCCGGCGGGGCCACCTTCCGCGCCCTCCCGGCGGGGCCGGCGTTCACCACCCGCGAGGTCCGCTGGTCACGCCGGATCCCGCTCGACGCCCACCTCGCCAACCACGCGAGCCACTCCGCCTTCCTGATGCTCGGCCCGGCCAGGACACGGGAGTTCCTCGACGCGGAACGGGCCCGGCTGACCGCCCTGTTCCCCGACGGGAAGGTCGAGGAGCGCTACGTCGTCACCCTCAGCGTGGCCGTCCTGTGAGCCGGCGCGGCGCGCATCCGCTCTTCCTCGTCAACGAGGGCCTCGCCTTCGTCCTGGAGCTGCTGGCACTCGGCGTCCTCGCCTGGTGGGGCTCCACCGTCGGCCTCTGGCTCGCCGTGGCCGCGCCGCTGGCCGCCGCCGTGCTGTGGGGGGCGTTCGCCGCGCCCAAGGCCCGGTTCGCCGTCCCGATCGCCGTGCAGCTCACGGTCAAGGCTGTGGTGTTCGGCGCCGCCGCCCTCGCGCTCCTCGCGCTCGGGCAGCGGGCCGGCGGCCTCTGGTTCGCCGCAACCGTGCTCGTGAACACCGCTCTCGCGACGTACTACCGCTCTCGTTCCCGTTCCTGAAGCACCGCCGCCCGGCACGCCGCCGGCGACCCCCACGCATCGCGCAGCGGCCGCGCCTTGCGCAGCCACAGGGACAGGTCGAGCTCCTCCGTGTAGCCGACGGCTCCGTGGAGCTGCAGCGCCGTCATGGCCGCCGCGTACGCCGCCCCGCCCGCGGCCAGCTTCGCCGCCGCGACCTCCCACGGCGTCAGGCCCAGCGCCGCCGCCCACACCAGCGGCCGCGCGAACTCCAGGCCCAGCAGCGTGTCCGCCAGCCGGTGCTTCACCGCCTGGAAGCCGCCGACCGGAGTGCCGAACTGGGTGCGCTGCTTGACGTACCGCACCGTGTCGGCCAGCAGCGCCTCGCCCACGCCCAGGCACTGGGCCGCGGTCAGCAGCCGCGCCCAGGCCAGGGCCGTCCCCGCCGCCGCCAGGACCTGGGGGCCGACGGCGAGCAACTCCCCCTCCGCCGCCGCGGGTGCGAACAGCCTGCGCGCCGGGTCCGTGGACCGCAGCAGGCCGCCCACCGAGGTCCCCGCACCGCCGTCCGCGCCCCCGGCCGCGCCCGCACCGCCGCCCGTACCGCTGCCCCCGGCCGCGCCCGCACCGCCGCCCGTACCGCTGCCCCCGTCCGCACCGCCGTCCGCGCCCCCGGCCGTGACGCGGAGTTCGCCCGCCGTCGACACCGTGAAGCAGTGCGTGGCCGCGTCCGCGTCCAGGGCGTACGGGCCACCGCCGGGCAGGGTCAGCGTGGCCAGGGCCCCGCCCGTCACCAGCCCCGGCAGGAAACGTTTCGCCGGCCCGTCCTCCCCGTCCGCCCCGAGCAGCGACAGCAGCACTGCCGCCGCAGCCGTCTCCACCACCGGCCCCGGCATCGCCGCCCGCCCCAGCTCCACGAAGCCGAGGGCCAGTTCCACCGGAAGCGGCCCCAGCCCTCCCAGGTCGCCGTACGCCTCGTCCGCCGCGAGCGCGAACAGGCCCGTCCCCGCGAGCCGCGACCACACCGCCCGCCCCGGCCCGTGATCACCGGCGGCCCAGGCCCGTACGGCCGCCGGGACCTGCGAGGCGCCGAGCAGGCCGTGCAGCGTACGGGCGAAGTCCGCCTGCTCGGCGGTCGGCAGGAAGCGCATCAGCGGCGGCCCTTCGGGAGGCCGAGCAGGCGCTCGGCGATGATGTCGCGCTGGATCTCGTTCGTGCCCGCGTAGATCGGCCCGGCCAGCGAGAAGACCCAGGGCTCCGCCCACGGGCCCTCGGCCAGCTCGGCGTCCGCTCCCAGCAGGTCCAGCGCCGTTTCGTGCAGGGCGATGTCGTACTGCGACCAGAACACCTTGTTGAGGCTGGACTCGGCGCCGATGCGCTCGCCCGCCGCGAACCGCGTGGCCCCCGCCCAGGTGAACAGCTCGTACGCGCGCGCCCCCACCACCGCGTCCGCCACCCGGTCGCGCAGCGCGGTGTCGCCCGGATCCCCGGCGGCCCGCCACAGCGCGACCAGCCGGTCCGCCGCCGCCAGGAACCGCCCCGGGGAGCGCAGCGTCAGCCCGCGCTCGTTGCCCGTCGTCGACATCGCGATCCGCCAGCCCTGCCCCGGCTCCCCGATCACGTCCTCGTCCGGTACGAAGACCTCGTCGAGGAAGAGCTCCGCGAACGCCGGCTTGCCGTCCAGCCGGCCGATGGGCCGCACCGTCACCCCCGGCGCCCGCAGGTCGAACATGAGGTACGTCAGCCCCTGGTGCGGTTTCCCGGCCCCCGGGTCGGTGCGGAAGAGGCCGAACGCCCGGTCCGCGAACGCGGCCCGCGAGGACCAGGTCTTCTGCCCCGACAGCAGCCAGCCGCCCCCGGTGCGCACCGCCCGCGACGTCAGCGAGGCCAGGTCGGAGCCCGACTCCGGCTCCGACCAGGCCTGCGCCCAGATCACCTCGCCGCTCGCCATCGGCGGCAGCACCCGGGCCCGCTGCTCGGGGGTGCCGTGGTCGAAGAGGGTCGGCGCGAGCAGGCTGATGCCGTTCTGGGAGACCCGGCCGGGCGCGCCCGCCGCCCAGTACTCCTCCTCGAAGACCAGCCACCGCTCGATGTCCGCGCCCCGGCCCCCGTACTCCTCGGGCCAGGACACCGCCGACCAGCGGTCCGCGTGCAGCCGGGCCTCCCACGCACGGTGTTCCGCGAAGCCCTCGGCCGTCTCCAGGGAGGGCAGGGGGGAGTCCGGGACGTGCTCCGCGAGCCAGGCGCGGGCCTGGGCCCGGAAGGCCGCGACCTCCGCCGTCTGGGTCAGATCCATCAGGTGCCCGCCCCTTCCACGCCCCTCACACGCTTCCCTAACAAGTGTTTGGTAGGTTACCGTACAGCCATGAGCAGCGTCGAGGAAAACGCATGAACGAGCCCCGCCCCGTGGCCGGCCACCGCCTGCTGGACGGCCGCAGCGCCGTCATCACCGCCGCCGCGGGAGCCGGGATCGGCGGGGCCACCGCACGCCGCTTCCTGGAGGAGGGCGCCCGCATCGTCATCGGCGACTCCCACGCCCGCCGCCTGAAGGAGACCGAGCAGGCCCTCGCCGCCGAGTTCGGCGCCGACCGCGTCACCTCCCTGCCCTGCGACGTCACCGACGAGGACCAGGTCGGCGCCCTCTTCGCCTGCGCCGAGCAGACCCACGGCGGCCTGGACGTCGTCGTCAACAACGCCGGCCTGGGCGGCACCGCCGCCCTCGTCGACATGACCGACGAACAGTGGGGCAAGGTCCTCGACGTCACCCTGACCGGCACCTTCCGCTGCACCCGCGCCGCCCTGCGCTCCTTCCGGGCCTCCGGCCGGGGCGGCGCCGTCGTCAACAACGCCTCCGTCGTCGGCTGGCGCGCCCAGACCGGCCAGGCCCACTACGCAGCCGCCAAGGCCGGGGTGATGGCCCTGACCCGCTGCGCGGCACTGGAGGCCGCCGAGTACGGCGTACGCGTCAACGCGGTCGCCCCCAGCCTGGCCATGCACCCGCACCTGGTGAAGGTCACCAGCCAGGAGCTGCTGGGCGAGCTCACGGCCCGCGAGGCCTTCGGTCGTCACGCCGAGCCCTGGGAGGTCGCCAACGTCATCGTGTTCCTGGCCAGCGGCTACTCCTCGTACATGACCGGCGAGACCGTCTCGGTCAGCAGCCAGCGCGCATAGGCCGAGAATGGGCGCGTGCCAACGAACCAGCCGACCCGGCCGACAGCCAAGAAGAAGCCCCAGGTGACAGCCTCCCCCGAACGCCGGCGCGAGCTCCTCGACACCGCCGCCGAGGTCTTCGCCGCACAGGGCTACAACGCCACCACCGTCCGCAAGATCGCCGATGCCGCCGGCATGCTCGCCGGCAGCCTCTACTACCACTTCGATTCCAAGGAATCGATGCTCGACGAGATCCTCTCGGCCTTCCTGAACGAGCTGTGGGAGGGGTACGACACCGTCCTCGCCGCCGGCCTCGGCCCCCGGGAGACCATCGAGGCCCTCGTCACCGAGTCCTTCCGGGAGATCGACCGGCACCGCGCCGCCGTCGCGATCTACCAGAAGGAATCCCGGCACCTGTCCGCGCAGCCCCGCTTCCGGTACCTGTCCGACTCGCAGCAGAAGTTCGAGAAGGCCTGGCTCGGCACGCTGGAGCGCGGGGTCGCCGCCCGCGTCTTCCGGGCCGACCTCGACATCCGCCTCACCTACCGCTTCGTCCGCGACACGGTGTGGGTCGCGGCGTCCTGGTACCGGCCGGGAGGACAGCACAGCCCCGAGGAGATCGCCCGCCAGTACCTGTCGATGGTGCTGGACGGGATCGCCGTACGCAGCTGACCAACCGATCAGAGGAGTCCCGATGCCCGAGGCCTACATAGTCGAAGCGGTGCGCACCCCCGTGGGGCGGCGCGGGGGTGGCCTGTCCGCGGTCCACCCGGCCGACCTGGGCGCGCACGTACTGAAGGCACTGGTCGAACGGTCCGGGGTGGACCCGGCCGCCGTCGAGGACGTGGTCTTCGGCTGCCTGGACACGGTCGGACCGCAGGCCGGGGACATCGCGCGCACGGCGTGGCTGGCGGCGGGGCTGCCGGAGGAGGTGCCGGGCGTCACGGTGGACCGCCAGTGCGGCTCCTCGCAGCAGGCCGTCCACTTCGCGGCGCAGGGCGTGCTCTCCGGGACCCAGGACCTGGTCGTCGCGGGCGGGACCCAGAACATGTCGATGATCCCGATCGCCTTCGCGTCCCGGCAGGCCGCGGAACCCCTCGGCTTCACGCAGGGCCCGTACGCGGGCAGCGAGGGCTGGCGCGCCCGCTACGGCGACGCCCCCGTCAACCAGTTCCACGGCGCGCAGCTGATCGCGCAGAAGTGGGGCATCACGCGCCGCGACATGGAGGAGTTCGCGCTCCGCTCCCACCGGCGCGCGCTGCGCGCGATCGACGAGGGGCGTTTCGACCGCGAGACGGTCGCGTACGGGGACGTCCGCGTCGACGAGGGCCCCCGCCGGGACACCACTCTGGAGAAGATGGCCGCGCTGAAGCCGGTCGTCGAGGGCGGCACCATCACCGCGGCCGTCTCCTCCCAGGTCTCCGACGGCGCCGCGGCGATGCTGATCGCCTCCGAGCGGGCGGTGGCCGAACACGGCCTGCGGCCGCGGGCCCGCATCCACCACCTGTCCGTACGCGGCGAGGACCCCATCCGCATGCTGTCGGCCCCGATCCCGGCCACGGCGTACGCCCTGAAGAAGACCGGCATGACACTGCACGACATCGACCTGGTGGAGATCAACGAGGCGTTCGCCCCGGTCGTCCTGGCCTGGCTGAAGGAGACCGGCGCCGACCCCGAACGGGTGAACGTCAACGGCGGCGCCATCGCCCTGGGCCACCCGCTGGGCGCCACCGGGGTGAAACTGATGACCACCCTGCTCCACGAGCTGGAGCGCACGGGCGGCCGCTACGGCCTCCAGACGATGTGCGAGGGCGGCGGCCAGGCCAACGTCACCATCGTCGAACGCCTCTGACACGCCGCCCCGGTGCGGCCCCGCCGGGGTTGCCGCGGGCGGCGGCGGCACCCCGCGGGCGAGGTGTGCTAGCTTAGGACCCGTTGCAGTTGTGGTACCCATGAACTTTATGTGCGCCTGACGGGAATGTTCCTCAGGCGCTTTTATTGTTTTGCCGGACTCTCCGGATGGGGCCCTTTGCCGCCTATTCAGGAGATTCAAAATGGCACTTGGCACCGTGAAGTGGTTCAACTCGGAAAAGGGCTTCGGCTTCATCGAGCAGGACGGCGGCGGCCCGGACGTCTTCGCCCACTACTCGAACATCGCCACCCAGGGCTTCCGTGAGCTCCAGGAGGGCCAGCGCGTGTCCTTCGACGTGACGCAGGGCCAGAAGGGCCCCCAGGCGGAGAACATCATCCCCGCCTAATTCCTTCAGCATGCCGGGGTCCGCGCCGCGAGGTGCGGGCCCCGGCTTGTCTGCTGTCTCGACCTTTGTTTTACCTTGCCGGTTTCAGGAGGGCTTTCTCGCATGACCAGCTCCAGCTCCGCACGACCCAGCCGCCGCCCCACCCGGGGTCGAGGAGCGGCCCAGGGACGTCCGAAGGCTGGCGCGGGACGGCAGAAGTCCGCCCCCGTCGCCCGGCCGCAGGAATTCACCATGCCCGAACCGCTGACCCCGGCCCTGCCGCCGGTGGCCGCGTTCGAGGACATGGGCATGCCCGAGGCGCTGCTGAAGACCCTCGCCGCCCAGGGCGTCACCGAGCCGTTCCCGATCCAGGCCGCGACGCTGCCGAACTCGCTCGCCGGCCGTGACCTGCTCGGCCGCGGCCGCACCGGCTCCGGCAAGACGCTGGCCTTCGGCCTGGCGCTGCTGGCCCGCACCGCAGGCCGACGCGCCCAGCCCAAGCAGCCGCTCGCGCTGGTCCTCGTGCCGACCCGCGAGCTCGCGCAGCAGGTGACCGACGCCCTGGCCCCGTACGCCACGGCCGTCAACCTGCGCACCACCACCGTCGTCGGCGGCATGTCGATCAACCGGCAGTCGGGGGCCCTGCGCCGCGGCGCCGAAGTGCTCGTCGCCACCCCCGGCCGTCTGAAGGACCTCATCGACCGCGGTGACGCCGACCTCTCCCAGGTCGCGATCACCGTCCTCGACGAGGCCGACCAGATGACCGACATGGGCTTCATGCCGCAGGTCACCGCGCTGCTCAAGCAGGTCCAGCCGGAGGGCCAGACCATGCTGTTCTCGGCGACCCTCGACAAGAACATCGACAAGCTCGTCAAGATGTTCCTGCACGACCCGGTCGCCTTCTCCGTCGACCCGTCCGCCGGAGCGGTCAGCACGATGGAGCACCACGTCCTGTACGTCATGGACGAGACCGACAAGAAGGCCGTGGCGACGCGCATAGCCGCTCGCGACGGCCGGGTGATCATGTTCGTGGACACCAAGCGCGGTGTCGACCGCCTGGTCAAGAAGCTCCTGGCGGACGGCGTCCGCGCCTCCGGCCTGCACGGCGGCCGCTCGCAGCCGCAGCGCAACCGGACCCTGGACTGGTTCAAGACCGGCGAGGTCACCGCGCTGATCGCCACGAACGTGGCCGCCCGCGGCATCCACATCGACGACCTCGACCTCGTGGTCAACATCGACCCGCCGACCGACCACAAGGACTACCTGCACCGCGGCGGCCGCACCGCCCGCGCCGGCGAGTCCGGCAGCGTGGTCACCCTGGTCCTGCCCGACCAGAAGCGCGACATGACCCGCCTGATGTCGGACGCCGGGATCTCCCCGCGCACCGCGCAGATCAAGTCCTCCGACGAGGAGCTGTCCCGGCTGACCGGCGCCAAGGAGCCCTCGGGCATCCCCGTGGTGCTGGAGGTGCCGCAGCCCGCCCAGCCGAAGGCGCGCTCCGGCTCCGGCTCCGGCTCCGGCGGCGGCTCCGGCTCGCGCCGCCGTTCGGGCGGCCCGCGCACCGGCTCCGCCACGGGCGGCGCCCCGGCGGGCGGCGGCCGCGGTCGCCGGACCGGCGGCGGCGCGTCCGGGCAGGCCCCGGCCACCTCCGGATCGGGCCAGGCCCGGCGCGGCCAGGGTCAGGGCGGCTCCGGCACCGGCTCCGCCGGCCAGGGCCGGCGCACCGGGGGCGGTGCCTCCGGCGGCGCGGCCGCGGCCTCCGCGCGCAGCCGCGTCGGCACCGGCGGCCAGGGCCGCCGCCGCGCGGTCTGACCGGGCCGGGACACGACGTACGGGGGAGCCGGGCGGCGCACGATGCGCCGCCCGGCTCCCGCGCGTTCCGGGACGGTCAGCGGACCATCCTGGACTGGAGCTTCGCGAGCGTCCGCAGGTCCAGGCCGAGGCCGTCCGTGAGGTAGCCGTAGAAGTCCCCGTAGTCCGCGGTCAGTTGCGCGGTCGCCGCGTCCAGGTAGTCCTGGCGGACCTCCTGGAGGGGGATCAGCAGGTCCGGGTTCTGCATCCGCCCGGACTGCTTGAGGGCCGCCCGCACCTGGGCGTCGTACGCGGCGCGGAAGGTGTTCGACGCGAGGTAGTCGCTCGTGGCGGTGTCCTCGGGAACGGCCAGCGCGCGCAGCAGGACGTAACTCATCCAGCCCGTCCGGTCCTTGCCCGAGGTGCAGTGGAACAGGAGCGGGTCCTGACCGCCGTCCGCGATCTCCCGCAGCGTCGCCGCGAACTGCGCCCGGTTCGCGGGGCTGGTCACGAAGGTGCGGTAGATGTCGCGCATGTAGGCCTCGGCGCGGCCGCCGCCGAGCATCTGCTCCTGTGTGGCGGGGTCGCCGCTGGAGATCGCGCCGACGAGCGTGGCGTACAGGCCGAGGTCGCTGACGGGGCGGGAGGTGGCGGTGACTCCGGCGGGCAGCCGGTCGGCGCCGTCGTACTGGAGCTCCATGGGGATGCGGAAATCGACGACCCTCTTGAGGCCGAGACCGGAGACGGTGGTGAGGTCTCCTTGCGTGAGCTTGCTGAGCGCGTCGGAGCGGTAGACCAGCCCCTGGCGGACCCGGCCACCGCTCCAGGTGCGGTAGCCGCCCAGGTCGCGGACGTTGACCGCGCCCTGGAGGGGGATCTGGCGAATCGTTTCCGCCTGCTGGAGGTACCGGCCGGAGGCTGAGGCTGAAACGGAGGCGGAGGCCCTCGCCGCCGGCGAGGCGTACGCGGAGGCGGCGGGCAGAGTGCCGAGGGCGAGAGCGGAAGCGATTACCGCGGTCACCAGGCGGGTTCGTGCACGGCTCATCTGTGGCGACTCCTGAGGAGGAGAAGGGGGATCACCCTGGTGGTGGCAGGGCGTCGGGCGAGTGCAGGCGTTCCAGTCGTGCCAGCACCGTGTGTGCCTCGGCCATGACGCGCGAGACGAGCTCCGCACAGGACGGCAGATCCTCGATCACGCCCGCGACCTGGCCTGATGCCATGACGCCGAGGTCCGTACGGCCCTCGACCATGGACGCCTTGAGGAGCATGGGGGTGTTCGCGGCGAGCAGGACCTGGCTCCAGGACAGGTCCTTGCCGTGTTTCATCGCGAGGCCGTCGCGCACCATCTGCGCCCAGGACAGCCCCGACAGCCTGCGGAACGCCGCCGCGTGCCGGACCGCCCGCGCCAGGGCGCGGGTGCGGCCCGCCCGCTCCAGGGAGGCGACCAGCTCGGTGCGGAGCATCCGGTGCGGCAGCCCGTCCACCGCCGTCGTGACCGTGACGTCCTTGACGCCGGCCGCCAGGTAGCGGGCCTTGACCGCGTCCGGGACGGTGGAATCCGAGGTCAGCAGGAAGCGGGTGCCCATCGCGATGCCCGCGGCGCCGTACGACAGCGCGGCGACCAGGCCGCGCCCGTCGTGGAAGCCGCCCGCCGCGACCACCGGGATGTCCACCGCGTCGACCACCTGCGGCAGCAGCACCGTCGTGGCCACGTCCCCGGTGTGCCCGCCGCCCTCGCCGCCCTGCACGATCACCGCGTCGGCCCCCCAGGCCGCGACCTTCTCGGCGTGCCGGCGGGCCCCGACCGACGGGATCACCACCACGCCCGCATCCTTGAGCCGGGCGATCAGCTCCCTCGACGGGGCGAGCGCGAACGAGGCGACCCGCACTCCCTCGTCGATGATCAGCCGGACCCGCTCGGCGGCGTCCCCCGCGTCCGCCCGCAGATTGACCCCGAACGGGGCCTGCGTACGGGAGCGGACCTCGCGGACCGCCGCCCGCAACTCCTCCACCGTCATCGTCGCCGAGGCCAGGATGCCCAGAGCGCCCGCGCCGGCCGCCGCCGACACCAGCCGGGGGCCCGCCACCCAGCCCATGCCCGTCTGCACGACCGGGTGCTGCACACCGACCAGCCGGGTGAACGCCGTCTCCATCGCGTCAGCCCCGCACTTCCCGGTCGCGCAGCCCCTCCGGGTCGATCACCTCGCGGATCAGCCGAAGCTCCTCGGCGCTCGGATCCCGCGTGTACGGCACCTCACCGTCGACCGCCAGGGCGAACCCGGTGGCCTCCCGGACCTGTGCGACGCTCACGCCCGGATGCACGGAGGCCAGGCGCATCGAGTGGTCCGGGCCGCCGAAATCGAAGACGCCGAGATCGCTGACCACCCGCGGCAGCCGGTGGAAGCGGGTCACCCCGGCCGCCTCGGCCCGGTCGTGGCCGACCCCGCTCACCATGTCGACGCGTTCGACGAACACCCGCGGCGAATGCCGCGGCACCCAGTAACTCACCGGGTTGTTCAGCGTGTTGACGGGCGCACCGCGCACCCCCAGGAGCTGGCGGGCCGGCCGGGCCCAGTCGCCGATGCAGGAGATGTTCTGGTTGCCGAACCGGTCGATCTGGCTGGCGCCCATCATCACGTGCCGGTGTCCGCCGGTGACCATCGTGAGATGGCGCCGGTAGGGGAGCCAGCCCTCGGTCTCCCCGTCCAGGCCGACGAGCAGGGCCTCGCCGTCGGTCAGCAGCAGGTCGGGCGAGAACGTCCGCTTCGCCAGCCGGGCCCCGAAGGACGGGATCAGGCCCATCGGACTGGCGAGCACCTCGCCGTCGCCGCGCCAGGCCTCGGCGCAGGCGATCACGCAGTACTCCGCTCGGGACGCGGCCGTCGCTGTGCTCACTGCTGCTCCTCGTGCCAGGCCCGTACGGCCGACTGGTAGGCGTGCTCGCTGCCGCCGGACAGGAAGCGGGCGCGGAACTCCGGCCAGGGGCCGGCCGCGTACAGCTTCTGGAAGGCCTCGTCGCGCCCGTAGTCGGGGACGCAGGAGGTGAAGTGCGCGCCGTTCGGGGTCTCGACGACACCGGTCACCGAGTGCCGGCTGACCAGCAGGGACTGCGGGGGCCCCGCCTTGGCCAGCTCGGAGGTCTCCACCAGCTGCTCGCAGGAGACGTACGCGGCGTCGGCGGCCTCGCAGAACAGGTCGTCGAAGTACGGGTCCGGGCCCAGGTACTGGGCGTTGCCGAGGCGGTCCGCGCGGTTCAGGTGGACCAGCGCGGCGTCCATGCGCAGGGCGGGGACGGCGACGAGCTCCTCGCCGTCGGCGTAGGGGGAGGTGACGGTCCGCAGCTCCGGGTTGACCCGCATGACGTCGGATCCCAGGCCCGCCCGGACGGGGAGGAACGGGAGCCGGTTCGCGGCGGCGTGCAGCCCCCACATGAACATGGCCTCGTCGAGCTCGGTCAGGGTGAGGGCGCCGCTCTCGCGGGCGGCCCGGAACTGCGGCTCCAGCGGGATCGAGTCGAGGGTGGCGAAGGGGGCGACGAGCCGGCGGATCCGGCCGGCGGCCGCGAGCAGGCCGACGTCGGGGCCGCCGTACGAGACCACGGTGAGATCGGTGATCTCGGAGCGGAGCAGTGCCCGCACCAGGGCCATGGGCTTGCGCCGCGAACCCCAGCCGCCGATGCCGAGGGTCATCCCGCTGCGCAGCCGTCCCACCACCTCGTCGGGGGTCATGGTCTTGTCGGTCATGAGCGGTCCCTCCCGCCGGGCTCTGCGAAGGTGTCGCGGATCCGGTCGGCGACCCCGCTCAGGTTGGCCTCGAACGTGAACCCCTGCTCGAAGCGGTAGCTGCGCCGTACGTCGACGGGGTCGATGCCGTTGATGGCGGCCTTGGCCAGCCGGATCAGGTAACCGTCCTTCCGCGCGATCTCGGCGGCCAGTTCGAGGGCCGCGGCCCGCACCCGGGCGGGCGGGACCACCTGCCACACCGAGCCGTGGGCGTGCAGTTCGGCGGCGGTGGCGGTGCGGGAGGTGTAGTAGAGGGCGCGCATCAGGTGCTGGGGGACCAGGCGGGCCAGATGGGTGGCGGCGCCGAGGGCGCCCCGGTCGAGCTCGGGGAGTCCGAAGGTGGCGTCCTCGCCGGCCACGATCGCATCGGCGTTGCCGACGAGACCGATGCCGCCGCCCAGGCAGAACCCGTGCACGGCCGCGACGACCGGCACCTCGCACTCGTACACGGCGGCGAAGGCCTCGTAGCAGCCGCGGTTGGCGCCGATGAGGGCGCCGTGGCCGGTGTCGCGCTGCATCTCCTTGATGTCGACGCCGGCGTTGAAGCCGCGGCCCTCGGCGGCCAGGACGACGCAGCGCGTCGCGGGGTCGCGGCCGGCGGCGCGCAGGGCGTCGGCGAGGTCGTACCAGCCCTGTACGGGAAGCGCGTTGACGGGCGGGAAGTCGACCGTGACCAGTGCGACGCCCTTGTCGGGGCTTGAGGTGGAGACACCCATGAGAGGATCAGCTACCTTTCCACCAAACATTTGTTAGGTGAGGAAGGTAGCAGCCCATGGAGCTGGACGGGAGGGTTGTCGTCGTCACCGGCGGAACCCGCGGCGTCGGAGCCGGAATCGCCCGGTCGTTCCTCGAAGCGGGGGCGCACGTCGTCGTCTGCGCCCGCCGGCCGCCACCGCAGCCGGTGTCCGCGGCCGGGTGCACGGCTGGGCGCACGGCCGGGCGCACGGCTGAGTTCGCCGCGCTGGACCTGCGCGACACGGCCGCCGTCCACGCGTTCTTCGCCGGGGTCGGCCACCGGTACGGGCGGCTCGACTGCCTGGTGAACAACGCGGGCGGGACCCCCTACCGGCTGCTGGGGGAGGGCGGGGCGGAGCGCCACGCGCGGGTCGTCGAGCTGAACCTGGTGGCCCCGATGACGGCCTCGCTGGCGGCCTACCCGCAGCTGCGGGAGGCGCACGGCTCGGTGGTGATGATCGGCAGCGTCAGCGGCACCCGGCCCTCGCCGGGGACGGCCGCGTACGGGGCGGCGAAGGCGGCCCTGGAGAACCTGGCCCGGACCATGGCCGTCGAATGGGCGCCCGAGGTACGGGTGAACACGCTGGTGCTGGGCATGGTGCGGACCGAAGCGGCGCACCTGCACTACGGGGACGAGGCGGGCATCGCGGCCGTGGGCGCGACGGTTCCGCTGGGGCGGCTGGCGGAGCCCGCGGACGTCGGGGCGGCGGCGGTGTTTCTGGCCTCGGGCCGGGCGGGGTATGTCAGCGGGGCGAGCCTGCTCGTGCACGGCGGCGGGGAGCGCCCGGCGTTTCTGGATGCGGCAACGGTCAACACGGTCAACAAGGAGAGCTGAGATGGGTCTTGCCGAGGGTCGTGTGGTCATCGTGACGGGCGCGGGACGGGGGCTGGGCCGGGCCCACGCGCTGGCCTTCGCCGCGGAGGGGGCGAAGGTCGTGGTCAACGACCTGGGAGTGGGCCTGGACGGGCAGCCGGGGGAGGACAGCCCGGCCGGGCGGGTCGTCGCGGAGATCCGGGCGCAGGGCGGCGAGGCGGTGGCGCACGGCAAGGACATCGCCTCGCCGGAGGGAGCGTCCTCGCTGGTCGGGGCTGCCCTCTCGGCGTTCGGCCGGCTGGACACGCTGGTCAACAACGCCGGGTTCCTGCGCGACCGGATGCTGGTGAACCTGGAGGAGGCGGACTGGGACGCGGTGATGCGGGTGCACCTGAAGGGGCACTTCCTGCCGCTGAAGTACGCCGCGGCGCACTGGCGTGCGGAGGCGAAGGCGGGCCGGCCGGTGGCGGCGCGGGTGGTCAACACCTCCTCGGGGGCGGGCCTGCTGGGCTCGGTCGGCCAGGGCAACTACAGCGCGGCCAAGGCCGGCATCCTCGGCATGACGCTGGTCGCGGCGGCGGAGATGGCCCGGTACGGGGTCCAGGTCAACGCGATCGCCCCGGCGGCCCGGACCCGGATGACGGAGCAGACCTTCGCGGAGACGATGGCGCAGCCGGGAGCGGGCGCCTTCGACGCGATGGCCCCGGAGAACGTGTCACCCCTGGTGGTGTGGCTGGGCTCGGACGCCTCGGCGGGGGTCACGGGCCGGGTCTTCGAGGCGGAGGGCGGCCGGATCACGGTGATGGAGGGCTGGCGTCCGGGCCCGACGGCCGACCGCGGAGCGCGCTGGACGCCGGCCGAGGCGGGCGAGGCGGCCGTCAAACTCCTCGCGGAGTCCGAACCCCCGCACCCGGTCTACGGCGCCGGGTGACCCCGTCCGGCGCCGCGGCACCCTCCGGGGCCGGGCCCGCGGCCGCGTGAGCGCCACACGCAAACGGCCCCGGCCCCCTGGCGGGAGGTCGGGACCGGTGTCCTGCACTCGTGCGATGAGGTATCACTACCCACTCCTCCCACGCGCCGAACCGCAGTCACCCAACATGTTCCGCCCGGAATCCGGCGCCGCTCAGGTGTCGCAGTCCAGCACCGTGCGGCACAGCCCGCAGCGGGCCCGCACCGGCCCGCGCACCGGCAGCCGCAGCCGCTGCCCGCACACCGGGCACGGGAAGCTCACCCGCGTCCCGTCCGGCTGCTGCTCGAAGCGGTACGAGGCCCCCGGCGCGGCGGCGCCCGCCCGCCGGTCACGGGCGTAGCGGCGCCGCTGCGCCCGGTCCGCGGCCGCCAGGGGAGCCCGGCGCAGCTCCTGCCCGGCGAGCGCGCGGCCGCGCACGTACGCCTCGTACGCCTGGGGGCTGGTGAACCAGGCGGACAGGTCCTCGCCGAGCAGGAGGGCGCGCCGGGCGAGGACGTAGCCGAACTCCTCGGGGGTGAGGTAACCGAGCTTCTGGTGCGTGAGTTCGTCCTCGCGGTAGGCGTCGAGGAGCAGCCAGCCGGTCCCCAGGTAGGCGGCGGCGGTGTCGGTGAGGATCTCGTTGTCGGCGGTGGAGGGGAAGCGCAGGTCCAGCCGGTGCAGCAGCACGTGGGTGACCTCGTGCGCCAGGGCCGCCGCCAGGTCGCGGCGGTGGGTGCGGAAGCGGTCGTTCACCTCGATGAAGTACTCCGGGCCGGCGGTCAGCTCCACGGTGGCGGCCTGTTCGAGCGGCCGGAAGCAGACCACCATCCGGGCGTCGGGCAGCCGCAGCGCGCGGACGACCGCCGAGGCCACGCGGTGGGCGCCGAGGTGCAGGTCGTCGGCGGGGGAGAAGGCGGCGTCGGCGGGCGCGAAGCTCGCGCCGTAGGCCCGGATCCCCTCGTAGGAGAGCCTCCGGAACAGTGCGGTGATCGCCGCGCGGACGGTGTCGAGATGCGGAAAGCCGTGCTCGACCGGACTGTCGCGCCTGCCGTTTCGCGTCATGCCGCCTCCCGCGCCGCAAGGTGTCCGAAAAGGCGTCCTTGATGCCCGGCCCGGCAGAGGTGTGACATGTACCTGTCATTCACCCGATGACGCGCACGGCCCCACCCCCCACGAAAGGCAGTGTGTCGACCGTGTCCACCCTTGCCGCACTCATCAAGCGCACCCTCGCCGTCGGCGCCGTGGCCCTCGCGGCCGTCAGCCTCCAGCCCGGCGCAGCCAACGCCTCCCAGGCCCCCGTCGTCGGCGGAACCCGAGCCGCCCAGGGCGAATTCCCCTTCATGGTCCGCCTCTCCATGGGCTGCGGCGGCGCCCTCTACACCCAGCAGATCGTCCTCACCGCCGCCCACTGCGTGAACGGCTCCGGCAACAACACCTCCATCACCGCCACCGCCGGCGTCGTCGACCTCAACAGCTCCAGCGCCGTCAAGGTCAAGTCCACCAAGGTGCTCCAGGCCCCCGGCTACAACGGCAAGGGCAAGGACTGGGCCCTCATCAAACTGGCCAAACCCATCAACCTGCCCACCCTGAAGATCGCCGACACCAAGGCCTTCGACAACGGCACCTTCACCATCGCCGGCTGGGGCGCCGCCCGCGAAGGCGGCGGCCAGCAGCGCTACCTGCTCAAGGCCACCGTCCCCTTCGTCTCCGATGCCGCCTGCCAGAGCGCCTACGGCAGCGACCTCGTCCCCGGCGACGAGATCTGCGCCGGCTTCGACCAGGGCGGCGTCGACACCTGCCAGGGCGACTCCGGCGGCCCCATGTTCCGCCGCGACGACACCAACGCCTGGATCCAGGTCGGCATAGTCAGCTGGGGCGAAGGCTGCGCCCGCGCCGGCTACCCCGGCGTCTACAGCGAGGTCTCCACGTTCGCCACGGCCATCAAGAACGCGGCCGCGACCCTCTGAGCCCACCCGCCCACGCATCCCCTCCGCTTCGTCCCTCCGGCCCAGCGCGTACGGGCCGGAGGGACGAAGCGCCGCGCCCCGCACCCCCGCAACACCGGCCGCGACGCCACACGGCCGGCACACCGAAGCCCCGGCCCCGCCCGGTTGCGGGCCGGCGCGCCCGCCGGTCCCGCGGGAAGGCACGGACGGCGGACGACAGCGGGGCGGGCGACGCATGGCGATCAGAGTGGTCGCCGGCCGCGCGGCCGCCCGGGACGGGCCACACATCGTGATCGTCACCACCTTCGGCCTCGACGAGTACGTCCACGCCGCGCTCCACGCAGGAGCATCCGGCTTCCTCCTCGAAGACGCCAGCCCCGCGATGCTGGTTGAGGCCGTCCGTGCCGTGGCCGTCGGCGACACGGCGGTGGCAGGTCGAAGGGCCCCATGTGCGGCAGCTCGGCCGCATCGGCGACCACTACTCGACCGAGGTGTCGCGCAGCCCGGCCCCGCCCGGCGCGGCCCCGGCGGGCCCGGCGGACCCGACCCCGCCCGGCAGACCCGGCAGACCCGGCGGAACCGGCGGACCCGGTGGACCCGGTGGACCCGGTGGTGACGGTGGTGACGATCCCGGCGGTGACGGCCGCCGCCGCGGAGCCGTCCGCGGAAGGCTCCGCGCCCACCGTGCCTTCGAGGGTGGCCACGTCGTCCGCGCCGATCACGCCGTGCGCGCGGGCGAGGCGGATCATCTCCTCCGAGGCGTCCACGCCGACGGCCCGCCGGGCACCACCGCGGGCCAGCGACCTCCCTCTGCCCACCCGCCGGCACCGTCCGGCTCTTGCGCCCCGCGCCACCGCCGCCCGTGCCGCCGGCCGCCCCGCGCCACCGCCGCCCAGGCCGCCCCGTGGAGCCTGCGCCGATGCCCTCGGCGGCTGCCCCACGGAGCCTGCGCCGATGCCCTCGGGGCCTCACCGCGGGGCCCGCCCCCGAGGAAGGCCGGCTGGGCGCCGACGTCCTGCCGCCGTGATCCGGTTCGATCCAGCGCAATGGCCCGCAGTGCGGCCAGATGCCGCCGGTGGACCACCCGCCCCTGGGGGTCAGCGTGAGCAGGGTCCGCGGGCGGCGCCCGGCACGGCCCTTGCGGACCTCCGCCCAGACCGCCCCCTCACCCTCCAGCGCCGGGACCCCGCGCCGCGTACCAGCTCAGCCCCGTCACGAGCAGCGCGTTCGTCACCCCGAACACCACCGCCGAGGGCATCCCGCGCCACAGCACCGCCACCGGTACGAGCACCGGCTGCCCGGCGGCGAACGCCCACCGGTAGCGCCCGTACCGGCCACTGCGCTCCCGCGCCGCCTTCTCCAGACCGGCCGCCCGTCCCCACGCCCCGGCCGCCCTCGCCGCACCCGCCGCCTTGGGGGCAACCAGGCAGGTTCCGTCTCACAGGACGACTGCCCGGGGAACCCGCGGCCACCGCCACGTAAGCTCGGGAACCATGAACATCAGCGACCTCGACAACGGCACCGGCACGGGCACGGGCACGGGCACCGGCACGGGAGCGGGCACGGCCAAGGACGCCGGCGCGGACGCGGGCCGGGACGCCGCAGCCATCGACGAGACCGTCACCGCCGAGCTGGCCCGCCTGCGCGACAGCATCGACAACATCGACGCGGCCGTGGTCCACATGCTCGCCGAGCGCTTCAAGTGCACCCAGCAGGTCGGCCACCTCAAGGCCAAGCACCAGCTGCCCCCCGCCGACCCGACCCGTGAGGCCAGCCAGATCGCCCGCCTGCGCCAGCTCGCCGAGAACGCCAAACTCGACCCCGCGTTCGCCGAGAAGCTCCTCAACTTCATCATCGCCGAGGTCATCCGCCACCACGAGACGATCGCGGCGGGCGAAGAGTAGGCGCAGAGGACACGGCCGGGGCCCGCCCGTCGGGCAGCATGGGCCCCATGTCCGCACTGACGCGCAACGAAGCGCAGCTCCGAGCACAGCTCCTCGACGTCCACCACTACGCCGTCACCCTCGACCTCACCGGCGGCGAAGACACCTTCGAATCCACCACCGTCATCCGGTTCACCAGCCGTGCCGCCGGGGACACGTTCGTGGAGCTGAAACCGGACGTACTGCACTCCGCCGAACTCGACGGCACCCCCCTCGACCCCGCCACCCTCGCCGACGACCGCCTCCCCCTCACCGGACTCGGCGAAGGCCCCCACGAACTGCGCACCGCCACCCGCATGCGCTACTCCCGCACCGGCGAAGGCCTCCACCGCTTCACCGACCCCGCCGACGGCGAGACGTACGTCTACACCCAGATGTTCATGGACGACATCCAGCGCGTCTTCCCGGCCTTCGACCAGCCCGACCTCAAGGCCGTCTTCGAGTTCACCGTCACCGCGCCCGCCCACTGGACCGTCCTCGCCAACGGCATCACCGAACGCACCGGCGACCGCGACACCGACGGCGCCGGCATCTGGAAGTCCGCCCCCACCCCCGTCATCTCCACCTACCTCGCCGCCGTCGCCGCCGGCCCCTGGCACAGCATCCGCACCGAACACGCCGGCCTGCCCTTCGGCATCCACTGCCGCCGCTCGCTGGCCCCCCACCTCGACGCCGACGCCGAGGAAATCCTCTCCGTCACCACCGACTGCTACGACCGCTACCACCAGAAGTTCTCCGAGCCCTACCCCTTCGACTCCTACGACCAGGCCTTCGTCCCCGAGTTCAACGCCGGCGCCATGGAGAACCCCGGCCTCGTCACCTTCCGCGACGAATACGTCTTCCGCTCCGCCGTCACCGACACCCAGCGCCAGCGCCGCGCCATGACCATCTCGCACGAGATGGCCCACATGTGGTTCGGCGACCTCGTCACCCTCCGCTGGTGGGACGACATCTGGCTGAACGAGTCCTTCGCCGAGTACATGGGCTACCAGACCCTCACCGAAGCGACCCGCTTCAGCGGCACCTGGACCGAATTCGCCATGGAACGAAAGCCCTGGGGCTACGACGCCGACCAGCGGCCCTCCACCCACCCCGTCGCCCCCGACGCCGTACCCGACACCGCAAGCGCCCTCCTCAACTTCGACGGCATCTCCTACGCCAAGGGCGCCTCCGCGCTGCGCCAACTCGTCGCCTGGCTCGGCGAAAAGGACTTCCTCGCCGGCATCAACACCCACTTCACCCGCCACAGGTTCGCCAACGCCTCCCTCGCCGACTTCGTCGACTCCCTCGCCGCCCACACCGACCGCGACGTCCACGCCTGGGCCGACATCTGGCTGCGCACCACCGGCATCGACACCCTCACCCCCCGCATCGAGGAGAGCCACGGCGGCTGGACCCTCACCGTCGACCGCCGGGGCACCCGACCCCACCACATCGCCGTCGGCACCTACGACCGCGACCCCGACGACACCCTCCACCCCCGCGAACTCCTCACCGTCGACGTCCCCTCCGACGAGATCGTCTCCGTCAGCGGCCCCCGCCCCGCCCTCCTCGTCCTCAACGACGGCGACTTCGGCTACGCCAAGGTCCGCCTCGACGACACCTCCGTCGAAACCGTCCTGCGCGACCTCTCCGCCGTCCCCGACCCCCTCACCCGCGCCGTCGTCTGGAACTCCCTGCGCGACATGGTCCGCGACGGCGAACTCGAACCCGCCGCCTACCTGGCCACCGCCGCCGCACACCTGCCCGCCGAAGCCGACCTCGCCATCGTCCAGGGCGTCCTCGCCTTCGCCCGCCACCACATCGCCGACCTCTACCTCGCCGCGGAACACCGCACCGAAGCCCTCGCCACCCTCACCGCCATCGGCCGCGCCCTGCTGCGACGCACCGAGGACGGCTCCGACCCCGGGCTGCGGCTCGCCGCCGTACGCGCCCTCATCGACGCCGCCACCCAGCCCGACACCCTCGCCGCCTGGCTGGCCGACGACACCGTCCCCGGCGGCCCCGAACTCGACCCCGAACTGCGCTGGCGCATCCTCGGCCGGCTCAGCGTCCTCGGCGCCGTCGGCGAGGGCGAGATCGACGCCGCCCTCGCCGCCGATCCCAGCGCCACCGGGGAGGAAGGCGCCGCCCGCTGCCGCGCCGCACTGCCCACCGCCGAAGCCAAGGCCGCCGCCTGGGAGCGCCTCTTCCACGACGACTCCCTCTCCAACTACCTCTTCAGCGCCACCGCCCAGGGCTTCTGGCAGCCCGAACAGAGCGACCTCGTACGGGAGTACGTGCCGCGCTACTACGCCGACGCCATCGCCCTCGGCGCCCGCCGCGGCCCCGCCATCGCCGAAGCCGCAGGCCGCCACGCCTTCCCCGGCCACGCCGTCGACGAGGACAACCTCCGGGCCGGCCACGCCGCCCTCGCCGATCCCGCCGTCGTCCCGGGTCTGCGCCGCAAGCTCGTCGACCAGCTGGACGACCTGGCCCGCGCCCTCCGCGTCCGCACCGCCTGACCCCTACCCGGGCGGCCTCCCGGGCCCCGTGCGTCCCCCGGCCCCCGGGCCCGCTTCGGCCCCGGCACCGCCCCCGCTCCCGACCCCAGCCGAGCCCCGGACCCCGTCCTCCGGCCCCGGCTCCAGGCTCCGTCCTCCGGCCCGGTCCCCAGCTCCGTCCTGCGGCCCGGTCCCCGCTATGCCGCTGCGGCACCGGCCCGGCCGGGACCTTGGGTATCGGGGCCGGCTCCCGGGTCGGTCTGGGGGGTTGGGACCGTGGCCTGCGGGCCTGGTTCGCGGGTCGGCCCTGGGGTCCGGGCCCCCGGCCTGCGGCCCCGGTTCCATGCCCCGTCGTCCGTCCCCGGTCCGCGGTGTGCCGCTGCCGCACCGGCCCGGCCACCCCTGCACCGGCCCGGCCCGGGGTCTTGGGCGTCGAGGTCGGTTCGCGGGTCGGGCCCGGGGGTCCGGGACCCTGGCCTGCGGCCCCGGTTCCATGCTCCGTCGTCCGTCCCGGTCCGCCGTGTGTCGCCGCCCCTGCACCGGCCCGGCCGGGACCTTGGGCGTCGGGGCTGGTTCGCGGGTCAGCTCGGGGGTCCGGCCCTGGCCTGCAGGCGGCCCGGTCCCACGGCTCCGTCCTGCGGCCCGGTCCGCGGTGTGCCGCTGCTGCACCAGCCCGGCCCGGGCCATGGGTATCGGGGCCGGTTCGCGGGCCGGCCCTGGGGTCCGGGACCCCGGCCTGCGGCCCCGGTTCCATGCTCCGTCGTCCGTCCCGGTCCGCCGTGTGCCGCCGCCCCTGCAACCGGCCCGGCCCGCCCCTGCACCGGCCGGCCGGGACCTTGGGCGTCGGGGCCGGTTCGCAAGGCTGCCCCGGGGGTCTGGGACCCTGGCCTCCGGCCCCGGCTCCAGGCTCCGTCCTCCGTCCCGGTCCGCGGTGTGCCGCTGCCGCACCGGCCCGGCCGGGCCCCGGGCGGGCTCCCGGGTCGGTGCGGCGGGTCTTGGGCCCGGGCCTGCGGCCCGGTCCGTGGCTCCGTCCTGCGTCCCGATTCGCGGTGTGGTGCCCGTGCACCGGCCCGGCCCGGGGTCTTGGGCGTCGAGGTCGGTTCGCGGGTCGGGCCCGGGGGTCCGGGACCCTGGCCGGCGGGCCTGGTTTCGGGCTCCGTCGTCCCTCCCGGTCCGCCGTGTGCCGCCGCCCTTGCACCGGCCCGGCCACCCCTGCACCGGCCCGGCCGGGACCTTGGGCGTTGGGGCCGGTTCGCAAGCCCGCCCCGGGGTCCGGGACCCTGGCTTCCGGCCCCGGTTCCATGCTCCGTCTTGCGGCCCGGTCTGCGGTGTGCCGCTGCTGCACCGGTGCCGCTGCCGCACCGGCCCGCCGGGACCTTGGGCGTCGGGGCCGGTTCGCGGGTCGACTCGGGGGTCCGGGACCCTGGCCTGCGGCCTGCGGCCTGCGGCCTGCGGCCTGCGGCCTGCGGCCTGCGGCCTGCGGCCTGCGGCCTGCGGCCTGCGGCCTGCGGCCTGCGGCC